>JALWOP010000031.1 GCA_027083445.1 Planctomycetota bacterium | reverse complement strand
CCCCGCCCTGGGTCACCTCCCCGTCCAGGAGTCCCGTGCGCTCCAGGGGTGTCGACGCGCGGGCGTCGAAGGAGGCGTTGCCCGGCCCCCCCGGGTAGTGACACATGGCGCAGTTGACATCGAGCCAGGTGCGTGCCCGCTGCTCGAGGGGCGCCTCTTCGTCGTAGGGGTCGACCAGAGCCACGTGCGGCGGCAGCGGCCCCACGGGAAGCTTCAAGCGGCCCTCTCGCGCCCAACGTTCGAGTTGGCCATCCCGATCGAGCTGCGCCGCGCGCAGTCCGAGCAGAAAGCCCGCGCCCTCCACGTGGCAGGTGGCGCATTCCGAAGCGGAGGGGGCCTGCCACGTCTGGATCCCATGCCCGTAGACCTCGAACTGACGCCCCTGGGGAGTCAGAGTCGCATCGCGCTGGCCCCGATCCCAGAGGTAGGTCGCCGCGAGCCAGCCCTCTTCGGTGCGCTCGATGATGCGCGTCTCCAGCAGCCGCGGCCGCCTTCGCTCGGGGGTGCGGAAGTGCTTGACGATGCGCGTCCCGACCGGCACCTCGAAGGTCCCCTCCGGCCGGTAGGTAAGCGCCTTGCCCGCAGGCAGGCTGATCCAACGCTCCTTCCCGGCACCGTCCGACCAAAACTTCGCCACGACGTCATAGGCCAGAACGCCCTCGGCGGGGGTGTGGTCCTTCATCGACGCGAAGAGCCCCGTCTGCGAGAGCTTGCGCGGCCAGCGGGAGAACCCTCCCGGCTCCTCGTCGCTCGGGAGCAGGCGGTAGATGCCCCCATCGAAGCTGCACAGGTAGAGTTCGCCGGCCTCGTCCTCACCGAAGGAGGAGATGCTCCGCCCACTGCGCAGACACAGGCGCGGCGCCTCCCCCGGACGCAGGCTCCAGATGTTGCCCGAGTAGTAGTCGCCATAGAAATAACGCCCGGCCAGTTCGGGATGACGCGCTCCCCGGTAGACGTAGCCGCCGGTGACCGAGATCCCCTGGTCACGCCCGTACTCCGCCACGGGCGGGATGTGCTCGGCGGGATCCAAGGCCTTGGACTTGCCGGGGAAGTCGTGGCTCGCTTCGAAGGCGTTCCAGCCGTAGTTACCCCCGCGCACGACGAGATCGATCTCCTCGAATCGATTCTGCCCGACATCTCCAACCCACAGATCGCCGCTCTTTCGATCGAAGGAGAAGCGCCAGGGATTGCGGAACCCGTAGGCCCAGACCTCACCCGCGTAGCCCTCTCGCCCGACGAAGGGATTGTCCTCGGGAACGACGTAGGGATCCTCGGAGACATCGATGCGTAGGATCGACCCGAGGAAGGTGGAGGGATTCTGTCCATTCCCGTGCGGGTCGTTGGCCGCTCCCCCGTCGCCGAAGGAGATGTAGAGCATGCCGCGTGGGCCGAAGGCGAGGCACCCACCGTTGTGGTTGCGGTAGGGCTGGGGCTGGGCGAGTACGAGTTCTTCGGAGTCGGGCAGGGCCCGGTTCGGATCCTCTGGATCGACATGAAAGCGGGCCACGATGCTGACCTGATCGCGCACCGCCGAGGAGTAGTGCACGTAGAACTGACCGCTCTCGGCATAGTCGGGAGGAAAGGCGAGCCCGAGGAGTCCCTCCTCGTTGCCGCTTCGGCTGACCCGCCCGGTGATGTCGAGGAAGAGCCGGCTCTCGGCCACATCCTCATCCTTGCCCGAGAAGACCCTAATCCGCCCGCCCTGCTCGGCGACGAAGATGCGACCGCTTCCATCCCCGGCGTGGGTGAGCAGGATCGGACGCTCGAAACGCAGGCGGGGGAAGGCACGCTCGATCCGCACGAAGGAGTCGGACGGCAAGACACAGAGCAAAGCGAGGAGGGGTCCCATTGGCGTACAGCCTAGCGGGAGGTGAAGAACTTGCCCCCCTCCCGAGCGGCGATCCGGATAGGGCGCCCCATGTACATCCCCATCGAGAAGCTCGGAGAGAGGTCCGGTGCCACGTTGTATGCCTTTCGTGTGGACGAGCTGGGGTGGGTGCGTTTCTGGTTCGATCGGGCCAGTGGCAAGACACACCTGGCCGACGGGGAGGCGCAGGCTGGGGTCTTCGAGCCCTACCTGCGAGCCGCGGGACGCGTGCGCGACCTCTACGCGAGGGGTCTCGAGCCGGAGCGCACCGCCTGGGCCGGCTGAGCACCGGGCGTGAGACGCGAAGCGCCCCTTCAGCGCATGTCCATCTATGAAGCTCCCCCAACGGCTCCTCCCCCTCGCCACCCTCCGCCCCGCGCAGATCGAGCTCGAAGGCGGG
>JALWOP010000030.1 GCA_027083445.1 Planctomycetota bacterium | reverse complement strand
GGTCTTTCGAGGCCGGGGCTCGGCCGAGGCGGCCGCCCCGCGCGTCGGCGTCCGGCCCGACCGCCTCGCGATCTACCAGCGCTTCGTCAAGGGGCACATCCTGCGCACCCTCGCCAAGGACTACCCAATGACCAAGGCACTGATGGGCGAGGCGCTCTTCGAGCGCCTCTCCGAACGCTACTTCGAGGCCCATCCGCCGCGGAGCTGGGAACTCAACGCGGCAGTGGAGGCCTTCCCGGAGTTCCTCGAGCGCCAGCGGGTGGACGCGGCCGCCGGGGCGCGCGACCCGGATCTGGGGCACGCCGTAGCGTGCTGGCTCGTGGCCCGGGGCCAGCGGCGCATGGAGCTGGCCGATGACACCGGCCGCCTCCTGCGCGCGGGCCCGATCTCCCCGGCCGACCTCGGCGACGCCTCCCCTGCGCCGGTGCCCTTGCGGCTGGTCACCCTGGCGCCCTCCTGCGTCGAGGTCGTGCACGAGCTCGGCGCCTTCGATCGGGTCGTCGCGTGCGAGGACTCCAGCGACTTTCCCCCCGGGGTGGAACGGCTCGCGCGCCTGGGCCCCGATCTGGGGCCCGACCTGGACGCGGTGGCCAGGCTCGCGCCGGACCTCGTGGTATCGAGCCTGAGCGTGCCCGGGATGGAGCGTGTGGTCACCGGGCTGCGCGCGCGTGGCCTGCCCCAGGTCGTGCTCGCGCCGCGCGGGCTGGACGAGATCCGCGACGACCTGGGCCGCGTGGCCCGCCACCTGCACGCGGAGGCCACGGGCGCACAGGCCGTGTCGCGTTTCGACGCCCGGCGCGAGGCCCTGCTGCGCGCGCGGCCGGTCCGGCCGACGCGGGTGTACCTGGAGTGGTGGCCGCGACCCATGTTCACCCCGGGGCGCGACTGCTACAGCAACGAGGTCCTGGACCTCGCGGGAGCGGTGAACGTGTTCGGCGACCGCCCGGGGTCGAGCCTGGAGATCTCTGCGGACGAGCTGCTCGCCGCGGATCCCGACCTGTGCGTCGTGTCCTGGTGCGGCGTGCGAGAAGATCGCCTGGACCCCGAGCATCTGCGCGCGCGGGCCGGGCTCGGCAAGCTGCGGGCCGCTTGCCATGGCCGGGTCCGGGCCCTGGACGAGGCCCTGCTGGGCCGACCGGGGCCACGGATCCTGGAGGCGGCCTGCGCATCCTCGCGATCGGACCGATCACGATCGGAGATACCGGCATCGCAGGTCGCATCAATGCCGACGGGGGCTCAGGTGGGGGTGGTGAGAACGGGAGCACGCGCATCGGCGGTGGGTCCGGCGGCGGCGGGGGAGGACACATCGTGCTCTCCAGCGCGGATCAGATCGTGATCTACGGGCGGGCTGAGAACGCCGGGCCCTGGTACAAGGACGACTCCAGCGGGCATGGGACGAGGGCCATCTCCGCCGTGGGCGGCCAGGGCGGCGCGGGAAACTTCAATCGCGGCGGTTCCTCCTTTGCGAACGATGTTCCTTGGAACTGCAACCGCATCCCCCTCGAGTACTTCACCTATTCGAACGTGCCTCCCCTGCAGGAGGTCTGTTTTCAGGCTCTGCCGGACATCGACGAACTCGACGGACCCTGTGTCGCGGCGGGAGGAGACGGTGGGCCGGGCATCATCCAGTTCCACGTGGACGATCTGGCGGACCTACGTTTCCCGGACCTGGAGGCCGAGTTCGGTGGTACCTACGCCTCGGGGCTCGATCCGACCTATGTCACGGCTCCCCCTCCCCTGGGGTGGAAGGCGCCCGGCGTGGAGCCGGATCAGATGATCCCGTTCTTTGGTCGCCTCTCCATGACGCGTTCGAAATGGGTCGCTCTCGGGCTCGCGCGCGCCAATGCGGCCGGAGGAGAGAGCCAAGTCCTCCTGCGGGGCTTGGGTGGTGCCGTCCCCCATACGGCGAGTGAGACGGTCCAGCATGAGGATCCTCTCGTGGGTCCCGAAGTGCTCGTTGCTCCGGGTCTTACGATCTCCCTGGATGCGAGTGGCCTCGATCCTGCTGACGCCAGATACCGGGAGAACACGGCTCTCCTGCGATTGGCCACGGTCCTCCTCACCGACTCGGCCGATGCGAGCAACTTCGCCTTCTACTCGATCGCCAACGCGCAGTACGACAGCTCGACGGATCGCTTCATCCTCTCCATGGACCCTTCGGGACCCAATCCCGCTACCTTCATCGCAGGCGGCGACATCCTGGCGAGTCTCGTTCCCCAGACCGTCCGTCTCGAGACCGCAGGGATCTCGGATGCCTATCCGGCAGAGACCGAAGTGCGCATCGAGTACGACGCTACCGTCACGGATCCCATCACTGGACTTCCGTCCGAAACGCTCTCCTATTCAGCGACCCACGGGGATGAGCTGACGACCGATCTCGACGAGCTGAATCTGGAGCCGTGGGACTTCTTCCGCTTCCAGTTGATCTTCGACCTGGACACGGTCGGAGGAGGGGTCGATCCCGTCGCGCCTCGTCCCGCCGTCGATCACCTGCGCGTGCAGTTCGAGTTCTGAGGAGGCGCTCGAGGGCCCGGGCACCGGCCGGAGTGGTGGCCGGCCGTCTCTCGAACGAGTGATCCGCGAGGGTAAGGCAGCGCAGTCTGAACCACGGCATTCGGGAATCAGGCACTACCTCCTGGCCAGATGGTGGTCCAATAGATCGGGAGATCCGTCTCTTCCTCTCTCGAATCCATGCGCATCCATCGCCACGACTTCAAGCTCCAGGATCGGACCTCGACCCCCTCCCAGGACCCCCAGCAGCGCACCACCGCGGCCCGGATCCGGGCGATGGATGCCCGGTCTCTGCGGACGGTCTTCTTCGACCTGCTGGGTCGGCCGCCCCTCTCCGCGGAGCGTGAAACCTGGTCGGGTCGGGGTCTGGACGAACTCCTCGATGAGCTCCTTGGGAGCCGGCCCTTCTGGAGCGAGTGGTGGGCGGAACAGTTGTACTACTTCCTCCTGATCGATCGCTTCCGTCCCGAAACCGAGGCTGCACGCGCGATACCCGAGAAGCTGGCCGAGGGGCGTCTCTCGGTGAGGGATGCCCTGCATCGGCTGGCCTTGACTTCCAGTTTCGAGCTACGCAATCCCGGAGCGGATACCTTCGTCACGGTGGTGATGGAACAGTTTTGCGGCATGACGGTCCAGGACGTCAAGCGCGAGCTGGAGCTGGGCAAGGCCGCCTACGACGGTCGCTCCGCTCGCTTTCTGGGCCACACGATCGATAGCCAGGCCGGTGTGGTGAAGACCTGCATCGAGAGCAAGCAGGCCGCGCGGCACCTGGTCAGTCGAGAGTACGAGCGCTATCTCAAGCAACCGATCCCCAAGGAACGCCAGATCACGGATGCGAGACGCTTCTTTCGTGATCCCTACGAGTTCCTTTCGCTCGTGCGCGAGTGGTTCCTCTCGCCCGAATACCTCATGCGTTTGAACCATCCGGTTCCCGAGTCCAATCGTCTCTTCGTGCGCGGCATCTTCGTGGATCTCTTGGACCGTCTGCCGACCGACGAGGAGATGGAGCCCATGCGCTACGCCCTGGACGGGCTCTCGGATGCCAGACCCCTGCGGGCAGTCCTCGTGCAGCTCCTCATCGACGGCGAGGAGGTCAGGCTCCCCACCAAGGAATCGCTCGAGGATCCGGCGGCTTGGATCGACGGACTCTTCCGGCGCTTGCTCGGCCGTCCGGCTGCGGAGGACGAGCTGGCTCAGTTCACCAGGGCATTAAAGGAGCCGGAATGTCGTACCCGAACGGTCGTTTACGCTCTAATGACCAGTAGGGAATACTACAGCTATTAGAGCGCTCCGAGGGGCCTAGGAGCAACTCCATGACTCATACCGATCCGACTCGCCGGGACCTCCTGCGGGGCGCCGCGCTCTCGAGCGCGGCCTGGCCCGTTTGGAAAGCTTGGGCCCCGCACGCCCGCCGCGACGCCTTTCCAGGTCGGGCTCCTCTGCGTGAGGGCAAGAAGACCGAGCGCGTCGTGTTCATCGCCTTTGCAGGGGGTGTACGGACCCGCGAGACCTTCGGGACCCCCGCCAACGTCCCCAACCTGGTCGGCATGGCTGCCGAAGGGGTGCTCTATCCCCGCATGCGCACCGCCAACCTGGGCCACTTCGGAGCCACCCTCTCGATCTTCACAGGGATCAGTGAGCCGCGCGGCATTCGGGACAACAGCCGCGGCCCCGACCCAACGATCTTCGAGTACCTGCGCAAGGATCTCGGACTCTCTTCGAGCGACGTTTGGATTACGACCTCGGGGGGGGCCCAGCAGACCAACTATGCCTACAGCTTGCACCCGGACTACGGGGCAAGGTACGGGGCAACGACGCTCGATGGGGACGGCATCTTCAACCGGGAGTTCCGCGACTTGCTGACCCGCTATGGCATGCCCGAACCGATCGCGGGCCGCGAGAAGGAGCTGCTCACTCGCTTGCGCGGCAGTATCCGAGCGACCGGGCCCGACTCGGCCAAGGATGCAGCGAAGGACGCGGCGAACTTGGCTCGCATCGAGGAGTACATCCTGACCGAGCTGACCCGTGGGACCAGTGACATCACGGGCGCGGGTGCCGGGGATGCCAAGGCGTTGCGCTTGGCACGCAACCTCTTGAGTGTCTTCAAGCCCAAGATGATCGGTGTCGTTCTCCGCAATGCCGACATTGCCCACGGTAGCTTCAACGGGTACCAGGAGGTCCTGCGCCGCAATGACGCTGCGGTGGGGGAGCTGTGGAAAGCCGTCCAGGCCGACGATGAGCTGGCGCAGACTACAGCCTTCTTCATCCTGCCGGAGTTCGGTCGCGATCGGGACCTCAACTCGCGGCGTGGCCTCGATCACGGCGACGGTTCCGATGATCTGCGTTGGGTGAGCTGTCTTGCCTGGGGGCCGGACTTCAAACGTGGAGTCGTGAATGAAACGCCACACCAGGTCATCGACGTCATGGGCACGGTCTGCGACCTTTTCGGCGTCGACCCCGTTTTGGCCAAGGCGAAGCGACTCAAGGGGCTCTATAGCTGATCCCATGTGGCTCTCTGCTTCGGGAGCGCCGGCACAGTCGATGTTGCTACGGGCGGGAAGGGAGCCTCACCGAGGGATTCCCGCCCGGTTCGGCTCGTTCCGGGTCGGATCGCTCCTGGGGCTATTCGGTCTCTTGGTGGGATCTGCCTCGGCCCAGGACGGCTGCCTGGCCTGCCATGGAGGGATAGAGGCCATGCACCCCGAGGCCGAACTCTCCTGTGTCGACTGCCATGGGGGAAATGCAGAGGGCAAGAGTGCCTACGAGGCGCACGTGCATCCCTCCAGTCCTCCGCCTGGGGACGAACGCACCCTGCCTCTCGACGCGGACCTGGCCTATCGACGTTTCAAGAACCCCATGGACCTGCGCGTGGTGGAGCACACCTGTGGAGAGTGCCATGGCGACCTCTGCGAAGACCTGGAGATCAGTCTCCACGGGACCACGGCCGGGCACCTTTCAGACGGCTTCTACGAGATGGGACTGGTGGAGCAGCCGGGCTCGAAGTACGGCATCTTCCCGATCCGGCCCCACCGTGCTCGGGGGGGGGAGGTGGAATCCCTCTTGGGCTTACCCGCCTTCCAGGGGCATCGCACCGATCCTACTCAACTGGGCTCCTACTACCCGGACCTGCCGCGCAAGGAGTGCATGCAGTGCCATCTGTACTCCAACGGCCGGGCGGTAAGAGGGCGTGTCGGTTTCGACGGGGACTACCGCGGCTCAGGCTGCGCTGCCTGCCATGTGGCCTATGCCTTGGATGGTCTCAGCGAATCGCGGGATCGCACCGTCGATCGAGGCGAACCGGGTCATCCGCTGCGGCATGAAATGACCGCCGCTCCGACAACTCAAACCTGTACGAGTTGTCACTACGGGGATGCTTCGATCGGGCTGCATTTTCGCGGTCTCTCCCAGCTACCTCCCGGAGCGCCTGGTGGCCCGGACATCGCCGGGACGACCGACAGCCTGCTGAACCGGACCTTCTACCTGAACGATCCCTCCATCTGTCCGCCTGATATTCACCAGGAACGGGGGCTGCACTGCATCGATTGCCATACCCTTGCGGACGTCATGGGGGACGGGCGCCTTCACGGACAGATGGAGCATGCCGTGGAGATCTCCTGCGAAGCCTGCCATGGGACTTTCGAGCGGCGCTCGACCCTCGAGACCGAACGCGGTGCGCCCCTGACGAATCTGTTCGAGGAGGGCGGCAAGGTCTTTCTGCGTAGCAAGGTCACCGGTGAAGTTCACCCGGTCGTGCAGGTTGTGGATGTCCTGGACCCCTCCAGTGAGGAGTTCCGTGACCAGGCGGCTCTGGCCATGACCGACGAGCACAGGGGGATCGAGTGCTACACCTGCCATGCCGGCTGGAACGTGAACTTCTTGGGGTTCCACTTCTATCGCAACGAGGCCCTCTCGCAACTCGACATCCTGACCGGCAAGCGCACCCAGGGCCGCGTTACCACCCAGGAGAAGGTTTTTACGACCTGGAAGAGCTTCTATGCTGGGCTCAACGAGAAGGGGCGCGTGGCTCCCTACATGACCGGCTTCTCGACCATGGGCACGGTGGATGATGCGAATGGCAAGCGCATTCTCGACCAGGCCATGCCGGTCACTCGGGCCGGGCTCTCGGGTGTAACCATGGTCCACCACCAAACCCACTCGGTACGCCCGACCTCTCGCAGTTGCGTGGAGTGCCACCGATCTTCGGCGACCTGGGGCCTGGGTTCACCCAACTTCCGGCTCGCCCGGCAGTTCGCCTTTGTTGCCGATCGCCGGGGGGTCGAGGTGGTCGCGCTGGATCGGGCCCAACTGGCCGCCTCCACTCCCCTGGCGAAGTTCGTGCTCCCGGACATCGTCGACTTGGAACTCGAGTGCGACCCGCTCCAGGGACATGCTCGACACCTCTACGTCGCCGAAGGTGGACGCGGGATTCATGTTCTCGATGTGACGGAACCCACCCATCCGGAGCGCGTCGGCTTCATTGCCAGCGTCGAGCCCCAGGGGATGGCACTCGTGGGAGACTACCTGCTCTCGGCCGACGGAGCCGGGGGGTTGCGGGTCTATGACGTCGCGGAGCCGGCCGAGATCAAGCGCGTCGGCGTCGTGCCCATGTTCGACGCGCACGAGGTCGAAGTTCGCTGGCCCCTCGCCTATGTTGCCGATGGTCCCGGAGGGCTGGTGATCGTGGACATCCGCGATCCGATCAAACCGCGCATCGTGGGCGGCCTGCACCTGAATCCCACCCGGGGACGTGCCGACGATGCGGTGGACCTGGACCTGCTCTTCCAGTACAGCCGTCCTGAAGTCGACTTCACCGGTGCCCCGGCGCCCTTTCGCTCCGATGCGCGGCACCTGTGTGCCGTGGTCGATCGCCTCTCCGGTCTCTACCTGGTCGATGTCACCGAAGCGAGTCACCCGAGGGTGATCTGGCCGCCTGCGGATCGCGAGGGGCGCACGCGGGTGCAGAGGCGGCGGGGCAACTGGGAGTATCGCGGCGTCGCCCTACGCAGCAAGGTCGACCTGGCGAGTCCCCAAGGGGGAAGCCGCAACGCCGAGAGGGACTACGCCTACTTCCTCGAGGAGCGCCTGCTCGACAATGGAGATTCGCGTTCCTTCGAGCGCATCATCGATGTCAGCGACCCGGCCGATCCCGTGGAGAAGGCGCGTCTTCCCGTCGGGGATCAGAGCGAGGCGCTGGTGCACGGCTCCTTCTACAACCAGCCCTTCCTGCAGCCCGTGGCCTTCGTTCCCGGGAACGAAGGGATCTACTTGACCGACCTAGGGCTCTCCGAGAAACCGTCGGATCTCGGGGTGATGCAGGCCCTGCGCAGTACCTACATGATCGCCCTGGAGGAGTTCCCCCTGGACCAGATGATCTCCGCGGACGGAACGCCCCTGAAGGACGTCAGCCGGCGTCCTTCGCGCTGGTTGT
This sequence comes from Planctomycetota bacterium, assembly GCA_027083445.1. Lineage (GTDB taxonomy): Bacteria > Planctomycetota > UBA1135 > UBA1135 > JALWOP01. The sequence continues at coordinate 1,236 of JALWOP010000030.1, read as the reverse complement.
ATCGCGCTGAGGTCGAGTCGATTCTCGACGTGGATGGTGACCGCCTGGGAACGATCGAGCGGGGAGAGGTTCCTCCGGAGGTTCCCGGGAGTTCCGCTCGGGCTTTCTTCGCTCGCCTCGACGGCGATTTCGACGGTTTGCTGACCGGGAAGGAGCTCGAGCGTGCGGGGGAGGCCCTCGATACAAACGGGGATGGGCGCATCGTCCTGGCGGAGCTGGCCGAAGTGGGTGACAGCTTCAAGGAGAGAGAGAGTACCCAGGGGTCCAGGGAAGAACCCATTCCCCGGGTTCTCTCCGATGGGCGTACCGATCCGGATGGAGACCTGGCGCGTCTCTTCGATGGGCTGGATCCCAAGGCTTTCGATCGGAACGATGACGATCGCCTCGACCGCAAGGAGTTGGCCCGGGCTCTCTTCGCCGCCCTGGACCTGGACAGGAACGGGAGGCTCAATCTCGACGAGCTTTCACGCCATCCGGGCAAACTGCGCCAGTTGCGCTACGGGGATCGCAGCGCACTCGAGGAATTCGGGATCCGGGACCGGAATGGGGGCGGTGAGGTGAGTCCCCGTGAGCTCAGGGTTGCCGAGCGGGATTGGCGGGCGCTGGACGCCAACGGGGATGGTTTCGTGCAGTTGCACATCTATGTCGATCGGCGCACAGCCAACCGTGGGCTCGCTCCCCCTGCTCCGGAGTGGCCCACTCGGCAGCCGGCTCGCAGCGCTCTGCCCCCCGTCATCAGTGGCGACAGGTTACGCGAGGTCTTCGACGAGGACGGAGATACCTTCCTCTCCCGGAGAGAGCTTGCGGCCCGGCCCGACCTGCTGCGCGAGTTGGACCGCAATGGCGACGGGCGTGTAGCGCGGGACGAAGCCGGCCGCAGTGTGACCCTCATCAACCAGCGAGGGGTGGATGTCACTCGCGATGACTTCCTGCGCTGGGATCTGGATGGGGATGGCAAGGTGGGGTCGGGGGAGCTTCCGGATGCGGTGCTTGAACTCATCGAACGTCGCAGGGCGGAACGTCCACGCCGACGTTAGCCAGGCGCATGAATGAGCCGGGTTAGGGGTACAACCCTCCGCCATAGCGCGAACTCCGGCCGCGGGGTGCTCCAACCTGGGCCCAGTGGGCCCGCCTGGGTGGCCTTCGTGCCCAGGCGGGAGGCGGCGTGTTTTGCTAATCTCCCGGGCTACGTTCGGCCCCCCAGAGATGCCCGACACCTCCCGACGATCCCACCCC
>JALWOP010000029.1 GCA_027083445.1 Planctomycetota bacterium | reverse complement strand
GGAAGGAAGGAAGGAAGGAAGGAAGGAAGGGTCATTTGCGAACTCCTTGGTTTCTCTCGTCCAGCGAACGAACGAGCCAAATCGACGCTAGCACGCTCCCCGCGGAATCGGCAAGAGATTTCGCGGAGGGCGGCCAGGGGTATTGCGCGCTCCCCTCGCCACCCGCCAACCCACCGGGACCGCCCCAGCCGCTGCGCCAACCTGGGCGCCTTCCGAGCGCCCCCCCCTCAGGCGGAATCGCCCGAACTCAGTCGTCCAGGGCCACGCACTCCACCCCGCGCCAGAGGGCCGGCATCCCCGGCAAGACCCCCAGCCCCCAGGCACCGCTCATATCCCTGCCGGTCGTGTCCTGGGGACGCAGCCGGGTCCCCGCCACCTCGACGAAGATGCGCTCCTGCTGGGCGTCGTAGCGCACCGAAAAGGGCACCCACTCCCGGGCCGCGAAAGGCGGCGTGATCGTCTTGCTCGTCAGGGCGACGAAGGCCGGCTTGCCCTGGCGCGCCAGGGCGCTGTCGTACCTCCACAGGAGCACCCCCGTCGGAGTGTGGAAGGCCACCGAGATGTAGTCCCCCGTGTCGAGCAGGCCGAGCAGGACGTTGGCCTGCCCCATCGCCTCCTCGTTGTGGTAAAGCAGAAACTCCCCGCGGATCTCATAGGAGCCGGAGGGAGGCGGCTCGACGGCCCAGCAGAGAGCGTTCTGGCCCCGGATCGCTGTCTGCGCGAGCCCCTCGCCATGCACCGCGGTCGCCGGGGTCTCCTCATGCCAAATCGGGGTCTGTGCCTCCAGCCAGGCGGGGAAGCCGCGCTCGAACTCCTCCAGGTCCTGCCCCTCACCCGCGGCCAACCCCACGATCGCGGAGGGCTCCTCCCGACTCGCCAAGTAGCGCAGCCAAACCCCGTGCAAGGCTCGCCGCTCGGCACCACCCAGATCACCGATCTCCCCTGCCAAGATCTCCGCGACGGTCGGCAAACGACCCGCTCGCGCCAACTCGCGCACCCTCCACAGGGCCGTCGAGTCCGCGGGCGCCGCCCCCGCGGCGGAAGCACGACCGATGGCGATCAGGGCTCGCTCGGCGACCAGTTCCGCCAATCCCTCGCGCAGCCAGGGGTGGGTGAAGGCCCCGCCCTCGACCTGCGCCATGGCCATGACGGCAACCTCACGGGCCGCCGCCCGCAGGGAGACCTCGGGGATGCCGATCTCGAGGAAGGGCCACTCACCCAAGAGGGGCTGAACCTTGACGTAGATCTGATGGGAGTCCGGGTCCCCCCAGGCGGCGCGATCCTTGGAAGCTCCCGATTCGATGCTCTCCACCGCGGCGACGAAGAGCTTGCGCTTGGGGTAGAGGTTGATCGTGATCGGAACCTCCAGGGGCTCCTCGGCATCCCGACCGGTCCAGGCGCAAACCTCGCGCCAGGCCGCCTCCCCCACGTCCCGCAGCTCCTCGGGCAGGGCCTCTCCAGCACGCTCCGTATGGAACCAGCACAGACCGATCACATGGGGCCCCTCCGCCAGCTCGTAGACGTCTTGAAACGAGAGGGGCAGGGCGGAGGGGATCAGGGTCAGGAGGAGGGGGCAGATCATGACGTTGAATGGAGCCGGTGGGGCAAGCCTACGGAGCGCACCTCCAAACGCGAGCGGCGGCTCGGCGCGAGTGGCTAGCGAGGCGCGGGCAGGGCCGGCTCGGCGAGGGTGACCCGGGGCCCCTTGCGGGGCACGAGGCCCTCCATCATGCGACGGACATCCTTCCAGAGGACGCGGAAGCGCCGGTACTCCCGGCTACACCCGGCCAGGACCTCGGCCCTGCTGCGCTTCCCCAGCGGCTCGACACCCCGCTCGGTGACCACCATCTCCGGATTGCGCTCGAAGGCCTCGTGCCAGGAGGCGAGCCGCCGGTCCTTTCCGCCGGCCCCGTAGATCAGTTCGACCCGGGAGGCTCCGGGAGGGTGGTAGGCGAGCAGATCCCCCTCCCACCGATCGAAGAGCCGGCCGAAGACGTGCAGAGCATCCGAGGTACGCTTGGGCCCCAGATGCGTCTCGTGGTAGGGCGGACCGCCGAAGACCCGATCCTCGCTCCAGACCAGACGCCCATCCGCCCACAACCCCAGGATCAGGACGCGCCCATCCGCATCCTCGCGCACGGCGGAGACCAGGGGCACCTCCCGCCCGACGAGCAGGTGGGGAGGGGTGGGATCGACCACCAGGCTGGCGCTGCCGCCGGTGGTGGACGCCGCCCGGGGTGGGGCGGCACAGGCGCAGAGGCAGAGGAGGAGTGACAG
>JALWOP010000028.1 GCA_027083445.1 Planctomycetota bacterium | reverse complement strand
GGCCGAGCTCTCTCTGGCGGTCACCTTCGTCGCCGAGCGGATCAGCAGGGCATGGACCTCTGCGACCGCCAGAGAGAGCTCGGCCTCGTCCATCCCCGTACGCACCTCGGGCTCGAAGCCCCGTCCGCGCAGGATCTCGAGGGCGATCGGGTCGAGGGGGTCGCAGATGAGGATGCGGCAGGCGGAGGGTTGCATGGGACGACTCGCGGAGAGGGGCTCAACCGCGGAAGGCGGTCTGGACCAGGCGAGCGATGTCGGCAGCCTCCTCATCCCCCAGCTCGACCAGGGCGCGCTCGATACGCTTCTTGGCCTCCTTCTCGCTGAAGCCCAGGGAGCAGAGGGCGCTGACCGCGTCGTCGAGTTGGCCGGAAGCGGAGGGGGAGGAGGGGGCCGAGGCGGGGATCAAGAGCCCATCCTCGCAGCCCAGGCCCGCGGAGAGGGCGCCGATGCGATCGCGCAGGTCGAGCAGGATCTGTTCGCCGGTCTTCTTGCCGACCCCCTTGATCGCGGTCAGACGGGCCAGATCCTCCTCCTGGATCGCCCGGCACAGCTCGGCGCGATTCAGCCCCGAGAGCACCGCCAGGGCCGCCCTGGGGCCGACCCCCTTGACCCGCAGGAGGGTGCGGAAGGCGTCGCGGGTCGCGGCGTCGGCAAAGCCGTAGAGGGTGTGGGCATCCTCGCGCACCGCGAGGTGGGTCCAGACCCTGACCCGGGCCGGGGAAGCGGGGAAGCTCGTCCCCAGGGGGGTCGAGAGCTGGTAGCCGACCCCGCCCACGTCCAGAACGACCCCGGCCGGCGTCTGGCTGGCAACCGTCCCCTCGAGGTAGTCGTACACGGCTGCCGGCTACTTCTTCTTCTTGTCGCTGCCCTTGAGGGAGAGCCCATGCTCGGCGAGCTTGTTCTTGAGCTCGAGCAGGGAGGTGACTCCGAAGTTGGGCATGCCGAGCAGCTCGTCCTCGGAGTGCTGGGTGATGTCCCCCAGGGTCAGGCAGCCCAGGTTCTCGACCGTACGCCGGGCGCGGATGGAGAGCTTCAACTCGCTCAGGGCCTTGTTGCGCGGGTCGCTCGGGTCGAGCTGGATGGGGGCGGTCGGCCGGGCGCGGGCGATCGAGGCCACCGCCTCCTCGCGGGCCATTCCCAGACGCAGGCCCTTCGAGGCGAGGATCTCCTTGATCTCGGTCAGGGAGGTCTCGCCGAAGTTCTTGTAGCTGAGCAGCTCGGCCTCGGTCTTCTTGACCAGGTCGCCCAGGGTCATGATGTCCATCTTGTTCAGGCAGTTGCGGGCCCGAACGCTGAGCTCGAAGTCGGTGATGGGGATGCGCAGGATCTGGTTGAGGCGGTCCTCCTTCTTCTCCAGATCCTCGTCGTAGAACATGTTCATCCCCGCCCGGGCATCCTCGAGGTAGAGGCGCACGCGCCGGTCGGTGGGGAAGGTGCGGGCCACCGTGTCGTAGCAGGTGGCGGCATCCTGGTCCCGGCCCAGGTCCTCGTAGAGCAGCCCCAGGTTCATCAGGGCGGGCTTGTCGGGGGGCAGGATGCTGGTCAGGGTCTCGTAGGCGTCCAGGGCCAACTCGTCCAGGCCGTTGCGTTCCGCGAGGAAGGCGAGGTGGAAGAGGTTCCTGCGCAGGGTCGGGTCGACCTCGCGGGCGGCGATGTAGTGATCGATCGCCTCCTGGGCCTTGCCGGCGAGCTCCGCGGCGCGTCCGCGCAGGTAGTGACCTTCGGCGCTCTCGGCGAAGGAAGGGGGAGCTGCGGCGAGCCGCTTCTCCAGGGCGGCCAGGGCGCTCTCCTCATCACCCTCGGCGAGATCGGCCTCCAGGGCGGCGTCGATGCCCGCGCCCCGGGGGCGGGGCTCGTCCGGGTACTTTTCGGAGAGGCGCTCGAAGACCGGGGCCGCCTCGCGGTGGCGGCCGGCGGAGCAGAGGGCGTTGCCGAGGGTGAAAGCGGCGACGTCGTCCTCTGCATGGGCCTCGAGCAGCTCCACCGCCTCCTGGAAACGGCCGAGTATCCAAAGCCCCAGCCCCTTGCGGCGCCCCTCCTCACCGCTCTCCGCCAGGCTCTCGACCGAGCGTTCGAAGGATTCATACGCTTGGCGGCGCTCGAAGATCTTCGAACGCTCGACGAGCAGGGCCGCGAAGCTCTGGATCGGATCCCGGGCGATGTCGAAGATCGGCTGCGAAGGTGCCTCGGGCGTGGCTTGTTCGGTCATGGCGCGGGGGCCCGGGTGGTCGTGGGCCGGAATCGGGGGATCGAGCTTTGCGCGCGAAGGGTCGGGGGGAC
>JALWOP010000027.1 GCA_027083445.1 Planctomycetota bacterium | reverse complement strand
GGGAAGGGGCGGCATGGCGCGTCGGGGGAGGGTACCCTCCTGGCCCGGTGGCTCCCACCGGGACGACCCACAATGCCCAAGCGTAAGCGACTGCGCCCGCCCCTGGGCGTCGATACCGGCGGGACCTTCACCGACCTGGCCCTGGTCTCCCCCCGGGGCGAGCTCCGGGTGGCCAAGCTACCCTCCACCCCCGCGGACCCGGGGCGCGCGGTGATCGAAGGGCTGGCCGGCCTGGCGGGGGCCGACCAGGCCGAAATCATCCACGGCACGACCGTCGCCCTGAACGCCCTCCTGACCGGCCGCATCGCCAAGACCGCCCTGGTGACCAACGAGGGTTTTTGCGACCTGATCGAGATCGGACGCCAAGATCGGTCCGACATCTACGATCTGCACCCAAGGAAGCCCAGCCCCCTGGTGCCGCGCGAGCTGCGTTTCACGATCGCCCAACGCAGCGCACCGGAGGGGAGAGAGTTGGTCGAGCTGGCACGGCCGGGGCACGAAGAGCTCACCCGCTTGAAACGCTCGATCGGCCGCAGCGACGCCGAGTCGATCGCCGTTTGCCTCTTGCACAGCTACGCCGATCCCGCCATCGAAGAGCGCGTGGCCGAGGCCCTCACTCCCCTCGGCCTACCGATCACCTGCTCCGCGGGAATCCTACCGGCCTACCGTGAAGTGGAACGCTTCTCGACGGCCATCGCCAATGCCGCCCTCGTCCCAATCCTCTCCTCCTACCTCCAGCGACTGGGCCGCGAGTTCGACACCGGCCGACTCTCCCTCTTGCAGAACTCGGGAGGCACCCTTCCCGCCGAGCGCGCAGCCCGCGAGCCGGTGCGCGTACTCTTCAGCGGACCGGCAGGAGGGGTGGTCGGCGCCGCTCACGCCGCACGGGAGGCGGGACTGGGCTCGATCGTCACCCTCGACATGGGCGGCACGAGTACCGACGTCGCCTTCCACGACCCGGCCGCCGGCCTCTCCGATGCGGTCCACGACGCGCATGTCGCCGGTCACCCGATCGCGGTCCCCTCCCTCGACATCCACACCATCGGCTGCGGTGGAGGTTCCCGGGTGCACGTGGATCGCGCCGGTGTCCTGCACGTCGGTCCCGACAGCGCCGGGGCGGACCCAGGCCCGGTCTGCTACGGACGCGGCGAGCAGTTGACCGTCACCGACGCCTGCCTGTACCTGGGCTACATCGCCGCCGAGGGTTTCTTGGGTGGGGAGCTGGCCCTCGACGCCGCCGCCGTGGCGCGGGCCTTCCAGCAATTGGGACGCAAGCTCGGCACCGATCCCCTGCGAGCCGCGGAGGGGGTCCTGACGATCGCACGGGCCGCCATGCGCCGAGCCCTCGCCGTGCGCACGATGCAACGCGGCTTGGATCCCGGTCTCCTGCCCCTGGTCGCCTTCGGGGGCGGCGGTGGCCTGCACGCCGCCGCCCTGGCGCGGGCTCTGGGGATGCGCGGCGCCCTGATACCCTCCAACCCCGGCGTGCTCTCGGCGGTGGGAATGGCTCGGGCCGATGCCTCCTGTGACCGGGAGCGCACCCTGCTCGAACCCCTGTCCGAGGTGAGCGCGGCCCGGCGGCGTTCGATCCTGGGCGAGTTGGCGAGGGAAGCACGCGAAGAACTGCGCTCCGCGGGTCTTTCCCGGGCAGCGATCACCATCGAAACATCCCTCGATCTACGTTATCACGGGCAGTCCTACGAACTCTCACTGGCAGCCGAGGGCGACCCGGCCAGAGCCTTCCACGCCCTGCACGCCAAGCGCTACGGCTGGGCGCTCGAGGATGGATCGATCGAGCTGGTCGCCCTGCGTCTGCGAGCGATCGGTCGCCGAGCGGAACCGCAGCCGGACGATTCCCGCGCCAGGCCCGCGCGCCGTCCCGCTCCCCTTGCAGCCCGGTGCGGCACGCGCGAGGCGGTCTTCGAGGGGCGCCGGACCTCCTGCCCGGTCCTGGACCGCAGCAAACTACGGCCGGGACACCGGATCGCAGGCCCCGCGATCGTCGAAGAGTACAGCGGTACGAGCCTCATCCCGCCCGGATCCGAGGGCGAGGTCCGGGCAGGGGGGCACCTCTGGATCCGCTGCTCGAATCCCTGACCGGGGCCGCAGCACGGGTTCCCAGGTCCCCCGGCCCGTTTTCGGCCATTGTTGGAATGGATTACCGGCTGCGCCACCCAGGGGCTCAAGGGAACCGCTCGGGAGGTCGATGGGCGAAGTAGCGTCCCCAGCGCAACTCCATCATGTCGATTCAGTCCCAACTCGACCGCCTCGCTTCGGCTCTGACCTGCCTTCGGCCCCAGGATCCCCAATCCCGATCCGACTTGGCGGAGACATGTCGCGACGTATTCCAAGCCGTAAAGGGAGGGCCCCTCGCGGATCCCCTGAGCCAGGCCCTCGAGGCGGCTCAGCGAGTGGCGCTGGACATCGAGCAAGACCCGAGCGGCGACTTGGCCCTGATCGAGTCTGTCGTCGAATGGGCCCTCGAAGCCGTCGCAGCCCTAGAGCATGGAGAGCGCGTAGAGCCCTTCGGCTCCCCCGAGAAAGAGGCAGAAGAACAGGTCGACAGCGAGCTCCTGGGGATGTTCCTGGCCAGCGCCTTGGACTCCCTCAGTACGATCGAGGAGTACCTGCTGGCACTCGAGGAGGATCCGGATCAGCCCGAGTGCGTCACTCAGGTGCGCGGGGTGGTGCACTCCCTAAAGGGTGAGTGCGGGGTCATCCCCCTACCCACAGCACAGGCCCTGCTGCACCTCTCGGAAACCGCTCTCGACCAGGTCCTGGCCAGCGGGAAGGGGTTGCCCGCCGACGTATTCTTCTGCCTGCTCGACTGGATGAAGGCTTACATCCATGAGCTGGAACAGGATCCCGACTGCGATCCGCCTGAGTACACCTACCTGCAGGAGAACATCGCCGCCCTCGCAGAGGGGAGAGAACTCCCTCACCCAAAGACCTGCTCCAAGGAGGAGGCCGCTCCGCCTCCCTCCGCTACGGCATCGTCATCCGCCTCCTCCGCGATCAACCCAAGCGAGAGGGTTCAGTTCCCCGAAGAGGTCCTCTCCGATCCGACACTGGCCGAGTTCCTTGCCGAAGCACGGGGCCACCTCGAAGATTCCGAAGCTGCCCTGCTCGAAATCGAGTCGGATCCCGAGGACATCGAGATCATCGACCGCATCTTCCGCGCCTTCCACACGATCAAGGGTGTCGCGGGGTTCATGAACATGGAGGACATGGTCAAGCTGGCCCATGCCTCCGAAGCCCTCCTCGACGAATTCCGCAAGGGCAACCTCATCTGCACGACAGAGCACACGAGCCTCATCTTCGCAGCCTGCGATGCGATGAATTCGATGCTCGATTACTTGTGCGGCGAGGAGCCACCCCTCCGCCTCAGCATCTATGAGTTGATCGAGGCCCTGGAACTTGCCGCCCAAGGGGAAGAGTCAGCGGCGTTGACGGCACAACCCACCCCGCCTAAACCGCATACCCCAGCATCACCAGGAACCCCCGACGAGGGGTCGACCACGCTCCTGGGGCAGTACCTGCTCGAACGCAACCTGATCACGGACGAGGCTCTGCAACAGGCTTTGCAGGTCCAACGTCACCTGCAAAAGACCGGATCCTCCAAGCGTTTGGGAGAGATTCTGGCAGAAGCCGAACTCATCAGCATCGACAGTCTGAAAGCAGCCCTGCTCGGGCAGCGCGGCGCAAGTATCGCCGGGGCGCAGACCTTCCCGTTCGCGGAAGCCGTGATCGAATCCGGTCTGCTCAGTGAAACCGAGGTCAAGCAGACACTCCGTTCCACGGAAAGCCCCAAAGCCCAGCGCAAGCGTAAGCCGCACATCGAGCAGACGGTGAAGGTGGCGACACGCCGACTGGATGTCCTGATCGACATGGTCGGGGAACTCGTCATCGCCCAACAGATGCTCACCCAGGATCCAGAGTTGGAGGAGATCCGTAGCCAGAGACTGCAACGCAATCTGACTCAGGTGGGCAAGATCACCCGCGACCTGCAAGAGGCCGCCATGTCGCTGCGCATGGTGACCCTGCGCTCTACCTTCCAGAAGATGTCACGCCTCGTACGTGACGTCTCCTCAAAGGCCGGCAAACTGGTCGCCTTCACCGTCACCGGTGAGGAGACCGAGTTGGATCGCAACGTGGTCGAGGAGATCTCCGATCCCCTTGTCCACTTGATCCGCAACGCCATCGACCACGGCCTCGAGACGCCGGAGGAGCGGGTCGAGCGCAACAAGGACCCCAAGGGCAATATCGCACTCAACGCCTATCACCAGGGCGGCTCGATCGTCATCGAAATCCGCGACGACGGCAACGGGATGGATCGGGAGCGCATTCTGGCCAAGGCCTTGGAACGCGGTCTGATCGACGGCAATCCCGACGACATGCCTGATTCTGAGGTCTACAAGTTGATCTTCCAGCCGGGTTTTTCGACCGCGGAAAAGGTCACCGACATCTCCGGGCGAGGCGTGGGCATGGATGTCGTGCGCCGTAACATCGAGGCCATGCGCGGCCGTATCGACATCGAGTCGCACCCGGGGGAGGGCAGCACGTTCTACCTGCGCTTGCCTCTCACCCTGGCCATCATCGACGGAATGATCGTCCGCGTCGGTAGCCATCGATACGTGATCCCGACTCTGACCATCGAGCAGAGCTTCCGGCCCGACGAAAACAGCACCCATCGTGTTTTGCACGACGGAGAGATGGTCGAGGTGCGCGGCAAATTGATACCCATCCACCGCCTGCGCGACATCTTCGATCTAAACGAGGGACTCGAGGAGATCTCCGAGGGCATCCTCGTCTTGGTCGAAGGCGCCGGCGAACGCGCCTGTGTCTTCGTCGATGAAATCCTCGGCCAACAGCAAGTAGTGATCAAGAATCTGGGCAAGGCCCTTCCGCCGACTCAAGGCATCTCCGGAGGAGCGATTCTTGGCGATGGGCGCGTCGCCCTCATCCTGGACACCGATGCGCTCCTGACTTCCGTAGCCGCGACCCCTGTCCCCTGATTTCGATGAACCAAGAGCTTTCCCAAGACTTGATAACCGCGGATGAGAGTCAGCGTGCCCTCGCAGGCAAGTACCTCTCCTTCATGCTTCAGGGCGAGGAGTACGGAGTTCGCATCCTGAAGGTACGGGAGATCATCGCCTTACAGGCGGTGACTCCCCTTCCTCGCATGCCCGAATACGTACGCGGCGTCATCAATCTACGCGGTCGTATCATCCCGATCGCTGATCTGCGCCTCAAACTCGGGATGCAAGCCCCGGCGGACAGCAGCCACACCTGCATCATCGTCCTCGAGGTCGAAGGTGCTGCCGAAGGGGAGGTTTGCCTGACCGGCTGTGTCGTTGACACCGTCAGCGAGGTACTCGACATCGAGGCGCATCAAGTAGAGCCGCCGCCTCGCTTCGGATCCTCGATCTCGAATGACTACATTCTCGGTTTGGGCAAGATCGCCGAGAAGCAGAAGGTCATTGCCTTGATAGACATCGATAAGGTCCTCTCGAACGACGAGAGCATCGAGCAGGCCCGTGAGGTCAGTGACGAATCTACTGAGTCGTGCGCATGAACACTCGTTCTAGAGACTCGCGGGTGGAAGATTGTTCTAGGGAATGACTTCGCGGCTACATGGCCGAGGATCCGCGGCCAGAAAGGCCGAACACCATAAGGCTCGCCATGGTCGATTCCCCCACTTCCCAACCTGCAGGAGATACTGCGAGTGCATCCGGCGTGACGGCCCACCTCGCCCCCTCGCAGTTCGCCCGTGTGCGACGCTTGGCTCATGAGCATTTCGGCCTCAGCATCCCGGAGACGAAGCTGGTCCTGGTCAGCAACCGCCTCATACAGCTCCTCCGCAATAGCGCCTGCACCGATCTGGAGGAACTGATCCGGCACTATGAGAAGGTCCAGCACCCTGTAGACCTCCTGCCGCTGTTCGACTGCCTGTCGACCAACCTCACGATGTTCTTCCGTGAGGCTGACCACTTCGAACTTCTGCGCAACGAGATCCTCGAGCCCCTGCGCTCCGCACCCGAACCTCGTCGCCTACGCCTCTGGTCAGCAGGCTGTTCGAGGGGGTGCGAGCCCTATTCCCTGGCGATGCTCGTCCGGGATACCCTCGCCGACGTATCCGGTCTCGATGCACGTATCCTGGCTACGGACCTAGCCCAGAGCGAGTTGCGAGCCGCCCAGCGCGGTATCTACCCCCTGGAGATGGTCCGGGATTTGGACCCCGACCTGGTCCGGCGTCACTTCCAGATTGGTCGTCATAGGAACGTCCCGAGCGTGCGGATCCGGCCCGAAACCGCAGCTCTGGTAACCTTCGGCCTTCTCAATCTAATGGACGCCTGGAAACTCACAGGCCCCTTCGACGCAATCTTCTGTCGCAACGTGATGATCTACTTCGATGAGAACACACGCGAGGAGTTGATTCGCCGCTTCACGGGCCTGCTACGGCCGGGTGGAATCCTGTTCCTGGGATTCTCCGAGAGCTTGGCCCGTGAACATGCAAGCCTGGTAAGGGTTGCGCCCAGCGCATACCGAAAGGAGTGAGGAGCCCAATAGATTCCTCTGCATCGTGAGCCTCCTTCCCGCCTCGAACAACCTCCGCCGGACGATCGGCATAGGTGAGTTCACCCTCACCAAAGCCGATTCCAGTACGATAACGACCCATGCCTTGGGTTCGTGCATCGGCGTTACGATCTTCGATCCGGTGGCCCGAGTGGGCGGCATGCTTCACTACCTCCTACCGCAGCCGAGTCGCCGCGAGAAGGTCGAACCCTCTCGACTTGGCATCTACGCCACTACGGGTCTACCTGAGCTGTTCAAGCAGGCCTATTCCCTCGGGGCATCGAAGAATAACTTGATCGTCTGCGTCGCTGGGGCGGCCACCCTACTGGCCGACACAAGCGGATTCCAGATCGGCAAGCGTAATCGCGCCATGCTCCGCAAGCTCTTCTGGAAGAACAACATTCCCATCGCAGCGGAAGAAACGGGGGGAACCATTGCACGCACACTACACCTGGAGCTCACTTCTGGAGTGGTCACAGTCCAGAGCAAAGGTAAGGAGAACATCCTATGGCATCCCTAATGGAACGCATCAGCGAGATCGAGTGCCTGCCCTCACCTTCTTCGCTCCTGCTCGAGATCCTGATTCTTCTGGGTGACCCGGACGTAGATCTGTCCCTTCTGGAACTCCAGGTCATGCAGGATCCCGCCCTCGCCATGCTCTGCCTACGCAAGGCCAATTCGGCAGCCTATTCGGGTATGGCCGAAGTGGGTGGCATCCGAGAAGCTATGTCCCGCATCGGTCTTTCCGGTCTGCGCCAGGTCATCATTGCCTGCCATGGGACGGAACTCATCGAGGATGCCGGTCGAGGCTATGGACTCTCCAGCGATGACGCCCGACGAGGTGCCTTGGCCGGTGCCTTGGCCGCCGAGCAACTCGCCTCCTCCATCGGAGCCGACCCGACCTTTGCCTTCACCGCCGGTCTCCTACGCGACTGCGGTAAGTTGGTCATGGATGAACTGGTCGGAGTGCAGGAACTGGAACGCGACATGCAATCCGACTCGAAGGATAGCCAGCTCGAGTTCGAACGGCGGCACTACGGTTTCGACCATGCCGAGTGTGGTGGTCTCTTGGCCCGCATTTGGTCCCTCCCCGAGAAGGTGGCCTACGCCATCGAACACCACCACACACCTTCTGGCGGGCAAGAGCAGCAGGCTCTCGTCGACTGCGTCTACGGGGGAGATGTGGTTTGCGGTCACCTGGGGCTGGGGGTCGGACTCGACGGCCTGGCCTATCCCCTCGATCACCAAGCAATGCAGCGCCTGGGTCTCGATCGTCATCAGTTGGCGCATCTAATCGCCGCGACCGTCGATGCTCTCAGCGTGATCGAATGCTCGATCTGAGTCACAGTCATGAACTCCCACGTCCTAATCATCGACGATTCCCCCATCCTGCGGCGCTCCGTCCGGCGGGCCTTGGGTCAGGCCGGTATCAGCGACGATCGCATCCTCGAGGCATCCAACGGAGCGGAAGGCCTGGAGGTTGTCGAAGCCAACCAGATCTCACTCGTCTTGCTCGACCTGAACATGCCGGTCATGAACGGCGAGGAGTTCCTCATCCGCTTGCGCGGAAAATATGCTCGCGACGATGTCCAGGTCGTCGTCGTGACGACCGAAAGCAATGCTGCTCGGCTGGTACGGCTCAGTCAGCTCGGGATTTCGGGCTTTCTCCACAAGCCGTTCGAACTCGAAGATCTCCGCCAGCTCGCGGGCGAGGTCCTGGGTCCAGCTTCCTGAGACACACCATGCTGAACGATGAAACCATCCTGAGCCTGGCGGCAGACGCACTCATGCAGATCGCTTTCCTCATCACCGAGCCGGTCGATGGGGATAGCCCCCAGGAGAGCTCCCACTTCGCGCGCATCCACTTCAAGGGTCCGGACCAGCAAGGAGAGCTCCATCTGCTGGCGAGCAGCGGATTCGCCAACGAAGTCGCGGCCAATCTACTGGCCGTCGAACCCCACGAGGTGCAAGCCGAAGAGGCCGGGCAGGCCCTGGGCGAGCTGGCAAACATCCTTGGAGGGGAGGTTGTCGCCGCCTTGGGGGGGGTCGAGCAGCCCTTTGAGCTGGGCCTACCCGAGATCCTTTCTTCGCCCCCCCCGCCCTCCTCCGGAGCCACCATGGTCCGATTGGAATCCGAAGAGGGCCAGCTCGAGATTCGGCTCTGCACACGCTGACCATGACTATCAACGTTCTCATTGTCGACGATTCTCCAATTGTCCGCACTCGCCTACGCCGCGAGCTCGACAAGACCACCGACATTCGAGTTGTCGCCACCGCCGAGGATCCTTACGCCGCCCGAGACCAGATCAAGACCCACACGGTCGATGTGATCCTCTTGGACATGGAGATGCCGCGCATGGATGGCCTGACCTTCCTGCGCAAGCTGATGGCGGCCCGACCCATTCCAACAATCATTGTCAGTTCGCTCACTCCTCGGGGCTGCGATCTGGCGATCGCCTGTCTCGAGGCCGGGGCGGTGGCCGTCCTTCCCAAACCGGGCGGCGGCTATACGATCGACCAACTCTCCCGGGACCTGGTGCGCGGCATCCGCGCTGCCGCTGGGGCCAAGGTCGAACGGGTCGCCACGCCGACCCCCGCCCCCACTCGGTCGACCCCCTCCGCT
>JALWOP010000026.1 GCA_027083445.1 Planctomycetota bacterium | reverse complement strand
GGGGATCGCCCTGGCGAGCGGTGGGGTCCTACTCGTCGGCCTGCGCCTCGCGGAGGCCTCCCTGGGGGCGACTCTCGCGGCGGCCCTTCTGCCCCAGCTCCTCTGGCTCGGGCCTTCCAAGGGCTGGGGGGGGCGTCTCCTGCGCTCGAGCTCTGCCCTGGTGCTGCTCTACCTGGCGTTCCGGCTCTCCTGGGTCGAGCCCGGGCTCTATGGCTGATCACCCCTCACCGGGGGGAGGGGGTGCTCTCCCAGGGTGCTCCCCCAAGGATCGCGGCGGGTGAGGGTGTCACCCGCCGCGTGCGCGAGGCCGTGCTTCTCGGATTCCGGGGGAGGCTGCGTGGCAGCCTTGGATCTGTCTGTCTCGAAACTCTAGGAGGTTCCCTGGCCGCGCCTACCGGGGAGGGCGGGCCGGGCTGTCTGTCCCGAATTGCCCTCCTGCAAGTCCCAAAGAAGGCTCGGCCTTCCCAGGGCCTTCGGCAAACGCAGTCCCCTCAGGGGAACGAGTCGTCGTGCCTGGTCGCTCGGAGCGAAGCGAGGAGAACTCGCTTCCGCGGGCTATCCTAACGCCGGACGGCTGACCTGAAAAGGGAGCTCCGGTCCGTTTTCCCAGGTTCGTGGGAACCCTACTCCAAGGGGATCTCGAGCTCCTGGGCGAGGAAGGCGAGCTGGTCGGTCATCTCCTGCGCGCGCTGCTCGCGGGACTTGCCGGCTCCGTGGCCGGCCCGGGTCTCGATGCGGATCAGGATCGGTTTGTCGCCCGCCTGGGCATGCTGCAGGGCGGCCGCGTACTTGAAGCTGTGGTAGGGCACGACGCGATCGTCGTGGTCGCCGGTGGTGATCAAGACCGCCGGATAGCGGGTCCCCGGGTGGACATTGTGGACCGGGGAGTAGGCGTAGAGGTAGGGGAACATCTCCGGGTCGCTGCTGAGCCCGTAGTCGCTGGCCCAGGCCGCGCCGATCGTCCACTCCTGGTAGCGCAACATGTCCATCACGCCGACCGCGGCCAGGGCTGCGCCGTAGAGGTCGGGGCGCTGGTTGACGCAGGCGCCGACCAGGAGCCCGCCGTTCGAGCCGCCGGCGATCGCCAGCTTGGAAGGGCGCGTGTAGCCCTCCGCGATCAAGTACTCGGCCGCCCCGATGAAGTCGTCGAAGACGTTCTGCTTGTGCTGCTTGGTGCCCGCCTCGTGCCACTCGCGGCCATACTCCCCGCCACCGCGGGCGTTGCAGACCGCATAGATCCCACCGAGCTCGAGCCAGGCCGCCGCGCGGGGGGAGTAGCGCGGGAGCAGGGAGATGTTGAACCCACCATAGCCGTAGAGCAGGGTGGGGTTGGTGCCGTCGAGGGTGATCCCCTTGGCATGCACGATGAAGAGGGGAATGCGCGTGCCGTCCTTGCTTGGAAAGAAGACCTGCTTGGTGACGAGGTCGTCGCTTTGCATGTCACTGGCCTCGCGGCGCACCTCCTCCAAGGTGGCAGCCTGGACGTCGTAGCGGTAGATGATTCCAGGGACGGCGAAGGAGGTGTAGCTCAGGAAGGTTTCGGCCCTGCGCTGCTCTCCGTCCAGTCCGGAGACCGAGCCCTTACCCGGAAGTTCGAGGGTGTCGACCAGGGCGCCTCCCGTCTCATAGACCGCGACTTCGCTGTGGGCATCCACCAGGTAGCGACAGACGAGCCTTCCGCCGATCATCGCCGCGGACTGCAGGGTGTACTCGCGCTCGGGCACCACCTCGGTCCACTCTCCGCCGGGGGAGCTACAGTCCACCCGCACGATGCGTCCCCTGGGGGCGTCCTTGTCGGTCAGGATCCAGAAGTTCCAGCCGTCGTTTCCCAGGGGCTGATAGCTGGCATCGAAGTCGTCGAAGGTCTTGACCCAGCTTCCTGCCCCGTCGGCGAGAGTGTCCCGGAACCAGAGCCAGTTGCGCGTGTCGGTGCCCTGGCGTTGGTAGAGCACCTCGAAGCGACCATCGTCTTCGGTGATCTGGAGCCCGAAGGCACGCTCGGGGTGGGCCGGATCCTCGTAGAAGAGTTCGTCGCTCTCCTGGGGAGTCCCCAGACGGTGGAACCAGAGGCTCGGACGCAGATCCTTCTCGATCAACCTGTCGGAGGATTCGGGGTAGCGCTGGTAGACGAAGCCCGAGTCGTCCCGGCGCCACTCGGGAGTGGAGAAGCGCGACCAGCGGATCAGGTCGGCGAGGTCCCGTCCAGTGTCCAGGTCCCGCACGCGCCAGGTGCGCCAGTCGGAGCCGCCGTCCGACTGGGCGTAGGCGAGGTAGCGTCCCGAAGGACTGAAGGAGAGCCCGCCGAGGGAGACCGTGCCATCGCTCGACCAGGTGTTCGGATCGAGGATGACATCGCACTCCTCGATGTCGGCTCCAGGATCCTCGGCGCGCACCAGCACCGACTGGGCCATCTGCCCGTCGTTGTAGGTGAAGTAGTAGGCGTTGCCGTGGCGCGAAGGTGTGCCGTAGTGCTCTCGGCTCGTCACCCGCTCGACGAGCCGGGCGATGCGCTCCCGGCCGGGGATGGCGTCGAGGATCTTGCGAGTCAGGCGATTCTCAGCCTCGATCCAACGGCGCACGGCGGGGTCGTCGGCATCCTCGAGCCAGCGGTAGGGATCGGGGACCGCCGTTCCGTGGTAGTCGTCGACCACATCCCCGCGGGGGGCGGGGGGATAGATCGAATGGGTTCTCGCTCCTGCGCAGCCTAGGGCGAACAGGAGGGGGACGAGGAGCAGGGCGCGGGATCGGGGCATGGGACTCCTGGGTCGAAGGGGAGCGGGAGTCTACCCCGGGGGCCGAGCGAAGAAGCGTAGCCGGCCCTGCCCGCGTGCATCATTTCTGTTCGTGCCCGCAGGAGCCGCAGAAGCGGGCATCGGGGCCGATGGGCTCGCCGCAGGCGGTGCAGAAGGAGGCTCCCTCGGGGGGGCGCTCCTTGAGGGGCTTGCCACAGGCGCTGCAGAACTTGCCCGGTGCCACGCTCGCTCCGCAGGCCCCGCAGATGACCGCCGGGGCGGCCGGGGCCAGGCGCTCGCCGCCGGCCCGATCCCGAAAGAGCATTTGCGCCATGCCAAGTCCCACCCCCAGGCCGGCGCCACCCAAGAGGCCAGCGCCTCCCGAGGGGCCGCCGCCGGTGCCGCCCTTGGCCATGCCCTCACCTGCGCCGAGCATCGCCTTGCCGGCGGCGAACTTCTGGTAGCCGTCGACTCCGCCCACCGTGCGCAGGTAGGCCGCGTCCCGGTAGAGGGTCTTGAGGTTCTCCGCATCACCCTCGTCGATGCCGATCACGAAGTTGCCGAAGCGCACGATCTCGATGCCGTAGCTTTCGACGTGGCGCCCCAGGGCAGCCAGCGTGCTGGTCTCGAGTTCCTCGGTGTAGGCTCCGGAGGTGACGTCGAGCAGGGGCCACTTCTCCTTGACGATCAGCTCGGCGATATGGTCGCGCAGCACCTTGAGGACCTGCTCCTTGAGCCAGGCCTTGACCATGAACGACTCCGCACGCCCCATGCCGACCAGCCCGACGATCAACTCCTCGGGATCGGTGACGCGAAAGCTGAACTCCCCGTGCACCATCGTCTCGACCGGTACCCCGGACTTGGGGTCCTCGACGTGGCCGATGCGGCCCCCGAACTTGATTCCGGGGTGTTCGCGGATGTTGACGAAGAAGACCTCGGCCTGGAAGACGTTGCCTCCGGTGAAGCTGTCGACCAGGTTCGAAAGGAAAGGCAGGTTCGAGCTGTCGAGGGTGTAGCGGCCCGCGTCCATCACCGCGACGACCTTGCCATCCCGGAAGAAGAGCGCCTTCTCGTCCGCGTCGACGGTGAGCTGGGACTTCATCGGCACCGTGTGGTCGGGGTGTTTCCAGACGACCTGCGACTTGGTCCCGTCGGGACGGGCGACCATCATCTCTTGCGTGCCGCGTTTGAACCAGTCGAGGACACCCATGGACGTTGCTCCGGTGTGGCGGTTGTGGGGGAGGGGAAGAGCGGGAGCCCATGCGGGCCCGCTTGGCTAGGGTACTACGCCGAGGACCGCGTCGGAATTCACCCTCGGAGGGGACTCTCAGTTGCGCGCCAACCAGCGCAGGCCGACGAGGAGACCTACTCTGGCGCACCAGCCGCAGTTCTCCGGCTCCCGGTCGGTGGTCAGCTCCGGGCGGTCACCGGCCGAGTGGTAGAAGGGGTCGAAATCGATGCTGACTCGATCCCGATCGCTCCAGCTCTCCCCGGGCATGCCCGGGGTTTTCGGCTTCTCGTCGGGCTTGTCCCAGGCACTGGTGTAGAGGGTCAGGGCCGGGCGCTTCTCCCGGCGAAAGACCGCCGAATTGGAGAAGACATAGGAGTCGGTCCCCCCCAGGCTCTTGTTGGTCGCCCAGCGTGGGGGAAAACCCTCCTCGCCCGCATGGTCGCGGAGCACCGCGGCGCAGAGGCGCACCAGTTCCACGTTGGCCTGCAGGTCGTCGGGCTCGACGTTGAGCTGCTGGGAGGAGGCACCGAAGCCCGCCTGATCGTAGTTCAGCACCGCCAGCACGGGGCTGTCGGCATCCTCGGCGTACTGGGCCAGGTAGGCGGCGGTCGAGTGGATCTCGCTGCCCCAGATGGCGAAGCGCACCTCGCGCTCGGGCGCGGGCAGGCTCCCCTCCTTGACCGCGGCGGACCAGACCCGGGCGATCTCGAGCACGATCGCCTCACCGCTTCCGTTGTCGTTCGCGCCCGGGCCGCCGCTATCGGAATCCCCGTGGGCGCAGAAGAGCAGGTGTCCCTTGGGGGCTCCATCGCGTGCCTGAAGGACGGCGACCACCGTGCGCGGTGAGGCCTCCCGGATCGTCGCCTGGAGCTCGAAGTCCACCGTGACCTTCTGCCCCTTCTCGAGCAGTTCGCGCAGGTGTGCACCCTCGGCGCGGGAGATGCCGAAGACCGGCACCGGCTTCTTCCCGCCCACCGTGCGGCACAGGGGCCACTCCCCATCACGGGTCGTCATCCCGTCGACCAGGCAGAGTGCCGGGCGCGGGCCGGAGGCCGGTGGGCGCGTGCGCTTGGAACTGAGCCAAACACCCCCCTCCCGGGGCTCGAGAGCAAGGCTCGCACTGCCGCGTACCGAGGGGGAAAACCCGAAGGGGTAGGCGCGCTCGAGCACGAACTCCTCCCGCGCATCCCCCTCTCCGATATGCACCGTCAGGTTCCAGTGATCCTCGAAGTGGCAGCGGCGCGGTGGATCCTCCCGCAGGTGAACCAACAGTCCCATGGCGCGAAAGCGCTCCGCGAGCCATGCGCTGGAGCGCTCACCCGAGGGGGTGCCCCCCATGCGCGGGCCGAAGGCGACCAGGGTGCGCACCGTATCCCGGGCACGGAGGTCGTCGACGCGCGCCGCCAGGGCTCGCTCGGCGGCGAGGTCCGGGGGGGCCTGGGCGAGGAAGAGTAGGAGGGGAATCCACATGGGCCCAGGTTACGACAAGGGTCTGGAAAGTGGCTTTTCTCTCCAGGGCGCAGGGCACGGGGATCGATCTCGATAGGGGGGACAGGACAGTGATTCGATCCATCAGGGGGATCGCGCGGGGGGAGCCTGCGCGGAGAGACCGGGGGAGTCGGGAGAGTCGCGGAGAGAACCGCAGCGGGCCGGTTGCGGAGCAGAGAGGCGGTCGGACCCTCTCCGAGCTCGTAGGGCGGGATGCGGCTCGCTCGCAGCAGCGAAGCGTGGCCCTGCTCGAGGGTTTCCGAGCGCGCCAGATGCGCAGGGCCAAGGGTCAAGCCGAGCGGGCGGTACGCACGGCGGGAGGGGGGGAGTCGCCGGACGTCGCGCGGGCTGCGGTCCAGGGGCGCCTGCGCTCCAGGGTCGTCCGCGTCCTGGCCACCGCCCAGCCGCCAAGTCGCGCGCGACGCATGGCGGCCGGCGCCACCCGCTCCCTGCGGGAAGCCCGCGAGAGGGAGGTCGCCGAGCTCACCCGCGCAGGCCGGCGCCGACGTTCCCTGCTCCAGAGCCAGGCTCGCCAGGCCTACGGGGAGACCCTCGGAGCGCGATCCGACCTCCCGTAGGGCGTATTCCGGCCCCGCGCCTGTCCCGATCGGGGAAGAATTGGCCAGACCCCTTCCGCCACCGGAGCCGTTGGGCGAACGTGGGGGCTGTCGATGTCCTTCCAGCAGCGCAATATCTGTCATTCGATCGGCCAGCTCCCCCGGACGGGGCGGCGCCGGAGCGGGCGGAACTCCAGGTCCGCCCGGGGGTCGGGCCGGGTCGAAGTCGCCCGCCTGGAGCGGCGTCTGGCCAAGGTCAAGGCTCTGCTCGAGGCGAAGGAAGGGGAGCTGCGGCAAGCCCGGCGGCGCTCCAGCGCAGAGCAGGAGCAGGGAGTCGCCTCGAAGTACCGTGAGGTTCAGGGGCTCTATGGGACGGGTTCCCTGGTCGAGCGTAAGCGCAAGATGATGCAGCGCATCTTCGAGGCGAACCTCGAGCTGCAGAAACGCTAGGCCGCCGGCCGATAGGGACTCATCCCAAGGGACTCATCCCAAGGGACTCGTCCCAGGGGAAAAGCGTCCGCGAATCGTCCAGGGGCCGCTGCCCTTGGACCTTACGGGCCCAAACCCTAGGATGGCCGCGCCCCCTGGTGGGGGCGACCCGAATCCGGAGGCTCGGCTAGAGCCCCCCGGCGACGCGTGAATCCTGGCCTGCTTGAGAGACAGCTGGAGACCCCTATGGCGGACGCACAACCCGTGGACGTGGATGTGACACCTGAGAAAGACCACGGCGTACTCTATCTTGGCATCGACCTCGGTACCTCGCGTACCTCGGTCTGCGCCTCGAACGGTGTGCGCGAAACGATCGAATCCTTCGTCGGCTACCCCAAGGACCCGGTTGCCCAAAAGCTGCTCAAGAAGGATGTGCTCTTCGGGCAGGAAGCGCGCGACAAGCGTCTCTCGCTCAACCTCTACCGCCCCCTGGAGCACGGCGTGCTCAAGTTCAACGACGGGGGAGCGGAGGACACCGAAGAGCTGCGTGCGGCCCGGGACCTGGTCAAGGAGATCGTGCGCCTGGCTCGGCCCCGCAAGGACGAGCTGGTCTACGCCGTGATCGGCGTGCCGGCCCAGGCATCGATCCACAACAAGGACGCGATCCTGCAGGCGGCCAGGGAGTCGGTCGACTCGGTCATGCTCTGCTCGGAACCCTTCTCGGTCGCCTATGGCCTCGACATGCTCGAGGATGTCTTGGTGATCGAC
Organism: Planctomycetota bacterium; assembly: GCA_027083445.1. Lineage (GTDB taxonomy): Bacteria > Planctomycetota > UBA1135 > UBA1135 > JALWOP01. Next base: position 2,033 of record JALWOP010000026.1, on the reverse strand, counting down.
ATCGGGGCGGGAACGGTCGACCTCTGCCGTATGCACGGCACGATGCCCGAGGACGCCGACCAGATCACGATGACCACCGCGGGGGACTTCGTCGACAAGGAGCTCGCCAAGGAGGTCTCTGCCGCGTTCCCCGAGGCGCAATTCACCGTCCAGATGATCAAGGAGATCAAGGAGCGTTACTCCACGGTCGAGGAGACCACCGAGCGCATCCTGGTCACCCTCCCGGTGCAGGGCAAGCCGACCGAGTTCGACATCACCGACGCCATGCGCACCGCTTGCCAGCGCATCGTCCCGCCGCTCGTGGAAGGGCTGGGCAAGCTGATCGCGACCTTCGATCCCGAGTTCCAGGAGAAGCTGAAAAACCGGGTCCTGCTGGCCGGTGGCGGAAGCCAGATCCGCGGGCTCGATCGCGCCATCGAGACGAGCATGCACGACAACCTGGGCGGTGGCCGCGTCATTCGCATCGAGGAGCCGATCTACGGGGGGGCCAACGGCGCCCTGAAGATCGCCCACGACATGCCCGAGGACTTCTGGGAGCAGCTCAAGTAGGGTCGCGCCGGTGCCGGGCCTTCCCGGCTCCGGCTCTCCCGCTCGGCATGTCCTCTGAAGAGAGCGCCCCCTGGAGTGGGAGTGGTGACCAGGGCTCGACCCCCCGGTGGGAGGCCCTCGATCCGCAGGTAGATTCCCAGCGATCCGGGGCGGCACCCCCTGGGGGCAGGGTCCCTGGAGAGAAGGACCCCGGCGCCAAGGCTCGGGTGGCGGATCGAGCCGTTCCCTGGCGTCGGGTGATCCTCCTTGCGGCCCTGGCGCCCCTTGCCCAGGGACTCTTCTATCTCGCCCGCGCCTTTCCTTCTGTGACCGAGCGCTTCTATGCGCGCGGCTTCTACCCGCGCCTTGCGGCCCTAGAGGCGCGGCTGCAGGTCCCTGGCCCCTTCTCCCTGGCGGAGGGAGTTCTCCTGCTCGCCGGCCTGTGGGTGCTGTGGAGCCTTCTGCGCGCGGGGCGCGAGATCCTCTCCGGGCGGCGTGGGCTGGGCAATGCCCTGCTGCGCGGGGCGGCGTTCTGCGCGGCGGTGGCCGGCGTTCTCGTGGCCCTCTTCCAGCTCACCTTTGGTTTGAACCATGCGCGCCAGCCCCTTGCCAAGCTCCTGGGTCTCGAGGTGAGCCCCCTCACGCCCTCGGATTTGGCCGAGTTGACCAGCGCCCTGGGTGACGCTGCCGCTCTCCAGCGGGAGGCCTCCCGCGCCGGGGACGGCTCGGGGAGCGACGCGGAACTGCGCCTCGCCTGGCGCCGCGCCGGGGAGCGTTATCCCTTTCTTGCCGGTCCCTGGGTCCGGGCCCGCGGAGCCCTGGCCTCCCCCTGGCTCACGCGGGCGGGGCTCGCGGGCATCTACTTTCCCTTCACCGGAGAGCCCCACGTCAATACCCAGGTGCCCCCCTTCGCCCTCGCCTACACGGAGGCCCACGAGCAGGCCCACCAGCGGGGAATCGCCCGGGAGGATGAGGCGGGCTTCGCCGCCTGGCTCGTCTGCCAGCTCTCTCCCGATCCCGCGGTGCGCTATTCCGGTTCGCTCCTGGCCCTCTCCTATGCGCTGGTGGCCTTGCAGCAAGCCTCGCCGCGCCTCTTCCGAAAGCGCTACCAGGCTCTGCCGGATGCCGTGCGGGGGGACCTGGAGGAGCTTTGGAGCTTTTGGATCAAGGGACGCACGACCCTTTCCAAGGTGGCCGGCCAGAGCAACGACCTCTTTCTCCGTAGCCAGGGCCAGCGCGGGGGAGTAAAGAGCTACGGCCGCATGCTCGACCTCTTGCAAGCCTGGCGCCTCACCCGCGGCTGCCTGGCGTTACTTGGTGACTCACCTCTCCAGGATTTCTAGTGACCACCATGAACGACTCATTCGTAGCCATCGTGCTCTCGTTGGCCAACTCATTCGTCGGTTCCTGTTCTGAGTGGGGGCACTTGAAGAGTACCTGGCCGCAGGATTCGAATGCGGGCGGTGTGCAACTGGAATCCTCGGCCGGACGGGTCGCCGGGGGCG
>JALWOP010000025.1 GCA_027083445.1 Planctomycetota bacterium | reverse complement strand
GAGGAGGGCGAGGGCTCCTATCGGGTGGTGATGGGGGTGGAGTTCACTCGCCTGGGCAAGGTTCGCGCCGATCTTCTGGTGCGTCCCGGGGCGGTCGCGGCTCGCCTGCGGGCGGCGAGGCCGAGCACCGCGGCCCTCCTGCGGGGAGCACGGGGGGAGCTGGAGGGGCTCCTTGGGGTGGAGGGGCGCCGGGTCGTGCTCTCGATCCTCGATGGTGACGACGAGGAGGTTTCGGTTCGCAGGCTGGCCAGGGACGTCGAGTACCTGCGTGAGCACCACTTGATGGACGTGGAAGGATGAGTGCCGAGCGGGACAAGCAGGCGATCGGTCTGCGCTACGGGGCAGGGGACGAGGGGGCGCCGCGCGTCGTGGCCAAGGGGCGCGGCGAGATCGCCGAGCGGCTGCTCGCCATCGCCGAAGAGCACGGCGTTCCGATCCGGCGCGATCCCGATCTGTTGCAGTTCCTGAGTGCCACCCAGGTGGGGGAGGAGGTCCCCGAGGAGGTCTACGGAGCCGTCGCGGCCCTGATCGCCTTCCTGTGGCGGCTGAACGGCTCCGAGGATCACAGCTAGGGGCTCCCTGGGTGGAGTCGCCCCCTTCGAGGTGGGGTAGGCTGTAGGACGTGAACCGCCTCTCCCAGCTCGCCGTCCTCCTGGTCTTCCTCGCGCTCCTCATCCTGCGCTGGGTCGGTCGCGAGTCGGTCGTCTACGCCGGCGGGCCGGAGGTGGCCGTGTGGCGGGTGCTGGAGGAGCTGGATCAGGGTCAGGGCATGGTCGGCGGACGGGTCCTGCTCGATCCGGGGGTCCCCGCGGGAACCCTCGACCTCTCTCTCTCGACCCGCATCGAGGGCTCCTCGCGCCCCCTCCTCGACTCACTGCCCCTGCGCATCGAAGCGGACGGCCGCTTCCAAAGCCCCTTCCTGCCGGCGGGATCGGCCACGCTGCGCATCCGTCTGGCCGGAGAGCTGCTCGCTTCGGTCGAGGGGGTGCGCGTGCCCCGCGAAGGCGCCGCCGATGACCCGCGCCTGGAGGCGATCGATCTGCGGGGCGCGATCCGGGCCTTCGACTTCGATCTCTTCGATGCCCAGGGTGAGCCGCTACCTCGGGCGGTGGTCGGCTGGCGCCCTTCGCGACCCGAGGGGGACCCACGACCCTACGAGCGCAGCGTGCCGGCGCCCGGCGGTCACGCGCTGATTCTCGCCGCGGCGGACTACATCGACCTCCTCGTCGCGGCCCCCGGAGCGCGGACCGAGGAGTTCCTCGGCGTCGCCTACGACCGCGAGATTCATCTGCGCGAGGGCTGGCGCCTGCGCCTAGCCCTCCCCGAGGGGATCTCTCCGGAGGAGGACGGCGTCGAGATCGAGGCACGCCTCACCCTCCCCCAGGGTGACCCGCGCATCGCCGGCGCCGCGGAGCGGCTCGTGGAGGCGGTCAGCCGGGTCCCCGACCTCGTCTTCGAGGGGGGGGAGGCGGAGGTCTACCTGCCCGAATTGGGGACGTGGCAACTCGAGTGGGTCGCGCTGCGCGAGAGTTCGGCGGGGCTGCATCGCCTCGATTTGGGGGCGGGGAACTGCAGCGTAGAGGTCGATGCGGGAAGCTGGAGCAGGGTGGTGCGTCCCTCCTTTCCCATCTCCGCCTACAGGGCTGCTGTCGGGGCCGCTGTAGGGGCCGCTGCCGGGTCCGCCTCCCCCTCGGGCTCCGAGCGGGTTCGCTAGTCCTACAATCCCAATCGATGCGTTGGTTTCTGCTCCTCGCCCTCGTCGCCGCCGGCATAGGGCTCTTGGTCCTCTCTCTCGGGTCGGGAGGGGAACGTCCCCATCCCCTCGGCCTGGGGCCCGGGGTCGCCCAGCCCAAGGTCGAGCCCGGGGGTACGGATTCCCCCGCCGGTGTCGAGCGGGTCGAGCCCGACCTGGTGGGAAGCGGGAGCAGCCACCGCACCGAGGCGGCGCGTCCCACTTCCGGCTCGATCGAGCTCACCGTCGTGCGCGAGGATCACACACCCGTCTCCTTCGCCAACGTCTTCTTCTTCGACTGCAGTCGGCACGACGGCTGGCAGGATCTTTGGAACGTGCCGCGGGAGCGGGAGGCCCACATTCGCCGCTTCGGGGTCCAAAGCCGCACCGACCAGCGGGGCCGCACGGTCCTGGCCGGCACCGACCACGGAGCGGTGAGCTGCAACGCGGCCGGGCTGCTCGGTTTCCTCGAGTGGAAGGAGTATCCAGAGGACGGCAAGCTCGAGATCGTCCTGGCCCCCGAGCGCAGCCTGGTGGTCGAGGTCGTCGATCATCGCGGCCGGCCCCAGGG
>JALWOP010000024.1 GCA_027083445.1 Planctomycetota bacterium | reverse complement strand
GAGCTGGTGCAGTGGCTGCTCGCCCGGCGCTCCCGCGCCCGGGCGAGCAGCCACTGCACCAGCTCGGAGCGGCGGGGATCGGGGTCCCAAGGGGGAGGCGAGTCCCACAGCCTGCGGCATCCGACCACCACTCCACCGGCGGCGACGATCGCCTTGTAGAGGGCATGGTCGGCACGCAGGGTGTCGACTCCGAGGATCACGCAGCCCTCCTGACCACTCTCGAGACGCCGCCGGATCGCGTCGACGAGTGCGGGGGCGTGGTCCCGCGAGCCCTTTTTCAGGAGTCCATCGGCCCGCTCGACGAGGATGCTGCGCGCCCCGGCGAAGAGGGCACCGCCGATCAGGTCGTCGAGCAAACGCGTCAGGGAGAACTCGGGGTCCTTGGCATCGTGACGACAGATCTCGTCCCCGCGTGCCGAGGCGCCGGCCAGGACCACCCGCGCCCCCCTGGAGCGGTAGTACCCCTCGGCCCCACGCAGGAGCACCGCGGGCGGCAGACCAGCCTTCACCCTCGCCTCGAGGGCCGCCAACTCCTCCTGGGGGTGGGGGTCGCGCGCGCGCTTCTTCTTGCCTCCCCGGGTCGCTGCCATCACCCCCCCAGGATACGACGATCGAAGAGGAGGCCCACGAGCAGGGCCACCGAGACCCAGCCGTTCAGGGTGAAGAACGCCATGTCGACCCGTGAGAGATCCTCGGGGGAGACGAGGCGATGCTCCCAGACGAGCAAGACCGCGACCGCGGCCACACTCCCGCCGTAGATCCAGCCCAGCCCCGCCAGCAGGGTGAAGGTCGCCAGGAGCGCCACGGCGAGGATGTGCAGCAGCCGTGCCAGGGAGAGGGCCCGGGCCACCCCCAGGCGCGCTGGGATCGAGTGCAACCCGACGGCCCGATCGTGGTCCGCGTCCTGGCAGGCGTAGATCAGATCGAAACCGCTGACCCAGGCCCACACCGCCCCGGCCAGGGCGAGGATGGGCAGGATCGCAGCGTCGATCACGCCGCGGATGGCGACCCAGGCTCCCAGCGGGGCCAGGGCCAGGGCCAGGCCGAGCACCAGATGTGCCGCGGCGCTCACGCGCTTGACGTAGCTGTATCCGAGCAGCACGGCCAGCACCGGTAGGGCCAAACGTCCCGGCAGGGGACCCAAGGCCCAGGCCGCCCCGATGAAAACCGCCGCCGACAGGAGCACGACCACCCGGGCCTCCAGCACCGAAACGACCCCGCTGGGTAGTTCCCTACCGGCCGTCCGGGGATTGGCCCGATCGAGCTCACGGTCGGCGAGACGGTTGAAGGCCATGGCTGCCGTGCGCGCAGCGACCAGGGCCACGAGGATCCAGATCGACTGCCAAGCGCTCGGTAGTCCCCCCGCCGCGAGCCAAGCCGCCTGCAAGGCGAAGGGCAGGGCGAAGATCGAGTGGCTGAACTTGACCAGGGAGAGGTAGCGTGCGATGCCCCTCATGGTCGATCTCCCCCGCGTTCGATGCCCGGCTCGGCCGGCGGCTCGAGTCCCTGCCAACGGGGGGAGAGATCGTGCTCGACCCCCAGCCGGTCGAGGGCCTTGCCCACGATGTGGTCGACCAGCTCCTCGATCCCCTTGGGGTGGTGGTAGAACCCCGGTGCACAGGGAAGGATCGCCGCCCCCAGCCGCGCGAGCCGGAGGAGGTTCTCCAAGTGCAGCTCGGAGAGGGGCGTCTCCCGCGGCATGATCAAGAGCGTCCTCCCCTCCTTGAGGGCGACGTCCGCCGCACGCTCGACCAGGTTCGAGCTGAAGCCGGCGGCCACCCGCGCGGCGGTTCCCATCGAGCAGGGACAGAGAACGACCCCCCCACTTTGGGCGGTGCCCGATGAGGGCGGTGCTCCCACATCGTCGGACTCGAAGGTGCGCACCCCGCGGGCGACCTCTTCACCGAGCCAACCGGCGAGGCTCGCAGCGAGCCGTTCGCCGCGCTCACCGGCATCGATCCCACGCTCGTGCAGGAGCACACGCCGTCCGGCGGAGGTGATCGAAAGATCGACCCCGTGGCCCGCGCCGACCAGGGCGCGCACCAGGCCCTCGGCATAGACGTGACCGCTGGCACCGGTCAAACCCACGAAGAAACGACTCATAAGAACACGTCGGGACCGGCCCCCAGGAGCAGCGCCAGGTTGAAGGAACCGTGGGTCCAACTGGCCACCCCTGGACCGCGCCAGCGATAGACGAGGCCCAAGAGGATGCCCGCAAAGAGACGCCAGGTGAAGAGGGAGGGGTCGTAGGGCTCGCCCCCGGGCCCGAGCCAGGCGGTCCAACTCGCAAGGTGCGCGCCCGCGAAG
>JALWOP010000023.1 GCA_027083445.1 Planctomycetota bacterium | reverse complement strand
AGGTAGACCCTGTCGTCGTCGCTCGCGTCGAAGCGGACCTCGATGCGCTCGGCGATGCGATTGTTCGGCGCGATCACGTGGTAGTTCGTGACGATGATGCCCTGCTCGAAGAGCACGGCGCCCGTCCCCGAGACCGGGGTCGCGAAGGCGCTCCAGGTCCCACCCACGTTGCAATCGATCGAGACCACCGCGGGGCGCGCTCGCTCGACCACTTCGACCACGGGCGTGCGTCGGAGGGCGATCGAGGGGCGTTCGGACCCGAGGTCCTGGCCGGACGCGCCGGAGGGGAGTGCGGCGAGGAGGAGCGGGAGGGAGAAGGCGAGGGGATGGCGGATGGAAGTCATGGTCGGATGCACCGTCGCCCCGATGGGAAAGAGACCCATCCGGTCGATGCTCGGATGCGGTTCGCATCCTACCTCCGGAGCACCCGCCGCGCCCCGTTCCATGCCCCCTCGGACCCCGATGGTGGGCCGTACTGGACTTGAACCAGTGACCTCTACGATGTCAACGTAGCGCTCTAGCCAACTGAGCTAGTGGTCCATGCTTGCTCGGCGCAAGAGGGTAGTGCGCGGAAAGGGCTCTGCCAAGACCTTTTCAGGGGACGAACGGGGACTAGACTCGCCCGCTCGGGAAGGCCGCTGGGGCCAGCCCGTCCCCCGTTCCCCCCCAACATCGGAGCGTCGCCGTGAAGATCGGTGTCGTCAAGGAGATCAAGACCCACGAATATCGGGTCGCCCTCACCCCCGCCGGCGCCGACGAGCTCGTTCGCGCCGGCAATCGAGTCTTGGTGGAAGCCGGTGCCGGCGCCGGATCCGGCCTGGACGACGAGCGCTACCGGGCCGCCGGGGCCGAGGTCCTCGCCAGCGCCGAGGAGGTCTGGGCCGAGGCCGAGATGATCCTCAAGGTCAAGGAGCCCCTGGAGCCGGAGTGGCCCCGTATGCGGCCGGGGCAGATCCTGTTCACCTATCTGCACTTGGCGGCGGACCGCCGCTTGACCGAGGCGGTGGTGGGCAGCGGGTCGAGTTGCTTCGCCTACGAGACCCTGACCGACGGGGGTAAGCTGCCCCTGCTCGAACCGATGAGCGAGGTGGCCGGCCGCTTGGCGATCCAGGCGGGGGCGAAATACCTCGAGCGCCCCGCGGGTGGGACGGGAATCCTCCTCGGGGGTGTGCCCGGGGTCGCGCCGGCCCACGTGGTCGTGCTCGGGGGCGGCGTGGTGGGGACCAACGCGGCGCGCATGGCCGCCGGTCTGCGCGCCAACGTATCGATCCTCGACATCAGCCTCGATCGGATGCAGTACCTGGACGAGACCCTGCCCCCCAACTGCACCACGCTCTACAACACGCGTCACACCCTGCACGAGGAGTTGGAGAAGGCAGACCTTCTGGTCGGGGCGGTGCTCGTTCCCGGTGCGGCGGCGCCCAAGCTGGTGCGACGGGAGGATCTGGGACGCATGAAGGAAGGCAGCGTCATCGTCGACGTGGCCATCGACCAGGGGGGCTGCGTCGAGACCTGCCGTCCGACGACCCATGAGGAGCCGACCTACGTCATCGACGGGGTGGTGCACTACTGCGTGGCGAACATGCCGGGCGCCGTTCCGCGCACCTCGACCTTCGCCCTGACCAACGCCACCCTGCCCTGGGCCCGGCGTCTAGCCGAACTCGGTGCCAAGCGAGCCGTGCTCGAGTCCCCCGCCCTGGCGGACGCGGCCAACGCTCTGGCCGGGAAGTTGACCTGCCCCGCGGTGGCCAAGGCCTTCGAGGAGTGGGACGCCGTGCCGGCCCGGGAGGCGGCCGAGGCCCTCTAGGCTCCTCTTCCACTTCCGCTCGATGCTCCCCCTCGGCCTCATCGGTCCCCAAGACGGGCCGACCCACCCTGCGGCGGTCCTGCTCCTGGCGGTCATCCAGGGGGTGGCGGAGTTTCTGCCGATCAGCTCTTCCGGACACCTGGTTCTGGGTCGGGCCGCCCTGGGGATTCGGGAGGCGGGTCTGGCCCTCGACGTCTCCCTGCACGTCGGGACCCTGGTCGCGGTGGTGATCGCCTACCGTCGCGAGGTACGAGCCCTTTTCGCCGACCTCTTCGGCGGACGCTGGCACATGATCGCCTGGCTCGTGCTGGCGACGATTCCGGTCGGCATCTCCGGTGTGCTGGGCAAGCCGCTCATCGAGCGCGCGGCACAGAGTACGAGCGCCGCCGCCGGAGGGCTTTTCTTCACCGCCTGCGTGCTCCTTCTTGGAGACTGGGCCCGCCGTCGCCACCACTCGGACGAGCCGGACTCGGGGAGCTATGGGGTGCCCGCCTTCTCCCTGGCCCTCTGGATCGGCCTGGCCCAGGCCCTGGCGCCCTGGCCGGGGATCTCCCGTTCGGGGACGACCATCGCGGCGGGCCTCCTCTTGGGGCTGCCGGTCCTGCAGGCGGCGCGGCTCTCCTTCCTGATGAGCTTGCCCGCGGTCCTGGGGGCAGCGCTCTTCGAGCTTCCCGAGGCTGTGGAGAGCGGGATCGGCGGCCTCTCCAGCGGCCTCGTCCTGGCGGCCATCGCGGTGGCCGCCCTCGTCGGCTGGGCCTCCCTGCGGGTCCTCCTGGTGGTCACGGCCCGGGGAGCCTTCCCCTGGTTTGCCGGTTACTGCGTTCTGATCGGGGGGCTGGCTCTGGTCTTGCTCTGAGATCGCTATCCTCGGGGGATGAGCGCCCTTCTCCTTTGTCTCTGCGCCGTGATGATGCAAGACCCGCCTTCCCCCAAGCCCGACCCGGACGGGGATGGCGCTGCCCAGGCCGCCCCTCGAGCGGCTGCCGATGCCGGGGAGACGGCGGAGAGCACGGACGAGGGGACGACTCCGGCCGACCTCGAGGGCTACGCTCGGGTGGCGGGCCTCGAGTTCAGTCCCAGCGAGTTCGAGCAGATGCTGCGCTCCGTCCAGGGGCATCAGCGGGCGATCGCCGCCCTGCGGGACGCGAGCATCGCGAACAGCGACCCGCCGGTGACCGTCTTCAATCCCTTTCTGCCTGGGATGGAATCGCGGGCCAAGCACTACCGGCCGGGTCTGCAACCGATGCCGGACGTTACCCTGCCGGCGGACCTCTCCGAGCTCTACTGGGCCGATATCCCGACCTTGTCGGAGCTGATCCGGACCGGGCAGATCTCCTGCGAAGAGGTGACGCGCCTCTTCCTCGATCGACTCGAGGAGGTCGACCAGCACCTGCACTGCGTGATCAGCCTGCGGCGGGAGGCGGCCCTGGCCCGGGCTCGCGAGCTCGATGCCGAGTTGGCGCGGGGACACTGGCGGGGATTCCTGCACGGCATTCCCTGGGGAGCCAAGGATCTACTCGCGGCGCGCGGCTCGCGTACGACCTGGGGGGCTGCGCCGTTTCGAGACCAGGTGATCGATATGGACGCCACGGTCGTCGAGCGCCTCGACGAGGCTGGCGCGATCCTGATCGCCAAGCTCTCCCTGGGCGCCCTCGCCATGGGGGATCGCTGGTACGGAGAGCGTACCCGCACCCCCTGGGACCCGGCCCGGGGCTCCAGCGGCAGCTCGGCCGGTTCCGCCGCGGCGGTGGCGGCGGGTGCGATGCCCTTTGCCCTGGGGTCGGAGACCCTAGGGTCGATCATCTCCCCCTCGGTCGCCTGCGGCACGACCTCCCTGCGCCCCACCTTCGGTCGGGTCTCGCGCCATGGGGCCATGACCCTGTGCTGGTCGATGGACAAGCTCGGTCCCCTGGCCCGCAGTGCCGTCGACCTGGCGATCGTCTTCGGCGTGATCCAGGGGCCCGACGGACACGACCCGTCCGTGCGTGACGTGCCCTTCGTCTGGCCCGGCCCCCAGAGGGTCCAGGGTCTACGCGTGGGTTATCCGGCAGGTGCCTTCGGTGACGACCCCCTCTCCGACCCCCTCCTGCACGAGCTCTCAGAGTTGGGGGTCGAGCTCTCCGAGGTCGAGATCCCGCACATCGATTTCGGCCTGGTGACCCTGATCCTGGCGGCCGAATCCGCCAGCGCCTTCGACGATTTCACCCGCAGCAACCTCGACGATCAGTTGGTGGAGCAGGGGCCGGGGGCCTGGCCCAACTTCTTCCGCGCCGCGCGCTTCATCCCCGCGGTGGAGTTCCTGCGTGCCCAGCGCCTGCGAGGCAAGCTGATGCGCGACTTCGATCGAGCGATGGAGGGGATCGATGTGCTCGTCCACCCTCCCTTCGCCGCGGGGATCCTGGGGATCACCAACTTGACCGGGCATCCCACCGTGGTGGCTCCGAGTGGGATGCGCGAGGTCGACGGCAAGCCGGCACCGCGTATGATCTCCTTCACCGGACAGCTCGACGACGAGGCGCGACTCCTGGTCCTGGTGGCCACTTGGCAGCGGGCGACCGATCACGAAGAGGTTCATCCGGCCATGGAGTACCTGGGAAAATGATCCCCGGGGAGCGCACTTCCCTATCGCCGCGGAGTAGGGAAGAGTTCTACGCGGGCAACGTCCAAAGGTCCCATGAGTGAACCTCCTCGGGCACTGGTGACCGGAGTGACCGGTCAGGACGGGAGCTACCTGGCGGAGTTTCTGCTCGAGCAGGGGTATGAGGTCTACGGACTCGTACGCCGCTCCTCCAGCTCCAACCAGGAGCGCTTGGCGGGTATTCGCGACCGCCTGCACCTCCTCAGTGGCGATCTGCTCGACCCCTCGAGCCTGATGAGCGCCCTGGCACAGGCACGTCCAAGCGAGGTCTACAACCTGGCGGCCCAGTCGTTCGTGCCTACTTCCTGGAGTGAACCGGTTTCGACCGCCGAGGCGACGGCGCTGGGGGTGACGCGCCTCTTGGAGGCTCTACGCGCGGTGGCCCCGAAGGCACGTTTCTACCAGGCTTCGACATCGGAGATGTTCGGCAAGGCTGCTCCACCCCAGTCGGAGAGCACCCCCTTCCATCCGCGCTCACCCTATGGGGTCGCCAAGGTCTATGCGCACTGGGCGACGGTCAACTACCGCGAGTCCTACGACCTCTTCGCGGTTTCGGGCATCCTCTTCAACCACGAGTCACCCCGGCGGGGACGGGAGTTCGTCACTCGCAAGGTGACCCGAGCGGCCGCGCGCATCGCCTGTGGCCTGGAGCACGAGGTTTACCTCGGTAACCTCGATGCGCGCCGGGACTGGGGCTTTGCCGGTGACTACGTGCGCGCCATGTGGCTGATGCTGCAACAGGATGAGCCACGCGACTACGTCATCGCCACCGGCGAGACCCATTCGGTGGGGGAGCTGTGCGAATTGGCCTTCGAGACCGTGGGGCTCGACTGGAGCGAGCATGTGCGGACCGACCCCCGTTTCCTGCGGCCGGCGGAAGTGCACCACCTGGTAGGGGATGCCTCGGCGGCCCGGCGGGAACTCGGTTGGAGGCCAAGGGTCTCCTTCGCCGAACTCGTGCGGCTCATGGTCGAAAAGGATCTGGAAGAGGCCCGCGAGGAGGCACGCTCCGGCGCGCAGGCGCGGCCGGATTGAGACGGCGGAGGTGGGGCGGGGTGCCGGCCTGGGGGCCGAAGGCCTCAATTCTGGGCCTCAATTCTGGGGCATCAGTTGGCCCGGCCCTGGAACTCCCCGGTGTCGGTGTTGACCTTGACCATCTCCCCGACGTTGATGTGGAGGGGGACCTTGATCTTGCGACCGGTCTCCAGCACGGCTTCCTTCTTGACGTTCGTGGCGCTGTTGCCCTTGACCGCCATCTCGGCCTCGGTCACCTCGAGGATGACCTGGGTCGGTAGCTCGATGCCGATGGGGGTGGTGCCGTGGAAGGTGACCTCGACCACGTCGGACTCCTTGACGAAGCCCATCTTCTCCTCACCCTGCTCCTTGGTGATCGTGAACTGGTCGTAGGTCTCCTGATCCATGAAGACGTAGTCCCCATTGCCTTCGGCATAGAGGTACTGGGCCTTCTTCTTGTCCAGGAAGGCCGTCTCGAAGCTCTCCCCCGAGGAGGGGCGCAGGGAGCCGGTCTGTCCCGTGTTCAGGTTGCGGGTCTTGACGTGGATGATCGCGCGCCAGTTACCCGGGGTCGAGTGGCTGTAATCGGTGATGAGGAGCAGCTCCCCATCCTTTTCCAGGACCATGCCCTTGCGCAGTTCAGTGGCCTTGACTTGCATCGCTTCCTCAATTCGGTCCACCGGCACCGGTGATGGGGCCGGCATTCGGCGGGCAGACCCTACCAGATCAATACTCGCGACGCTGGGTCGAGGAGGGGATCGAGAGGGCCTTGCGGTACTTGGTGACCGTGCGCCGGGCGATCTGGATGCCGTCCTTCTCCGCGAGCATGGCGGAAATCTGATCGTCCGAGAGGGGGTGTTCCTTGTCCTCGGCGTCGACCAACTGGCGGATGCGTTCCTTGATCGAGACCTGGCTGGCCATCTCCCCCGTCGTCTTGGCCGTACCTCCCGTGAAGAAATACTTGAGGGGGTAGATGCCCCGGGGGGTCTGGGCGTACTTGCCGCTGACCGCCCTCGATACGGTCGAGATGTGCACGCCGACCTCATCGGCGATCTCCTGCATGCGCAGGGGGACCAGGCCGGCGGGTCCCCGGTCGAGAAAGCCCCGCTGGTGCTTGAAGATCGCCTGGGCGATGCGTTCCAGCGTACTCTGGCGTTGCTCGATGGCATCGATGAACCAGCGCGCGGATTCGAGGCGCTTTTTGACCCACTCGCGCACGCCATCTCCCCTGCGCGCCTCCCCCAGGAGCTTCTTGTAGGTCGGGCTGATGACCAGCCGTGGCACACGCTCGCGTTCCAGACGCACCTGGTACTCCCCATCGACCTCCTCGACGATGACGTCGGGGGTGATCGTCTCCGCGCACGCGCCGCCGTAGGCGGATCCGGGCGAGGGGTCGAGGTGGCGCAGGGCCTCGATCGCCTGCTTGACCTCTTCGACGCTGCGACCGGTCGCTCGGGCGATGCGCGGCAGTCGGTTGTGCTCCACGTCGGCCAGGTGGTCGGCGACGATGGAGCAGAGCAGCGGGTCGGTCTCGCCCCGGGCGTCGAGTTGCAGGAGCAGACACTCACGCAGGTCACGCGCGGCGATGGCCGGGTGGGTCGCCTGGCGAAGCTGTTCGATGGCCAGCTCCACCTCTTCGGGGTCGACCTCCCGTTGGAGCTCTTTCTCGAGTTCCGCGGCGAGTTCCTCGTTGGAGGCTTGCAGGTAGCCGCGCTCGTCGAGGGAGTAGACGACGTAGTCGAGGATGGCGCGTCCATCGCCATCCAGGCGCAGGAAGGCCAGCTCGCTCTCGAGGGCCTCGGCCAGGGTGCTGGGAGCCGAGGGGGCGTTCTGCATCGCCTCGTACTTGCGGTCCCCCTCCTCTGCCCGGGCACGTGGAGTTCCGCCCCCCTCTCCACTGCCCCCGTCTCCGAAGTCCCGTTCCAGGCGTTCGAAAAGCTCGAGCATGCTGCCCGCGTCGTCGCCGTCGTGGTCGGATTCGGCCGGTTCTCCCTGGGGTTCCGCAGGGGTATCGGTCTCCTGCGCCAGCTCCAGGAAGGGGTTTTCGACCAGCTCCTGTTCGATGCGCTCGCTGAGGTCGAGGGTCGGCAGTTGCAGGATCTGCATCGCCTGGATCATCTGCGGCGACTGGATCAGGCGCTGCTCGAGGCGGGCCGACTGTTGGAGTCCGAGTCTCAAGATGGGAGCTTCTGCTTTTGGGGCCCGGTGTGGGCCGCTGCTTCAACTATAGTGCCATGCAGAGGGCACGGTATGTAAAAAGGTGCCGATTGGTCGGGCCCAGCAGGCCAATCCAGCAGGCCAATCCAGCAGCCCCGTCCAGCAGCCCCATCCAGGACGGCGGTCAGCGCGGAGTCTCCAGCGCGGTCAGTCGCAGGCTGATTGCCGGTTGGGGAGCCGGGGCTCCCAGGGCGCCGAACAGGGTGATCTCTTCGCCCAGAGCGGTGAGGGGCACGCTCACCGAACGGCCCCGCACCGCTCGCTGGAGAAGCTCGATGGCGGTGAGTCCCGTGCGTTTGGAGTCGGCCCTCTTGGCCGGCTCACTGCTGGTCATGCGCAGCCAGCCTTGGAGCTGCGAGGCCTCGATCGCGGTGGAGAGGAGCACTCCATCGAAGGTCCGGGCGACGTGGAGCTGGGGCATCCAGGTCGAGGGTGCGATCTGGGAGCCGACACCGGTGACGTGCCGCTCTTCGACGCCGGCGACCAGGCGGGCCTCTCGCCCTCGAACGAGGGGCAGCTCGGCCCGCACCCCGTCCCAGCGGAGTTCCACCCGGAAGGGGGTCAGGTGGGACTCGAGTTCGGTGAGCAGCTCGCGGGTGCGCTCCTCGGCGGGGGAACCCCTGCGCACGAACAGGAGGTGACCGGACCAGAGCGGTGCCGGTCCTGCCCCGGTGCCCGCAAGGCTCGCGAGGGTCCCGGCGTCCCAGGCCTTCGGGGGTGACGGTGGGGCGGGGGCGGACTCCTCCCCCAGTTCACCCGCCTCCACCATGTGGAGCGGGGGGGCCGGCTGGGTGAGGGCGGCCAGGTCGAAGACCTGCCAGGGGGCGTCCACGGCCGTGGGTTCGACGACGGGGACACGCACCAGCAGTTCGACCCTTTCCAGGGGTGCGGGCAGACCGGTCAGAAGGATGTCGGCCTCGTCGATGGAGCTGAAACGCACCTGGGCCGTGTTGAGACGGGGCAGCTCGACCAGGCCCATATCGGCGCTCTCGGGGTCGAAGGTCCGCAGGTCGCCGAGCTCGGACAGGTCGAGGGTGCCTTCGATCAGGTGGTGACCGTCGATCAGGGGGCTGATCGAGAGGTGCAGGGTCCTGCCGAGGAGGGCCTGGTGCGTCTCGGGTGTCGCCACGCCGCTGTCGGAGGCGACGTTGACGTCCTGATCTCCCAGGTAGGAGAGCGTGCGGCGGACCCCCAACGCGACCCCTTCTCCAGGCCCCAACCGACCCTGCCAGGTCGAGCTCTCCCCTTCGCCGATGGTGAGGGATGCGGTATAGCTCGCCGTGAGGTGCCGCTCGAAGGCGGCCAGCCCGGCCAGGACCCGGTCGATCCGAGTGACCGCATCCGCCGAGCCGGCGATGAGCAGCCTTTCGCCCCCGACCTCCAGGCGGGCCGCATCCGGACTGTCCCGCAGCTCCTCCTCGAGCAGTTGCAGCAGAATCGGCACCAAGAGGGGCGGCTGACCCTGCTCCTGGGCCTGGGGCAGCTCCCCGGGGAATGGCAGGTGGTTGGCGGAGCGGAGCTCCGCCGGTCCGGCCGAGCCGGCGTGGCGGCAGAGCGCCGGCAGGGTGCGCGTCGTCCAGTCACCCGCGGCAGGGGGGAGGGGACCTCGGAGCGGCAGGGTACCGAGGAGCAGGAGGAGATACATGCGGGTCCTTTCGTCGCCAGGGTAGTCGGGCAGGGGGCGGGGGAC
>JALWOP010000022.1 GCA_027083445.1 Planctomycetota bacterium | reverse complement strand
CACGAACCCACCAGGGGCTCACCTCCCTCTCCCGTCTCCCCACGCCAGCCCAGGAGGGTCGGATCGAGCACCAGGGGCGCCGGCCCCCCGCCCAGTCGATCGAGGCGGTCGATCCGCCCGGCCAGATCGCCCCGCTCCCCTGCCAGGGCATAGGGACGGGTCCACTGCTCCTCCCACTCCCGCGGGAGGCGCCGGGCGGGGCGGGGCGGGTCGAAGAGCGAGGGATCCCAGCGCCGCAGGGCCTCCCTCGCCGCGGCCTCGCCCAGGGCGGCCGCCCTCGGATCCAGATCGTCCAGGAGCAGGGCCACGAGACCGAGGTGACGATCCTCGCTCCCGAGGGCCTGGGCCAGCCGAACGCGGAACTCACCGTCCCCCGAGGAGGCCTGGAAGGCGAGGACGGGATAGTCCTCACGGGAGAGGTGACGGGCGAGCCAGCGCTGGGCCTCCCGTCGCCGGCCCGCCTCCTCGGCCCGAAGGAGGGCGAGATGGTCGGCCACAGCGCCCTGGAGCGGCGCGGCGCAGGCGAGGGCCAAGAGGCTCGGGAGGAGGAACATCGCGCCGATTCTAGGTAGTCTGCGCGGCCTATGTTCCGTCGCATCTTCGTGGCCAACCGGGGCGAGGTCGCCGTGCGCATCGCTCGGGCCGCCCAGAGCCTCTCGATCGAGGCGGTCTGCGCGGTCTCCACCGCCGACCGCGACGCCTCCTGGACCGAAGCCTTCGAGAGCGTCGTCTGCGTCGGGGAGTCCGCCCCCTCTCGCAGTTACCTGCGTGCCGAGGCGCTGGTCCAGGCCGCGCGCCAAAGCCGCTGTAGCGCCGTGCACCCCGGCTGGGGATTCCTGGCCGAGAACCCGCGCTTCGCCGCACTCTGCCTTCAACACGGGCTGACCTTCATCGGCCCGCGCCCGGCGGTCACCGAGCGCATGGGTCTCAAGTGGCCGGCCAAGGCGGCCATGGCCGCTGCGGGGCTCGAAGGCATCCCCGGCTCGGAGGGGGTCTTGGCGGGCCCGGAGGAGGCCCTGCAGGCCGCCCGCAGGGTGGGCTACCCGGTCCTGCTCAAAGCCGACGCCGGCGGTGGTGGGCGGGGCATGCGCCTGGCCCAAAGCGAGGAGGAGCTCCCCGGCGCCTATGAGGCGGCCCACGCCGAGGCCGCGGCCGCCTTCGGCAACGGCTCCCTCTACTT
This sequence comes from Planctomycetota bacterium, assembly GCA_027083445.1. Lineage (GTDB taxonomy): Bacteria > Planctomycetota > UBA1135 > UBA1135 > JALWOP01. Next base: position 8,243 of record JALWOP010000022.1, on the reverse strand, counting down.
GGAGCGCTACCAGAGCGGCGGCCGCCACATCGAGGTGCAGTTGCTCTGCGATGCCTACGGCAAGGCGCTGCACCTCTTCGAGCGCGAGTGTTCGATCCAGCGCAAGCATCAGAAGCTGATCGAAGAGAGCCCCAGCCCGGCCCTCTCGGACTCCGAGCGGGCCGAGTTGGGAACGGCCGCGGCCCGGGCGGCGCGACAGGTCGGCTACACGGGGGCGGGCACGATCGAGTTCCTGCGTCCGCGTGGGGAGTCGCGTCTGTGTTTCATGGAGATGAATACGCGTCTGCAGGTCGAACACCCCGTCAGCGAGGCGGTGACCGGTATCGATATCGTCCAGGAACAGCTACGGATCGCCGCCGCCGAACCGCTGGCCCTGGAGCAGTCCCAGATCGCCCTGGACGGTCACGCCATCGAGCTGCGCATCAACGCCGAGGATCCCAGTGCCGACTTCAAACCCTGCCCGGGAACCCTGACCCGCTTCGACCTACCCCGAGATCGCGGCCCCGGCAGGGTGCGCGTCGACACACACCTCCGCGCCGGCGATCGGGTTTCTCCCTTCTACGACTCCCTCCTGGCCAAGGTCATCTGCCACGCGGAAAGCCGCGAGGCGGCGATCGAAACCGCGCTACGGGCCCTCGAAGGTGCGCGCATCGAGGGCGTCCCCACCACGATTCCCCTGCACCTGGCCGTGCTCGCCAGCGACGCCTTTGCGCGTGGCGACTACGACACGGCCTCGATCCCCGGCTGGACCGCCTGAGATGGCCCACGTCCCCCTCGTACCCTTCGGCTCCCCGCGGGACGCCTTCCTCGACGATGCGACCTTTGCCCGCCAGCGAGAGGAGCTGGCTCCCCGCCTGGAGCGGCTCCGAGAGGAGCTGCGCGGGGTGCATGCGGGTTGGGGCGACAAGTACATCGAGCGCGTTCACGCCAAGGGCAAGCTCACCGCCCGGGAGCGCATCGCGCGCCTGATCGACGCCGACAGCACTCCCCTCGAGGTCGGCTCCTTCGTCAACCACGGGGTCACCTTCGGCGAGTTGCGTTCTCCCGGCGCGGGCGTGGTGACCGCCTTCTGCCGCATCGGCGGACGCTGGACGATGGTCATCGCCAACGACAACACCGTCGCCTCGGGCTCCTGGTGGCCGCGTACCTCCGAGAAGATCGAGCGGGCGCAGGGGATGGCTCTGCGACTGCGGCTTCCTGTCGTCTACCTCGTCGACTGCTCGGGGCTCTTCCTGCCCGAACAGGCGCATTCCTTCCCCGGGCGCACGGGGGCGGGGCACATCTTCAAGAAGAACGCCGAGCTGGCCGCCGCGGGGGTCCCCCAGCTCGCGGGGGTCTTCGGCGACTGCATCGCCGGGGGAGGCTACATGCCGATCATCTCCGACCGGGTGGTGATGACCGAGCAGGCCTACATGGTCATCGCCGGGGCGGCGCTGATCCGCGGAGCCAAGAGCCAAAAGCTCTCCTCCCTCGACATCGGTGGCCCGGAGGTCCACGTGCACCAATCCGGGTGCGCCGATCGACGCGTCCCCGACGACGAAACCGCACTGACCGTCCTGCGCGAGGAGCTGGGTCGCCTGTGCGGCAGTGCGGACGCCTTCTATCGCCACGACACCGACCCCGCCCCGCCCTTCCACTCCCCATGGGAGCTCGACGGACTCCTGCCGGTCGATCACCGCGTCACCTACTCCGCCGACGAGGTGCTGGCTCGCCTGGTCGACCGCAGCCTTTTCTGGGAGCTCTTCCCACAGCGGGGCCGGGAGGTGATCGTCGGGATCGGCCGCGTGAACGGCCTCTACGTCGGTTTCGCCGCCAACCGTCAGGGGTTGGTCGACGACCCCGAGCACCACGGCTCCAAGAAGCCCGCCGGGATCCTCTACCGCGAGGGAATCGCCAAGCTGGCCACCTTCGCCCGTGCCTGCGACGACGACGGGATCCCGCTGGTCTGGCTCCAGGACGTGTCGGGATTCGACATCGGCGTCGAGGCCGAGCGCCTCGGCCTCTTGGGATACGGCTCGAGCCTGATCTATGCCAACAGCACCGCACGCAATCCGGTCTTCACGGTGCTGCTTCGCAAGGCTTCGGGGGCGGGCTACTACGCCATGGCCGGTATGCCCTATGAGCCGATCGTACAGCTCTCCACTCCCCTCACCCGCCAGGCGGTCATGGAGGGGCGCACCCTGGCCATCGCAGCCTTCAATACCAAGCTCGACGACGACTTCGAGATTCTGACCGACGACCCCGAGGAGCGCGCCAAGATCGAGCGTGGGATGCGCGCGACCGAGGAGCGCATCGAGAGCGACATGGACCCCTACGCCGCCGCGGCGCGTATGGACACCGACGAAATCGTCGCACCCAGCGAGCTGCGCACCTGGATCGAGATGTTCGCCGAAGCCTCCTATCAAGGGCAGGGACATCGACGCACCAAGAACCCGCGCATCTGGTCCCTACACGACCTGGCCGCCCTGACCGAGGAGCGCGGATGAGCCTCGAACTCCTGCGCATCGACCGTGGAGAGAAGCTCCTGCTCGCCTCCCCCGACGTGGGTTGGTTCACGCGGGCGCCAGCTCCGGGCACGGCCCTGGCACCGGGCCAGAGGGCGGGCATCCTGCGGCGCCTCGGGGACGCGGTCCCCCTGCTCGTGCCCGCGGGGGTCTTCGGGCGGGTGGCCGGGGAGCTGCCCGAGCTCGTCATGACCCCCGTCGGCTACGGGGATCCCCTCTTCACCCTCACGCCCCTTGGGGGGGAGCTGGAAGACCACGCAGCCCAGGAGACGGCCCCCACGGAGGGACAACTGGTTCTGCGCGCGGAGGGCTCGGGACGCTTCTACCACCGCCCGGCCCCCGGCCAGCCCCCCTTCGTCTCTCCGGGGGAGATTCTCGAACCGGGACGGGTCGTCGGCCTGATCGAGGTCATGAAGACCTTCACCCACGTCACCTACCAGGTCGCCCCGGCCCGCTCCGGGCCTGCCCTGCCCCCCCGCGCCCGCGTCCTGCGGGCGCTCGTCGAGGATGGCGCGGATGTGACCCGGGGGACGGCCCTCTTCGCCCTCGAAGAGGCCTGAGCCCAACCCCGCCCGCCGGGGGCCCCTCCGCCGGAACCCGGCAGCTTTTCCCCCCATCGGGCCAGCAGGAGCGGCCCCCGTGCGTAGGGGCTCCCCTTCACCTCGGGCGCGTTCGACCCGAAGAAACAGACACCGTGACCCCCCTCCAGCGTCTCCTGATCCTCCTCGTCGTCCTCGCCGCCGGCGGCGTCCTGGCCGGCGCCCTCCTGCTCGGTGAGAAGGAGGGCCCCCTGCGCCCGGGCGCCGAAACCCCCTCCCCGGGGCGGAGCACCTCCGCCGAGGCCCCCCGGCCCCGCCCGGATCGGCTCGCCGGGATGGCACAGGGGGGTCGGAAGAGCGCCCAGGAGGGGCCCGCCGGGCGCCTCGAGCTGCGCCTCCTCGACGAGGACGGCCGGCCGATCAGCGGCGAGGTGATCTTCACCGGACCCGAGGGGCGCACGATCGAGGCGACGGAGGGAACGCTCTGGGAGAGCTTTCCGGTCGGGGAGTGGAAGCTGCTCGCCCGCAGCGAAGGGCTGATTCCCTACGAGGAGAGCTTCGAGTTGGAGGAGGGCCAAACCCTGCGCCTGACCGCCAAGCTGCTCTCGAAGATCGAGATCGACGGCGTGGTCGTCGATCGCTTTGGACAGGGAGTGGGCGGGGTCAACCTGTGGTTCCTGCGCCGGGACCAGAGCCACCCCGTCGACTTCCAAGCGGGACGCAAGATCAAGCACGCGGTGAGCGACACCCGCGGCCGCTTCCGGGTCACGATCGAGCACAAGGGCAAGATCCGCGTCTCGGTCGGCCGCCCGGGCGAGAAGGAGCTCGAGTCGGACCCGATCGAGTTCCACAGCGGGGGACCGACCCACGGAACGATCGTCGTCAGCGGAACCGCACGCCTGGAGATCGAGCTCGAGAACCCTCCCCCGGGAATCATCGAGGGCAAGGCCAGCCCGGGTGTCGCAGTGCTTGCCGCCAAGGAGACTTCGCGCGAAAAGCGCAAGCGCCGCCCAGGGTCGGGCAAGCACAAAAAGAGCGCACGCCCCGAGAGCCTGCGGGAAGGGGGGCGAGCCAAGAACCAGCTGGCCGCCGGCGCGGAAGCGGGCCGCACGGGACCCGCCGAAGACGCCGATCCGGTGGCTCCCGCGCAGTCGAACCCCGGAAACGACCGGGGCCTGGGCGCCGGCCCCAGCCCAACCCTGGTCACCCTGGCCAAGGGCAACATCTCGACGGCTGGTACCCTCTCGTTCCAGGCCCTGCCACCGAACCGCGAGATCATCGTCGAGCTCGAGCGCCGGGGCGATTTCTTCCGCTCGGACCCCCTGCGACTGGTCGCTGACCAGGCCACCGTCGTTCGTTTCTCCCTACCCAAGCGGCGCAGCGAACAGGAGCGCGCCAAGACGCCCTATGGACAGCTCGTGCTGTCGAGCCTGGTTCGCCCCCTCCCGAGCGACGCACCGCCCCTCGGCTTCACCTGGGAGTAGGAGCAAACCCATACCCCTGCTGCCCCAGGTAGCATGTCGCCGTGCGTAACCTCGCCCTGGCTCTGGTCGCCCTCGGCGGCCTCGTCCTCCTCGTCTACATGGCTCGGGAGCGCTTGGACCCGGCCCCGCCCCACAGGACGCCCGAGCGCTCTGTCAGCGCGGAGCAGCCCTCCGCCCGGGGCGAATCCCCCCCAGCCCCCCTCGCAGGCTCCACGGGTGGGGAGGCTCGCCGCGGCGCCCCGCTCTCGGCCGGGTTGGCGGTGGTAGTCATCGATGGGGACGGAGGGCCCCTGAACGACGCCCGCTCGCTCTTGACCCGCGGGGAGTTCTCGCGTGAGTTCACCGGGGCGCGGTTCGAGCTCTCAGGCCTTGATGCGGGGCTCTACCGGCTCGCGGTCTCCCACCCCGATCTACCTTCCTGGACCCGGGACCTCACCCTCGAGCCGGGGGCCAAGCGACGCGTGATCGTGCAACTGCGCCAGACCCTGGAGTTGCGCGGGCGGGTGACCGACCGCTTCGGCTCCCCCAAGCCGCGCATGAGGGTCTGGGCGCTGCGGGCGGGGGAGCGACATCCCACCAGCGCGGAGGAGGCCCGCGCTCTGCTCGGCGCGGTCACCGACGGGAACGGGAAGCTGCGCCTGACCCTGCCGGAGGAGGGGAACTGGCATCTATCGGTCGGCGCTCCAGGCCGGCCCCTCTTGAGTGAAGCCCCCCACGCCATCCTGCATGGAGGTGCCGACCGCTTCGAAGCGGTGATCGGCGGCAGCACGCACCTCGAGTTCAAGGTGAACTTCCCCCGAGGGGCTGAACCCCTGACCGCCCTGGTGCTCAGCCGACCGCAGGAGCCGGAGCCCTGGGCCGTCGCGGAGAAGCAGACGGCCGACGAGCAACGGCACAAGCGCCTCTCCGAAGCCCTCTCGCGTGGAGCGATCGAAACCCGTCCTCCGGGCACGGAGATACGCTCCGCGCCGCCCCCCCAGTGGATCAACCTCCAGACCCGCCGCGTGGCAGCCGACGGCACGGTGGTCTTCACCGCTCTTCCCGCCGGTGAGGAGCTGCGCGTCGGCCTGATCCGCTCGGGAGAGCGTTATGAATCGCCGGTCGTTCTAGAGGTCCACCCCGATGAGCTCGTCCGGGTGGAGTTGGAACTGCCACCCCCGGGAACGACCGATGCCGAGGTGGTCATGCCCCTGCCGATGACCTGGACCGGGACCGCCCTACGCGCCGACGAAAACCCCGCCGGCATCCATTGGAGAGAAGAGCGATGAAGCGTGCCGAGAAGGCGAAGCGCATCCTCACGATTTTGGATGAGCTCTATCCCACCCTCCCCATTCCCCTCGATCACCGCGATCCCTTCACCCTGCTCGTCGCGGTGCTGCTCTCCGCCCAGACGACCGACGTGAAGGTCAACCAGGTCACCCCCGCGCTCTTCGCCGAAGCCCCCACCCCCGCCGCAATGGCCGCGCTGCCCGAGGCGCGCATCCTGGAGCGGATCCGTACCGTCGGCCTCGCCCCGACCAAGGCGCGCAACCTGCGCCGCCTCGCGCAGATCCTGGTCGAGGAACACGGGGGGGAGGTCCCGGCGAGTTTCGAGGCCCTCGAGGCTCTCCCCGGCGTGGGACACAAGACCGCCAGCGTGGTCATGGCCCAGGCCTTCGGCGTTCCCGCCTTTCCCGTCGACACCCACATCCATCGTTTGGCGGCCCGTTGGGGCCTCTCGGACGGCTCGAGGGTCGAGAAGACCGAGGCCGACCTGAAGCGGGTCTTTCCCCGTGAGCGCTGGAACGACCTGCACCTGGCGATGATCTGGTTCGGCCGTCAGTACTGCCCGGCCCGGGGCCACGACCTCGAAACCTGCCCCATCTGCTCCTGGGCGGCCACCAAGCGGCGCAAGCGACAGGAAGCGCGGGGAGGCCGTGGTCGACGGGCCTCCTCCCCCCTGCGATGATCCCCCCATGGACCGCTCCCGATTCCTCCAGCTTGCCGACACCTGTTTGGACGAGGTCGCCTCCTGGCTCGAAGGCTTCGATCCCGACGAGGTCGACTTCACCCAGAGCGACGGCGTGCTCAAGATCGAGTTCCCCGACGGTGTGACCTTCGTCCTCAACCGCCAGACCGCGGCCGAGCAGATGTGGTTCGCCGCGGGGGCACGGGCCTGGCACTTCGACTGGACCGGGGAGGCCTGGGAGGATGCCCGGGACGGCACCCCCTTGGCCCAGTGCATCGCCGCCGGCCTTTCGGAGAAACTGGGGCGGAAGTTGCACCTGGAGTTGGGACGTTGATCGGACTGCACCGTCTGGAGGGCTTCTATTGGGTGGCCCGTACGGGGGGCTATGCCCGTGCCGCGCGGGCCTTTCCCTACCCGATCACCCAGCCTGCGGTTCACCAGCAGGTCAAGAAGCTCGAAGGCGAACTGGGCGTCGCCCTCTTCGAACGCATCGCCAAGGACCGCATGGCGCTGACACCGGCGGGGGAGCACCTCTACGGTTTCGTGCGCCCCTTCTTCGAGAAGCTCCCAGGCCTGGTGCGTTCCCTACAGGATGGAGACTACGGTGGTGAGCTGACCATCCGCACGGCATCGATGCTGCTGCGGCGTTTGATGCCGCCCTGGATCAAGCGTCTCGTGCGCAAGCACCCGCGCCTGCGCGTGCATCTCGAGGAGACCCTGGAGCCGGCCCTGGAGGAGTTGCGCAGGGGGGAGGCCGACCTGGTCGTCGACCACATCCCCGCCATCCCTCCCGATGTCGCCAGCATGCGGGTGGCGACGGTGCGGCCCTTCATCGTCCTGCCCCGCGACCACCGCCTCGCCTCGCGCAAGCGCCTCCCCCTGCGGGACCTCGAGGGGGATCCCTTCATCGCCTACACGACCGGCCTCATCGGGCGTGACCTGCAGATGCAGGCCCTGGCCCGCCAGAACGCCAGCCCGCCCCAGACCCTCACGGCCAGCACGGCGGACTCGATCCTGGGGCTGGTGGAGTCGGGTCTGGGCTGGTCGCTGGTGCCCTCCCTGGAGGAGAACGGACCACGGGGCAAGGGAGTGGCGGTGGCCCCCCTCACCTCCCCCAAGGTCGAGTTCCCCATCGTCGCGGCTTGGCGCAAGGATACCCCCGAAAACCCCCTCCTCGACGCCGCCCTGGAGAGCGCGCCTCGGCCTTGAGAGGGATCCATCCCCTACTTGCCCAGGGCGCGCATCAGCTCGATGAAGGAGTCCACCGCCTCGGTGTCGACGTGCTTTTGGGGGGCGCTCCACTCACCGGTCAACTTGATCGGGACGTAGGTCTCCTCGGCGCCCTCCATCGGGTCGAGCCGGAAAGCACGCACCAGCGGCAACTCCCCATCCAGATGGATCTGGCCGGCGACATCGGGGGCGAGTTGCAGGGTCCCCTCGAAGTCGAGCTCATCGTCCGCGGCGGTGGCGATGACCAGCTCCTTGAACTCGATCTCCTGGCGCTGGAGAACCATGCGGATGTCGGGGAAGAGCAACTCGACCACCCGGCCGATGTGGTCGGGAGCCCCGAGCGCGCGGCAAAGCCCCTCAGCCAAGACGTAGTGCACCCGACCCAGTCGGAGCCTCAGGGTGGCCCGGCCGAGGGAGAGATCTCCCTGGACCGGCAGGCGGAAGTTCGTGAGCAACAGCTCGGCGGGGGCGGCCCCGGCAGGGGCGCCCAGCTCCCCGAGCCAGGGAAGCAGAGTGGCGATCAGCCGTCGCGCAGGCT
>JALWOP010000021.1 GCA_027083445.1 Planctomycetota bacterium | reverse complement strand
CCCTCGAAGAATACCGCTGGTGCCGAAGCTCGCAGGTTCCGGGACCCACTCCACCGTGGTGGCGTGCAGGGTGGTCAGGAACTTGCGAGCGGAGGCACCAGTCTGGGGTTTCGCCTATCCGCCAGCGGGCGGCCGTGGCGGGGGACTCTCCGTGCGCCGCCGCTATGCGGCCTGGTGGAACCAGCGAGGCAGCTCGATGGGGACTTCTTGACGAGGAGGGTCAGTACCGGCCTCGTCGAGAAGCGCTGCGGCGAAGGTGGCGCGGCGGAGGGTGGTGACCATGTCGGCGAACGAGGCCGACTCCTTGTGGCGGTACCAGGGCCGGTGCTTCCACGTGGCCATGTCGGAGCCATGGCCATGCTCGGCGTACCAGAGCACAACGATGCTGTAGAGCAGCATCTTGAAGGGCGCAGTGCGTGCGACCGCCTTGGCGGTGCGCGGCTGTCCGCGATGGGCGCCCAGGCTGTCCTTGGTCTCGTGGAAGGTGACCTCCAGCGACCAGCGCTCGGCGTAGGCCTCCAGGACCTGGCACGCACTCATCGTGGATTCGGTGGAGAAGAAGGCTTCGTGGGGCCACTCGCCGCTGGGTCTCCAGACCACGACGCACTTCAGCGGACGATCAGGCCCGGCGGAGCGCCACCACGCGGTGAACTGCTTGAACTTGATGGTGACGGTGCGCCCGTAGATCTGGATATCCATCTCGTTCCAGGGCGTGGCGTCCTCGGCCACCTCCCTGGGTGAGGGAAGGCGAGGTCCCCACTTGCGCGGTCGCCCCATCCCGTCGCGCCGTTGCTGGACCTCGCCGTGGAGTTGGGCGTCGAGGTTCAGCCGACCGACCATGATGGCGTTGTCCGGCAGCTCCTGCAGCACGGTCTTGTTGGAGTAGGCGTCGTCCCCGGTAAGCCGCAGGTCCCGGTCTGGGAAGGCCGCTGCGACCAGCGAGACCAGCTCGGCGAGTTGCTCGGTCTTCTTCTGGTGGGCAACGCCCCACTCAGCACACTTCTTCTTGGGCACGTTGAGCCGGAAGAGGATCGGCAGCGCCCGCGGCCGACGAGCGAAGGGCAACCGCACGACGATCGACAGCACGACCCAGCAGTGACCGTGCTGGAACTGAGCCTTGCGGCGTGTCGACGTCAGCGGGTCACGATGCATGCCGGCGCCGAAGATGTGGGCGCCGCCCCTGCCGTGCAGCGTGTCGTCACCGGCCAGCACGACCGGCCCATCAGCTGGCACGAGTCGTTCGACGATGAGGTGCGCGATACCCAGGCCCAGCTCGTCGAGAGACCAGGTAGACCGGCTGAAGAATCGGTAGAAGGCCGACCAGTGCTTGAGGTCGACGAGGCCGCCACACACCAGGGCTTCCGACAGCCGCCCCCGACCGAGGGCCATCACCAGGCCGAAGCAGATGGCCACGAAGTTCTCGAAGGTCTTCTGACGCGGAAAGCAGGACCGCAGAGGGGTGAGCAGCGTGACGAAGGAGGAGAGAAGGGGTAGCTTTGTAAGCATCGGCTCGTGTTGGTGGCGGGGAAGGTTGGTTTTCCCAGCTCTACTGGCTCGGGCCGTTCTTGTCTAGACTGAACATCTGTTCATATGTTCAGCCCCCCGCGAGAGCGCCGGAAGGGCCGCGTCCCTCCCGCTGCCTCGCTGCCCCCCTTCCACTGGCAGTACGGACCAATCGCCTGAACCGCCCCCCGCCGGCCAGGGGCAGGCGCTCGTGGCAGCGGTCGCTCACGGGGGTGGAGAAATGGCGAAACCCCAGCCGAGCTCTTCGGAGGCCGTGCCTGACCAGGCTGCCATCACCATCACCCTCCCGGCGTCGCCGGCATGGAGGAGTGCGTCTCCGCGACACCCCAAACCGCTACGCGCGGTCAGTTCTTGTCCGCGGCGGGCCCTGCGAAGGCCTTCCACGAGCCCCATCGCCGCGCGCCCCTCTTCGACGCGGCAGCCTGCCGAATGCGCGCCACTCGGGGGCTGCCTCGATGGGCACAGCAGTTGGGGTATGTCCTGAGACAGCCACCACCTTGCCCCGCGTCGGCCGCGGCGGTAACGTGACCTGCCGTGTGGGTAGCCCTCGCCATCGTCGCCGCCAGCCAGGTCGCTGGCGCCACCGACATCTACCGGGCCGAGCTGGCCGACGGGACGCTGCGCTTCACGGACTCGCCGACCCACAGCGGCTACGAGCTGTACATGTCGGCCGAAGACATCCCCACAAGCCGGCAGGTCAGCCGCCGGACCTTCCCGCTGCTCGACTCCTTCGATGCCCAGATCGTCGCTTCCGCCCAGCGCTATGGCGTGCCGGCGTCGCTCGTCAAGGCGGTCGTCCTGGCGGAGAGCGGCATGAACCCCAACGC
>JALWOP010000020.1 GCA_027083445.1 Planctomycetota bacterium | reverse complement strand
GGACGGGGGCGCCGGCGGGTAAGGAGCCCGGTGGCTCCGGGGCCTAATGATCGCGGTGCATCGGCGCGCCGTGAACGATCCCGTCCTCGCCGACCACATCGAAAGTCTTGGCATAGGCCGGATAGTCGTCCGGCTTGCTGCCGAGTTTCTCGAGCAGGATCTCGATCGCTTTTTGGAGCTGTACGTCGCTCTCGTAGTCGCTGCCGTAGGGGAATGCCGCTCCGCGATCGTCCTGGACCAGGCGGCGCAACTCCAGGCGCAGGAGGAAGCGCACATCGTCTTCGGGCAGCGCCGTGTCGAGGCTCTCGTAGAGCTCCTTGAAGCCGGGGTAGCGGGTCCAGTCGCCCTCATCACCCTCGGCCAGCTCCTCGAACAGCTCGCGGTGCTCGTCGTAGTGCTCGCGAGCCCAGTTGCGCAACAGGCGCGTGTCTTGGATCCGGCGCATCTCCATCAGCCGCCACTGCTCGCGGCGCGTGGGGCCGACGGGGACGTCGGGGGCGATGCCCCCCTCGGAGAGGATGTTGCCCTCGTCATCGAGCTCGCGGTGGATCGACCGCCCGGTGGGCAGGCGGTAGCGTTCGATGGTCAGCTTGATGCGCGGGGAGTAGTCGAATTCCCCATCGCCATCGCGGTCGAGGGTCAACGGCTCCCAGTCGTCGTGGCGGTGGTTGCCGTTCTCATCGGAGTAACGATCCTCGCTCTCGGGGTCGAGGGGGATCAGGTTCTGCACCGAGCCCTTACCGTAGGAGCGCTGCCCGACGATGATCGCTCGGCCGTGGTCCTGCAGGGCGCCCGAGACGATCTCCGAAGCACTGGCCGAGAAGCGGTTGATGAGCACGACCAGGGGTACGTCCATCGGAATGCGCGGCGGACGCTGGGTGCTGTAGACATGGGGGCGATTGACGCGACTCTCGGTCGAAACGACCCGCTTGCCCTTGGGTAGGAACAGGTCGGCCGTATTGCGCGCCTCGGTCAGGAGTCCGCCGGGGTTGTTGCGCAGGTCGAGGATGAAGGCACGTGCCCCCTGGGCGGTGAGATCGTCGAGGGCCTTGCCGACCTCCTGGCTGGCGACGCGGCTGAATGAGGTCAGCTCGATCAGCCCGATCTTCCCCGGAAGCAGGAGCGAGTTCACTGGCGGGATGGTGATCGCGGCGCGCTTGACCGTGATCGCCATATCCTCGGTGGGGCGGTCGATCAGAGCCGCATCCATGCCGCGGCGCCACACATAGAGTTTGACCAGGGTTCCCGGCTTGCCCTTGAGGTGCTTGATGATCTCCTCGTCGGTCTTGCCGACCGTGGGCCAGTCGTCGACGCGCACGATCTTGTCGTCCGAGGCGAGACCGGCGTGGTAGGCGGGGCCAGAGTAGATCGGACGCGTGATGGTGAAGAGACCGTCTTCGGGGTCGGTGTTGACGTACGCTCCGATCCCGCCGTATTCGGCTTCGAGGTCCTGCTCGAACTTCTTGTAGGCTTCGGGGGAGAAGTACGACGAGTGGCGGTCGAGGGAGTGCAGCATGCCGTCCATGGCCGCCTCGAGGAGATCCTCACGATCGACCTTGTCCCCGTCCATGTGCAGGCGTTGGATCATGGTGATCAGTTGCTCGACCCGCTGCAGGTCCGGGGCGACCGCACCTCCCTGGACCAGCTCCTGGGCATGCTCGCGGGCCCGTCGCAGCTCGGTGTCCTTGTAGCGGCGGATCTGCTGCTGGCGGAGGTAGGCCTTGGCGAGCAGCCCCTCCTCCCCGGGGTAGGTCGCCAGGCGCTCGAGCTCCGTCTCGACGGCGGGTACCCCCTCGATGATCCCCAGGCTCGCCATCCCCAGGGCGCCCCGGGCGCGTAGGCCCGGATCGGCGGAGCCGAGGAACTCGTAGAGCACGGCGCGGGCCTTGGGCACCTGGGTGCCGTCGCCGATCTCATGGGCAGCCACCGCGGCGTCCGCGCGCAGGGCCGCTGGGCGGTCCCCATCGCCCGCCAGCTCCAAGAGGGCGGCGGCGACCTTGCGGCGCAGCTCCATCTCCTGGCGACCGAGGTCGGAGGAGCCGAAGAGGGAGGTGGCGCCGGAGACGACCTCGTCCTCGTCCGATTTCAAGAGGGGCAGCAGGGAGTTCGAAAGCAGCTCCCAGTCGACCTCCTCACCCAAGAGCCGCGTGGCTCCCAAGAAGAGGAGGGCCTTGCCCGTGTACTTGCCGCTGCGCAGGGCGCGGTCGACGGCGGCGTCGAAGGGGGCTCCCACCTCGTCGCCCAGGAGCAGGGCGACCTTCTCGGCCTGGGCCCAAAGGCGCTCGAGGGGCAGCTTCGCGGCCGCCTCGCAGTAGCCGGCCAGCTCCTGGTCGAGCTTGGCGGGGTCCTGGGG
>JALWOP010000019.1 GCA_027083445.1 Planctomycetota bacterium | reverse complement strand
CCTCCCCCCTTGCCCGGCTCGTCGCCTCCGGCTGCAGCCCCCGCAAAGGCGCCCCCGCAGCCGACCGCCTCGGAGTCGTCAGGCCTCTCGCGCTTCATGGAGCTGACGCGCCAGCTCGGGTCCACGCTGACCCCTCCTCAGCTCGCCAAGATCGAGGCAGCAGCTGGACGCGAGGCTCGGGAGGCCCTCGAGTCCTGGGTGCGTGCAACCGACGAGGGCGCCGCGCTCTTCGGGATGCGGAACACCGCCGGAGCGCCAGGATTGCTTGACGCGCTTGAGGAGGTGTGTACCGACGAGCAGAAGGTCCTGGTGCTCGAAGCGCTCGAGGCCGTCAAGGAGAGTGCAACGCCGGCTCCACCCAAGCCGAAACGTACGAGGACCTCACGGAAAAAGGGCTGAGGGCGTCGTGGTAAAGTGGCGTCGATGGACGCCAAGATCCACACCCTTTACGCAGGTGCCCTCGAGCACTTCGCCGCCCTCGCTTCCTCTACGCCGCCGTGGGACTCCCCCACGTGGCGCCACATCGGCCGTGGTCTTGCGATGGCGCACCTCAAAAGGTTCGGGAGCCGTGTAGCCGACGAGGCCCTACGCAAGGTGGCTCCTCGCGAGAAGACCAAGGTCGTCCAGCAGACGGCCAAGGCCCTCCACAGCCGACGAGCACCTCGCGACACCGCGAAGTGGTGGACGACCCACCGTGCGGGGCTCGAACTCCTGCTCGAGTCCAAAGGATGGCCCGAACGGTCGTCCGAAGCATCGGGGCTCTACACGATTCACGGCCTCGTGGTCCACGACACCTTAGGGATGCCCGAGAAAAAGCTCCGACGGATCCTCGAGACCGTCGCGGAGGCAGCCTCGAGCATCGAGACCGTGTCGAAAGACCTGGGAGAGCCCTTCGACCAGGTGCTCTACGGAGAGGTCCTCGTGGTCGACAAGATCCGCGGGAAACGGATGCTCGCCTGGTACCAGCCGGACACCGACCGTGTTTACTTGAGGCCGCTCCCAGGAGACGCTACAGGCTTGGCACTGCTTCACGAGTTGGCGCACCGGTACTGGCGGAGGTTCATGGGTGCTCTTGAGCACTCCGCATGGCGGGCGGCGTATCGGCGGAGCATGGCCCACGCTCGCGCCAGGGTTCGGCACTTCCTCGAGGAGCAAGACACGACAGCCGAACTCCAGGCGCTCGAACCTGGCGACGAGTTCCCGCTGCCTGTGGCAGGGATGCGCCGAGGAGGGCCTCCGGTGGTGACGCGGGTGGGAACTGCTGGGTCGTACGGCGCAGTCGCCTGGGAGTTGCTGCACGTTCCGTCAGGCAAGAAGGGGGTCGTGAAGCTCGCAGACCTCCGACGCACTGCGCAGGCTCGGGCCGAGCGCGCGGCACTCGCCGAGGGGTTCCCAGGCGGGTCGTACGCGGCCAGCGACCCCGAGGAGTACTTCGCGGAGACCGTTTCCCACCTGGCGCTCGGCGAGATCGACGAGCGCCACGTTCAAGAGCTGCAGCGCGCCCTGCTGCCTAAAGCCCGCACCAACCCGAGTCGCAGGCCTTCCTCTTGGCGTACTCGCCGCGCTTGGAGCGCGCCCACTCGATGACTTCGCGGATCCCCTCGGGACGCCCCGCGAAGCGTCCCGGGCGGAACATGTAGCGCGGCTTCCCCTTGGACGTGTGGCCCATCGACTGCTCGAGCTTCTCGATCTCGGCGATCCGCGCTTCGTCGAGGAGCAGGAAGTCCTGGCGGTTCGCGTTGACACACGGGTAGCACTCCATCGAGCGGTGCGGAAGGATCTCAAGTCCCGCACGGCGGACCAGTGCATCGCGCTCCTTCTCGCGGACGCGGACCAACGGCGCCCACAGGTCCCGGCCACCATGCTTCTCACTCTCCTCGGTCCACTCGGGGAACTGGGCCCGGCGGCGAGACTCCTCGCGACGCACCCCGATCACGCAGATCGCTTCGCGGTCCGGGTCGACCTTGTCGAGCCACTCGAGCGCCGGTTTCACTTTGAGGTTCGCCGTGCAGAACTGGTACTGGTTCGAGGGCAGCCCTTCCTGATCTGGACGAGCTGCTGCATGCCCATGGACCCGAGGCGCACAGCCCCGAACCCATAACTCCGAGCGAGCTCCTCTCCCGCCCCGACACGCTCCCTCCACCAGGGTGCTGCCCACCCCGTGTCCGAGTAGACACACACGACGTTCTGTGTCCCCTTCTCGTGGAGGTGCTGGATCAGGGCCACGGAGTCGTTGCCGTAGCTTGTGAAGACGACGTGCTCTGGAGGTTCGGGGTTGCGGCGCACCTGGCGAGCATACCGGCCCGGGGGGCCCGGGGGAGTCCGGCGCCCGGGAGCCCGGGGGCGGCCGGGC
>JALWOP010000018.1 GCA_027083445.1 Planctomycetota bacterium | reverse complement strand
GCGTTACTGAGCGTGGTGGGCGGGTTTCAGTCGAAGATCCCGCCGCCCTCGCTTTGCATACGCGCCTTCAACCAGGCATAGGCTCGGCGCGCATCGCCGCTGAGCCCCTCGGGTCCGTGCTCCAGGGCGTTGCGCTCCTCGCGTGGATCCTCGAAGAGGTCGTACATCTCGTCGGGGGCCCCGGAGTACTCGATCAGCTTCCAGCGCGGACCGATGACGGCTCGGCGCCACCAGTTGGGGGGATGGGCCCACCAGGGACCAAACATCTCGGAGTAGGCATACTCCCGCGCGCCCTTTTCCCCGCGCAGGACGGGGACGAACGAGATGCTGTCGGGGGCGGAGGCGGGAACGCCGCCGAGCTCGGTGATCGTCGCGAAGAGGTCGGTGCCCTGGACCAGATCGGAGACTTCGCGGTGGGTCGTATGCGGACCGCGCACGATCAGTGGGACGTGGATGCCGCCCTCATAGACGCTGTCCTTGACCCGATCGGGCCGCATGGGGGGGCGAACCACCGCCGAGGGGCTGCCGTTGTCGCCCATGAAGAAGACCCAGGTCGAGTCGGCATAGGGGCCTGCGTCGAGTTCATCGAGCAGGCGTCCGATCTCGGTGTCGAGGGCCTCGATCATCGAGAGGTAGAGGTCCGGGGGGGATTGACTCGGCGGTGGGCTGGCGAGATCGGGAGGGGCTTCGTGCCACGGGGAGTGTGGAGCGTTCAGGCTGACCAAGAGGAAGAGGGGCTGTTGGGCGGTTCTGAGCTCTTGGATTGCGTCGTCGATGTTGTCGGTGGTCGCGTAGACGTGGTGGGGTTCCTCGACCTGGTCGATCATCTTCCACCAGCGCCAGTAGGTTTGGTGGCGCGAGGAGAGATTGCGCCAGGTTCCACGGTATTCGTCGAACCCCAAGGCCAGAGGAGGGTCGTCCACGGCGGCGCTCTCGGGGGAGAGATGCCACTTGCCGATCATCACCCGGCGCCAGGCGGGGCCGAGGGCATGGGCGACGGTGTCGACGGTGAGATCGATCCCGCCACCCACCTTAGGCACGTTGACCCCGATCCCCGTGCGCCAGCCGTTGCGTCCCGTCAGGAGACAGGCGCGAGTCGGGCTACACAAGGGGCTGACGTAGGCGCGCTGGAAGACGATTCCCTCGGCAGCGAGAGCGTCGATCCGCGGAGTCTTCGGTGGATGGGGATGGGCGTGCATGTACCCCACCCCGTCCACTCCGAGATCATCCGCCAGCAGGATGACGAAGGATGGCGGGGTCTGGCTCAGGAGCACCGAGGAGAGGGTGCAGAGCAGAAAGAGGCGCTGGAGCATCACCATGAATGCTACCACCTCTCTCCGCTCCCGCTGCCAGAGCTCCCCTGTGGACCTCAAGGCCATCCCGCAGGGGGCACGGACTGTCTCACCCAGCGAAGCCGTGCTACCGTCGTGGGCGATTCAAGACGTTATTGGGTCCCTCTCGCTCTCCGTTAGAAGGAGGTGGTCATCGCCGGCTGCGATCTCGAAGAGGTTGCGGGGTTGGCCCTTGCGAAGGACGGAGGGGTGCAACGGACCGCTCCGCGAGCTCCGGTGGGGTGGGATCAGCTACTGAACTGCCCCTGGGGTCTGATCGACTTCGAGAGCTACCGGCGTGGACAGCTCGAAACCGGCAACGTGCCACGCTCCGAGCGCGTGCCTGTCCCAGAGGGGTTCGGCACTGATCGGGTGCCCGTAGCGATCTCCTACTACAGCAGTTTCGGGTGTCCCGAACCGTGCCGCTTCTGTTGCTCACCCGAGGTAACGAATCGGCACTGGAAGGCCATGCCCGCAGAGCGGATGCTCGATGACCTGCAAGAGCTCTCGGAACGCCTGGGTTTTGATGTGGTGCGCTTCCACGAGGCCAACTGGGGGATCGCCGAGAAGCGCGTGCGCGAGTTCTGTCAGAGAGGCGGTCCCACGAAACGGCGCCACGGGGATGGTTTTGCTGGGCGGGTAACCCGAGGAGTTGGCGCCCTGCTACCCGCGCGTATCGGGCTCCTTGCCGGCCTCGTTTACATGGCCCTTCCAGCTCTGATGCCCTGGCTCAGCGCACGCTACAACCGGCGTGTCCGTCGGCTGGTGGAAGCGGGCTAGCCCTCGCCCGACTTGAGGCGTCGCAACTGTTCGGCGTAGGCCCTTCCGATGGCGCTGTGCTCGAGTTGGGCGACCGGTGGGGGAATGAGTTCGACTGTTTCGGCGGCACCTGGTTCGATGAGTAACTAGATCCTGTTTCCTGGAACGGCTACGACGCAGTTCCCGGGTGGTGCCGACGGGATCGCTTCAGGGTAGAGAGGGGCAGAGTTGGGCGGGAAGCGAGGGATTGTAAGCCGATGGAGCCATTCT
>JALWOP010000017.1 GCA_027083445.1 Planctomycetota bacterium | reverse complement strand
CGTCGGTGAGTATCTTGCTCCGAGGCATGGTCGGTACCTCCCATGCCTATCTGTTCGGCGCGTCTGTGAAGTGGCAGGACCACAAACTACCCTTATGAAACCGCTTCTAGGGAATCTTTCCCAGATGCTAGACGCTTGAATGCTCCACCGAAGCATCCGGTATGCCGCTTGAACGGTCGTTCCCGGGCCATATCCGTCTCGCATTCGGTATTGCTCGCAGTACGAAACGGAAAAACTACCCGTCCGACGTAGTCACGCGCACCTAACCATCGCGTTCAACTTGTACACCAGTCATCTTCCCCCTGGTCTCAAGCGGTGCCCCCCGTTAGACTTGATTCTGGTTCCTGCTGAATGACAGCCTACCGCCAGATAGGGGGCATAGAAGCATTCTCCATCTACTGGATCGGGAACAGACGATACCCGGCCACCCATCCCCTAGACCCTTTCTCCTTCCCCAGGATTGCCTCCATGAGCATTCGCTACCGCAAGAATATCAACTGCTTGACCACCGACGAACTTCACGATCTGCGGGAGGCCCTGCAGGAGTTGTACTCCCTCCCCGGTAGCGATCCCTACAGCTACGAGAGCATCGCCGGCATACACGGAAGTCCGAGCCCGGCTTACTGCGAACATGGCTACCCGGGCTTCCTGACCTGGCACCGCGCCTACCTTCTGGCGCTCGAAGATGCGTTACGGCGGATCAATTGCGACGTCACCCTTCCCTACTGGGACTGGTCATCCGGTCCGACGACCGGCCTGCCGGCCGCCGTCTCAAGCCCCACCTACACGAACCGCTCGGGCGCCGTGGTCGACAACCCGCTCTACAGTGGACCCGTCCCTACATCCATCGTGTCATCAGGACGAACATCCCGGTCCGCCACGATCGATACGACATCGTTCGACAACCAAGCCACAGATGCGCAGAACGCGGCGTTGAACAACGATTTCGACGGATTTCAGCAGGGCCTGAACGACTCCCACGGGGACGTCCACACCGCCGTGGGAGGGGAGATGGGCAGCGTGCCGACGGCGGGCTTCGACCCGATCTTCTACCTGCACCATGCCAACGTGGATCGCATTTGGGCAGAGTGGCAGAAGACGCACACTGCACCGCTTCCCGCGGACGAGGCCGCCCTGGAACTCCTCCCGTTCACTCATTCGATCGGCGGTGCCTACCGGACCGGTGCGGAGATGTTCTCGACCGATGATCTGGGCTATCGCTACAGAAGTTTCTGCATCTTCGTTCTCCCCTGGCCCTTCGACTGGTGGATCGACCTACGGGATCTCATCGATCCTTTCCGCTTCAAGAAGATCAAGCTCGTGTTCAAACTGGACAGCATGCCGCCCCACAGCGCCGAAATGCGTGTCTTCCTCAATGACCGCAGCGCCGACGAGAATACTCCAGTTACGAACAACCCTAACTTCGCCGGATGCCGGGGATTCTTTGGGGGGAAGGTGAGCCGCGCTCAGAATGCACCTAGGCGCTTCGACCGGGTGGTGGACATATCCGAAGCCGTGCGGAGGCTTTCCTCCCAGGACGGTCCTGCGGAACTCCGGATGGTAGCGGTTCGACAAAGCGGGAAGGCGATGGCACCCGAGAAGCTGGGAATCCGCGGGGTGGAGTTACACGTCGAGCCCTAACCGCCATCGAAGCCTCGCTGCCCGTGCTACGCGGAGCATCTCCTGAACGGGCGTCTCCAGTTCGGTACCGGGCACACTGTCCCTCACTCCCACGGTAGCCGGGACGACGGTTAGCTCTTGCCATGCGTCCCCGTATGCCCTCACCAGCCAGAAGCGGGCCGGCCCCACTCTGTCGGCAGCTCTCGGTCCCGTGGGAAGCGAACTGAATGAGGCGCGCCAACATCTAGGGGGACCAGCCTCTCCAACCGGTTCCTTCAATATTCCCTTCGACTTCCTCCTGCGCAGCCGCTACGCCGCGGCCTCGAGGATGCCCGGCTCGGCCCGCTCACCGGGGCCTGCGAATCGCCGATGCGGGCGTGGGGTGGGTCTCGGAGTGGGAACTCATGGGTTCCATCCTTTTGGCTGCGTGCTGCCGCGCTCCCCCGGGGGCGCCTACTGGGTGCGCTCCAGTTCGACCTGGCGGCCGATCTCACGTTCGAAGCGGGCTTCGTCCGCTAGGAAGGCGGGCACTTCGTCGGGAGTGAAAAAGGCTCCGCGGACGATGAAGCGGCGCTCCACGCTGAGCAGGCACTCCCCGCTCTCGACCTCGAGGCTGTGCTCCAAACCGGCCCGCTCCTCTCGGAAGGACTCGGGGGCACTGCGCAGGCGCCAACCCTCCCCGCGGATCTCCACGCGGGCACGCTGGCGCTGGGAAAAACGCAAAGCCAACGGCCAATGCCGCTCCGCCGGACCAAGCCCCGTCGCCAGCCCCGTGGGACGCAGGGGTAGGGCCGCCCGCCACGTCTCTCCACTGCGCCGCGCCAGGGCGGGCACCCTGCCCTCGAAGGTGAACTCGAAAGGACCCCCGTGGGTCGCGAGAGCGGGGAAATCGAAGCGCTCCAGATCGACACCCGGCACCACCTGACCGGCGATGCTGCGCGCCGCACCCGCACGCTGTTGATCCCCCGCCTGGAGCACCTGCTCGCGCAAGAGACTCCCCTGGGAAGTGGTGATGCGCAGGCTCGCCTTCACCCGCGCCGATCCGTCCTCCGCCAACTCGTAACGCACCAGGGTGTCCTGGTCCCAGGTATCCTCCAAAACATCCCGCGGCAACTCCTCGAAGCGAGTCCCCCCATCCTCCTGGAGCACCATCACCCGAGCACCGGCCAGATCGGGAGGGATCGAACCGAAGGCGTCCCCCCGTCCGGCGGGGGCGGGGATCCACAGGGGCGGCTCACCCGCCAGGCGCAGGACGGGCAGTTGGAAACCGCGCAGATCCTGGAAAGCCCGCACCGGCTCGCGATCGAGTTCGGGTGCGATCCCCTTCTCGAGCGCACCCCACTCGAATTCGATGCCCGCCAGGCGGAAGAGACTCGCCAGGAGGAAGATCGGATTGCCGCGCCTCGAGGGCCAGACCTGGGCCGCGACCGCGCTGCCTCCAAAATCGAGCACCCGCGCCGTCACCGCGTCGAAAAGGGCCCGGGCCCGCTCCGCCGCCGGCGCTTGGGGCCGGGTCGAGAGCACCAATTCACGCAGCTCCCCCTCGAGGTCGGCCGGCAGATGGGTGAAGCCCTCCAGCCGATCCCGCAAGGCAGCCGCGGCATAGGCGAGCGGCCGATCTCCCCCCAGTTGCACCCAGGGCAGGATCTCCTCGTAGGAGGGCCGCAGGGGCTCCTCCTCCTGGCGAGGCCGGTCCTTGACCAGAAAGACCTGGACCGTCCCCCCCTCGAAACGCAACTCCTCGTGCTCGCCGTCGAAATGGAACGAACGCAGCTCCGCCGGCAAACCGTCGGGAACGAAAATCACATAACGACTGCGCACGAAGGGCTTTTCGAAGGAGGCGAAACGCCACCATCCGATGTCCGGCGGCGAGCCCGCGTGGCCACGGGTGAACTGGTCCCAGACCAGCTCGACCGCATCCCCCGGCTCGAGGGAAGGCATGACCCACTTGCCGTCGACACTGCTGGGCTCGATCACCCGCCCATCCGCCTTGAGCACCTGGGCCAGCAAGGGATGCTCCGCCACATCCCTCTCGTGCAAGAGCTCGGTACCCTTGCGATCCAAGGCCAGGGTGATCGTGTGGTAGCGCTCGTGACTCGATCCGTCCGGATAGAGATAGACCAACCCCGAGTCGAGCGCCTCGGCGATCGAAGCGTCGCTCGCACCCGTGGCCGCCGCCAAAGCCTCCTCCCGATCGGGAGCGAAGGCCTGGAAGAAACGCTCGGCCGGACTGGGCTGCCCCAACCGCGACAGGATCGCACGCACCTCGTGATCCCCCGGGTCCGCCGCCAAAAGAGACTCCAAAATCCCACGCGCCTCTTCGAAGCGGCCACGGGAGATCAAGAACTCACTCAACGCCCGACGCGGCCGGGGATCGTCGGCCGAAGCCCGCTCCAGACGATCGCGCAAGAGCTCTTCGAGCTCCCCGTCGGCTCCCGATGCCTCCAGCAGAGCCTGGTAAAGCTCCCGCGGACGACGCAGATCGGGAGCCGCCTCGATCCACCCCTCGAGCCAGGCACGGGCCTCTCTCAGGGACTCACCACCCGCCCGGGCCATCGCCCCCAGAGCCTGCTCCTGGATCTCGCTGTCATCCCCCGAGGCGGCCAGGGCCGCGCGCCAATGGGGTAGCGCCCCGATGGGATCGCCGCGGCGCTCCAACCGCTCCGCGAGCAGCGATGCACAGCGCCCCGAGCTGGGGAAAAGTCCGCGCAGGCGACGCAACTCATCCAGGGCGAGCACACCGGTGCGATCCAGGGCCGCCAGTGCCATCGGCCGCAAGAGGGCGAAGGTGACGCAGGGGGGCAGGGCCGCCTCCAGAGCATCGAGTTCCGCCAAGGCCTCCTCGGGCTTGTCCTCGCTCGTCAGGCGCAGCACACGCTGGGCCCAGACCTCGGGCAGGAGCCCGCCGGCAGCCTCCATCTCCTCTTCGACCGCGACCAGGGAACGACGCAACAGTTCATCGGGAAGGTGACTCGACCGCGCCAGAGCCTCGAAACGCACCCGGAGCCAAGCACGCTGCAACTCCCCCGAGAGTTCTTCCCGCGGCACGGCGGCCAGAGCCTGATCGGCCCGTCCCCGATCGACGCGCTCCAGGGCCCACAGGGCCCTCCCCCAGCCTTCGGCCGGCATCGGGTCGGCGGGAACGGAGATGTGGGGCGCGACGTAGTCGGGCCGGGGAGGGATCCCCTCCCCCTGCCACTCCTCGAAGGCAGCCATTCCCTGGCCGCCGGCAGCCACGATGCGCGCTGCCACGCGCACCCCCATGCGGTTCTCGGTGCGGATCAAAAGCTCGTTCCAACCCGAACCGGCGACCGGCACCAGGAAGCGACTCTCCCCCCGGCCCGGCCCGCGGGCGGGCAAGTCGAACACGAGCTCTCCGTTCCACCAGACCTGGAACTCCCCCGGGCAGTCGATCTCGAGCAGCGCCTCGGGTACCGCAAGGGCCAGGTGCGCCGAGAGGTAGACCAACCCATCACCGCTGTGGGCCATGCCCCTACCGGGCAGGACGTAAAGCTGGTTGGCCGCCCGCTCCAAGGGACGCCAGGCCAGGGGCACCCCGAAGCTGGAGGGATGGGTCGCGGTCAGACCGAGCTCGGGACTCCCCGGCCCCGGGGGCAGCCGCAGGGGCGCGGGGTGGTCGAGGGGACCGAAGGGGCCCAGCACACGCCAGTGACGCACGGCGTACTTCCAAATGTCCCCCTCGAGGGTGAAGGGATGCTCGGAAAAGCGCGTGCGCCGAGCCGCGCCCACCAACAGCTCACCGGCACGCAGGCGCGCCAGGGGCCCCCGCGTGCGCTCCAGGATGCGGGCCAGGCGCGCGGGGTCGAGGGCGCTGTCGGCCAGGTGCAGGAGGTCTGAGACCTCGGCCCAGGCGGTAGCCGCCAGGGGTGAAGCGGGCCGCTCTTCCAACCGCGCGACGAGGTCCTGGGCCGCCTCGGCAAAACGCCCCTCCCAGCGCAGGGGGTGGCTGACGATGGTGCGCGCATCCAGCTCCTGGGCACGACTGCCGCCTGCCAAGAGGAGGACCAGACCGATTCCGAATCCAAGCATCGAACGACTCATCGGACTCCCTCCACACGCAGGGCCGCGTCCTGGGCGGCATCGACGGCGCGACACAACTCCCGGAAGGCCGGGTAGCGCTCGAGCGGTATGCGGTGGGTGCGCAGGGTGAAGCGCTCCGAAACCACGACCCCCGCCTCACTCGGCTCGACGACTCGACGATAGGCGGCATCCTCGGTCTCGAGCTCGATCGGCTCGGGAGGATCGACCACGCGCCGGCCCTCGCCCAGGAGGTACTCGATGCGTGTATCACGCACCCAAGGCACGTCGAGCAACAGATCGGTCTTTCGCTCCGGCTCCGACGCCAGATCGACCAGGAGGTTCAAAGGGTCGAAGGTGGTCGGCAATTCATAGCCCCCCTGCGCCGGACGGGCCACCTCTTGCACCTGCGCCTGGAAACGCAGCTCCAGGGGCCGGGTCAAGTCTTCGAAATCGACCGGGTCGAGGCTGGGGGGAGCAAGCAGCGCCCCGAACATCGAGGTCAAAAAGCGCTCGACCTCCTCGGAGCGCTGGGTGGCGTTGCCGGTGAACCGTTGCCGGTGGCGGGGGTCCCAGCGCCCCATGGGCCGGCGCACCAGGGTGACCGCAGCTCCTTCCCCGGCCGTGAGATCGACCCGGATCTCGTCGCGCAGGGTGTTCGCTTCGGGCTCGGGGAAGGGAATGCGCGCCGTGCGCGCCCCATCGGCGCGCACGATGAGCACCTTGGCTCCCCGGTCGGCGTCGGGCAGCACCTCGAGGGGATGCAGCCGTGCGGTGCCGTCGAGGAACATCTCGGGGATGCCCTCCTGGGCGGGAACGTAGGCGATGCAGTGGTTGAAGTCCCCGACCAGGGCCAGGGTGTGGTCCTCCTCGTAGCGCCGCGGCGCCATGCGCAAAAGCACGGGCCAGGCTTCGATCCCCGCCTCCGAGAGCAACGCCCGCAGGAGGATCGCCTTGTCCTTGCAGTCACCGAAGCGGCGGCTGAAGATCACCGGCGCGCTGTAGGGCTGGTAGCCGTGGACGCCGAACTCCCAGGCGTTGTAGCGCACATCGGTGACGACGAAGTCATAGATCGCGCGCAGCTTATCCAGGGGCGTGGCGGCATCCGCGCAGAGCTCGGCCACCTTGGCCGCCATCGGCTCCGAAACCTCGAGCTCATCCTCGATCAGGTTCCACCACCAACGGCCGAACTCCTGCCAGCTCGCATAGGAGCTGGCCTGCACCCGGGGCGCATCCTCGACCGGCGGAGGCTGGAAGCGCTCCACCCGCCGGGGGGAGAGGTCGCGCGCGACCCAGCGGTGGATCGTCGCGCCGTCCTCGCGCTTCTCCTGGCTGTGCTCGGCCCCCTCGGGCAAGCGCGCGTTCAGGGTCAGGGGGAAACCCTCCGGCACGATCAGCACGATCTCGCTCTCGCGCACGGGCAGACGCTGGTCGGGGGAGAAGGGAGCGTCGAAACCGAAGTAGTCTCCGAAGTGGGTCGTGCGCAGGTCGTCGTGGCGCCACTCCAGGTCGACGATGTCCCCCACCGCCAGGGGCGGCAGGTCGACGACCACCGTCCCGTGCCGGCCCGTACGTCCCGTGCGACCGCTC
This sequence comes from Planctomycetota bacterium, assembly GCA_027083445.1. Lineage (GTDB taxonomy): Bacteria > Planctomycetota > UBA1135 > UBA1135 > JALWOP01. Next base: position 2,231 of record JALWOP010000017.1, on the reverse strand, counting down.
TCGAGCTCACCGCCCGGGTGGAGCACGTCCGCGCGCAGCACGCGCACCTCCTCGTCCCCGGGCCAGACCCGGAAAGCGCGCCGGTCCAGGTCCCGCGCACCGGTCTCGGTCAGGATGCGCTCGACCTGGTGCAGGTAACGCTTGGCGGTCCCGTTGGGCTGCACCTCGACGACGCGCTGGTAGGAGAGCACCTCACGGGGCGCAACCTCCGCATCGAGCGGCAGGTCCCCCGCTCGGCGGGCGAGAATCGACTCCAGCTCCTCGACGAAGGGGGTCTGGAAGGGCTCGCCCCCCTGGGCCTCCAGGTGGTCGAGCAGCCGCCGCTCGTCATCGCTGGCGAAGTCGAGATCGACGACGGTTTCGAGGCTGTTCACCGCGCTCTCGACATCACCGAGCAAGAGCAGGGCGCGGGCGCGCAGGCGGTGCAGGCCGGCACGGTCCGGGGCGAAGGCCAGGGCGGCGTCGAGCACTTCGAGGGCCTCGCCCGGCGCGTTCAGGGTGAGCAGATCCCCCGCCGCCTCCTTGCGCGCGTTGACGCTCCACGGGTCGTGGGCGAGCTTCTCCTCCAGGGTGGCGAGCACGTCCCGTGCGCCGTAGCTCCCCCGGGCGCGTTCCTCGATGCGCCGTGCCAGGGCGATCGCACCGGGATCCCCGGCCGCCCGCGCGGGTGCGCAGAGGGAAGCGCGAGCGGGGTGGACCGAAGGCAGGTGGCGCGCGACGTCGAGGGCCAGGCCCGGATAGGCGGAGAGCGCCTCATCCCGGGCGAGGGCACGCCACTGCGCCTGGGCCAGAGCACCCTGACCCGCCAGTTCCAGGACGAGTGCGTGATCGCGACGGGCGAAAAGACTCCCCGGAGCGCTCTCCAGGGCCTGACCCAGATACTCCAGGGCGCGAGCGTAGGTCGGCTGGGCACGCCAGGCGTGACGCGCTCGCCGGCGCAGGAGGTAGGGCAGGGGTCCGTAGTGCTGGAGCATCGCGTCGAGGGTCGCGAGCCATTCCGAGGTGTCCTCCTCCTCGACCCTGGCCCCCCGCCGACGCAGGGTACGCAGGGCCAGGAGGTCGTCCCGCAGGAGCGGCCCGCGCCGTCGGCGGCACTCCTGGATGGTCGCCGACCCGGGACGCTCCTGACGGGGCTCGCTGCAGTGGACCGCTTCGAGCAGCGCCCGGCGGAAGAGGGTCTCCCCCTCGTCGCTCTCTCCCGCGCACCTGCGGCTCACCCCGGGCCGCGTGAGCGCGGGGGGAGCCTCGGCGGGATGCAAGGGATAGGCGGGCGCCCCCTCGGGACGCTCGCCTTGGACCTCGAGCCGCAGGGGCTCGGCGCTCTGTGGCAGGACGAGGCGCGCGGTGAAGGCGGGCGCCCTCTCTCCGCCGCCGACCTCCAGGGCGAGCTCATTCCAGCCCTCGGCGAGCTCGAGGGGGACGCACCAGGTATCCGGAGCAAGATCGTGGGCGCCGAGCACGACCAGCCGTGGTTCGCCGTCGAGCCAGACGCGCACCTCCTCCTCGGCTCCCAGCAGGAGCAACACGCGGCGCGCCTCGGCGCTGCGAATCCAGGTGCGGGCCAGGATGCAGACCTGGGAGGAGGGATCGACCAGGCGGCTGAAGCGCACGATCCCCGAGCGCGGCGGCTCGGAGGGGAGACGCCGCCAGCCGACCGGCCGCACCTTGCCGGGATAGGTGAGACCCAAGGGGTCCTCGCCCGGGGGGAGGGTGGTCAGCATTCCCTGGCCGCGCTCGTTGTCGAAGGGGCCGACGAACTCCCAGTCGCAGAGGGGGGCCAGCTCCTCGAGCTCCTTTCCGGCCAGGCGCGCCAGGCGGGCGTAGAGCATCCCGTGGCCGGGGTCGACCTGGATCGCCGCCGCGGCCTCCGCCGCAGTGGAGTCGAGCAGACCGTCGCCACTCCCCTCCCCGAGCCAGGTCCGCCAAACCAGGGCCAGTTCGAGTTCGTCGGCCAGGGTCGAGGCGGCTTCGCCCTCCAGGCTGGAGAGGCGCTGCGCCCCCTCTCGGACGAACTCGAGGAGTTCATCCAGGGCCTCCCGGGGCCGATCTTGGGAGAAGGCGAGGGCGGCGGCATCCAGGACGTCGCTCCCCGTTTGGGGCGCGGGCGAGAGGGCAAGGAGAAGGGGGAGGAAAATCACGGGCAGAGTCTACGCCGGTTCCCCCTCTCCAGGCTTGATCCGCAACTCCCAGGCGCTCCAATCGGTCAGGCACCGGAGCCGCCTACCTTGCCC
>JALWOP010000016.1 GCA_027083445.1 Planctomycetota bacterium | reverse complement strand
CCGGTGGGCCGCCCGCTGCGCCGCACAGAACTGGACGAGGGGCTGGTGCTCACCCAGGTGCACAGGGGCGTGATTCAAGACCCGGTCACCATGGGCAAATCGGGCTGCTCGTCTGAGGCGAAGGTGGGTGGTACAGAGCGTGTGTAAAACCAAACCGCTGGACCATCCAGCAGGAGGCACGCTCCGTGACCACCCTCTCCCAGATGCCCTGTTCGCCTGAGTTGATCAAGCAAGAAGTCATGAAGGTCCTCGCAGACGCCCTGGATCGCGTGCTCGTCGAGGGACCGCTGTCGGGCCGAGCAGCGGAGACCGCCGTGTGGGGAGTGCTTCTCGAGGTGGGCCAGGCGCTGTTGCTGGCCATGCTGAGTTGGGCCTGTTGGGAAGTCAGCAGCGAGGCTTCAGCGTCGAACTCGAAGGTGCGCTGGCGCTTGGATCGCGACTACTGGCTGACGCAGACCACTACGCTGGGCAAGGTGTGTGTACCCCTGTTCGCTTTCCGCGACGAAGCTGGGAAGACTCGAGTGCCGGCTCGCTCGAAGGTCTTTCCTCTCCATCCTCACTGCCGGTCCTCGGAGCTGTGTGTGGAGTGGGAAGCCAAGCTTGGAAGTCATCTTCCATTTCGGCAGGCAGAAGAGGCCCTGGTCACCTTCACCCATGGAGCCTGCGAGGTCGAGGACACCACGATCTCGCGCCACCTTTCAGCGGCGGGCAGCTTGATGGGTCCCGAGTGGACCTATCGGGCCCCCGAACAGGTCACGGAGATCTTGCAGGAGCGGGCGACGCGCGACGGGCTGACGGGACGCCCGCTGCTCTACCTGTCCACCGACGCCCATGCCCTCCGCCGGTACGTCGATGAGACCTGGACCGCCAAGTGGAAGATGATCAACGGGATCCGGCTGTGGTGCATCGACCAGCACAGCGGTGATGTGGTACATCTGGGCGGCGAGTACACCTGGGATGACTGCCAGGCGGTTGCCGAGAAGGTGCGCCAGCTCGTGAAGCGGCTGATCCCTACCGGCGCCATGGCACCACAGGTGGTCCTGCTGGCAGACGGCATGCCCTGGATCTGGGAACGAGTGCTTCCAGAGCTACCAGATGACACCGTCGCACTCCTCGATTTCTACCACGCCACCGAGCATCTCTCGGACTACGCCAAGGCGCGCTACGGCCCGGACAGCAAGGAGGGCACGGCTTGGTACAAGACCGCCCGCGCCAGCCTGCTCGGCAAGCGCGAGTACACCAAGAAGCCCTCGACCCGGCGCAAGGGGCACAAGAAGCGGCGCCGAAAGGGGCCGCGGCCGAAGCGGACCATCCACCTGTCCGACAACCCCCACGGGGCAGGGGAGGCATTGGTCAACGAGCTGTTGGCGCAGCAGACACCGAAGTCCGCCGAGGATGCCACCAACGCCCTGCTCCACTACGTGCTCTTGTCCCACGCTGACCACCGCCCACCGAGGGTGAAACCCGGGACACCTCTCCGGGTGCCGCTCGGTGGTGTCGGAGGTGAGCGATGGAAGAAGAGAGCGCGTCCCGGCGCACGTACACGGAGCAGGAGAAGGCTGAGGCGGTGCGCCTGGCGCGGGAGCTGGGCATCCGCCCGGCGGCCCGGAAGCTGGGCATCCCGAACGGGACGGTGTTCCGCTGGCTGAAGCGGGCGGGTGAGGCCGAGCCGGCGGCTGCGGCCTCGCCGTCCCCTCCCTCGCCGAAGCCCCGGAGGGTGGCGAAGTCGTACACGCCGAGCCAGAGGGCGCAGGTCCTGGAGTACGCCGATCAGCACGGCGTGACGGCGGCCAGCCAGGAGCACGGGGTGAGCCGCTGGACGATCTATGAGTGGCGCCGCAAGCTCCGTCTCGCCGCAGCGGGCAAGGGGGAGTCGCCGACGAGCGATCCGGACCCCGCCGAGGTCGAGGCCCTGCGCGACCGGGAGATCCTGGAGATCTGGCGCAAGCACCCGGGTCTGGGCCCCAGCCAGGTGAAGAACCAGCTCCGCCGGCAGGGGGTGAAGGTGTCGGTGAACACGGTGCGTCGGGTGATGGAGGAGGCCGGCTACCGGCCGCCGAAGATCAAGCGTCAGCCGCACGACAAGACCTTCGAGTCCACGCGCCCGAACCAGATGTGGCACCTGGACTTCGTGCACCGCTACATCAACCGCGCTCCGACGTTCACCCTGATCCTGCTGGACGACTACTCGCGCTTCGTGGTGGGCCACGGCGTGGACGACGCCGAGCGGGCGGACCTAGTCATCCACACCTTCGAGGCCGCCGTCGAGCGTCACGGCAAGCCCGAGAGCGTGCTGCACGACAAGGGCTCGGCCTTCTGGTCGTGGCGGGGGATCTCGCGCTTCACGAAGCTGCTGACGGAGCTGGGCGTGGACC
>JALWOP010000015.1 GCA_027083445.1 Planctomycetota bacterium | reverse complement strand
CGCCGCCTCCCTGCTCCGACTCGTCAGCGCTGTCGCGATCGAGATCTCAGAGGAGTGGGAGACCGGACGCATCTACCTCAGCATGGACACCGAGTGAGAATTTACACCGAAACTGTTGCTCTGCCTCCACCCTGGTGCCCGAAACGACCCCATCATCTTCATCAAGGAGCGTGCCTCCGACCGTGCCGACGGAATCCCGGGGAGTAGTCCTCGAGGCACCCCGCACGGGGTCTGTTACTGCCAGCGTCCCTTTGGAATGGAAGGCTAGCCAAGCAGCACCAAGAGCGAGAACCACAGCCCCAATCAGTACGAGTTGGCGGGACAAGAAAACCTCCTAGTTCTAATTCCAGACCACTTTGAAGAACACGCCCTGAATTCGACCAAGAAATTGTCGGAGTCACGGGTGACCGAGACCCACATGTTCGCGCGGCAGCCCTTGCAGCCAATGGGGCTGCGGAGAAACGCAGCCTTCAGGCAGCTTGATTTCTTCGACGTTGCCATCGGGTTCTCCAAGATTGTCATCGGGGGCCACCCCGCACTTCCCTTTCTACGGTAGAATCGTAGGTTGGTCAAGCTAAGAACAAGGACGTAACCCTCTTGGGTCCGATGGGTTTCGTTCGTCTCGCCCAAGGTGCTTTTTTCGGCATCTTCTGCACCTAATGTGGGTGGATCACGGCAGGGGAGGTGAGCGACGGCATAGCGATCTGCCGAAGGCCACGGAGGGACCAGGTGTGGTTGACGATCTTCTGATCGCCTCCTCCGCTTCAGCCGGCGGATCAACCGGCGTCCCTCTGCCCGCGGGGCGCTTCCTCCCCGGTCAAGTCTCCGCCTCCTTCGCGCGGGTCGCGCCACCCCCGAACTCCGCCAGGAGCTTGGCGGCGGCATCCTCGGGTTCGAGGCGGCCCTCCCGTACCGCTGCCTCGACCCCTCCCAGCTCCGCTTGCACCTGGGGGTCACGGCGAAAGGAGGTGAAAAGGCCCTCCTCGATGCGGTTCCACATCCAGCGCACCCGTTGTCTCCTGCGCCGCTCTTCCAGGCGACCCTGCTGCTCCAGGGTGGCGCGGTGTTCCTCGATCGCCTGCCAGAGTTCATCCAGCCCCATCCCGGTGCGCGCGCTGACCGCCAGGGCTCGGGGGGTCCAGCCCCCCTCCCTGCGGGGCAGGTAGCGCAGGGCGGCCGAGTGGTCCTGGACCGCGCTGCGGGCGGCAGCGGCCAGTTCGCCGTCGGCCTTGTTGATGACGACGAGGTCGGCCAGCTCGAGGATACCCTTCTTGATGCCCTGCAGTTCGTCGCCCGCGCCGGGCAGGACCAGGACGACGAAGGAGTCGACCATGTCGGCCACGGCGGTTTCGGACTGTCCCACGCCCACGGTTTCGACCAGGACGACATCGAAGCCGGCCGCCTCGCAGAGGGTCAAGGTCTCGCGTGTGCGGCGTGCCACTCCGCCAAGGGTCTGGGCGCTGGGCGAGGGGCGGATGAAGGCGCCCTCGAGTTGGGCCAACCGATCCATACGCGCCTTGTCCCCTAGGATCGATCCACCCGAGAGGGTGCTGGAGGGGTCCACCGCCAGCACGGCTACGCGATGCCCCGCCTCGACCAGCCGACAGCCGAGGCTCTCGATCAGGGTGCTCTTGCCCACTCCGGGCACGCCGCTGATGCCGATTCGGTGACTCCCGCCCGCGGCGGCGCTGACCCGCGCCAAAAGTTCCCGCGCCGCCTCCTGATCCACCTCCACCTGGCTCTCCACCAGGGTGATCGCCTGGGCGAGGAGCGGTCGGTTCCCGCCGAGGACCCCTGCCGCGAGTTGCTCCACCGAAGGCCTGGCCATTGCCGGCAGTCTAACGTCGCGGGCTCCGGCCCACTCGGGGCTCCTCGCGGTTCCCGGCAGGGCTCCTCGGCTCGGGGACCTTCATCCTCAGCCCATCCCGACCCCCCTGGTGGATCGAAGATGTGGGGGTGTGTTTTTTCCCCGCCGGGTGCAACCCGGTAGCGAGCGCACAGTCTCCCGGGGAGATCACCATGCTCCCCCTGCCCTCCATCCTGCTCCTCCTGCTGCTAGGTGTGCTGCCCGGCGGAAGCCCTCCCCACCCGCGCGTGGAACTCTCCCGGATCTTCGACCTCCCCTCCGGAGGCCAGGCCCGGTTTCTCGTTCAGAGCGACGCCGGCGGGGGCCGGTGGATTTGCTGTTCTTCTTCGGGGCAGCTTTCCGTTGGACGGGGTTCCGTGAACCTCTACTTCTCCGACTGCGCTGGAAGGGGACTCGGCCGTCGGCGGGTCGAGTTCCCCGGACGCGCCCCCATCCCCGAGGGGAGCGCGAGGGTCGCTGCCTGCTGGCCGCGGGGGCATGGGGCGGCCTTGGGAATGGGCAGCGCCCCCACC
>JALWOP010000014.1 GCA_027083445.1 Planctomycetota bacterium | reverse complement strand
GTTCATACTCAGTACCAACAAGGGAGATTTCAATGCCAATGCTCTGGTAATCGCCACGGGAGGTCTGTCCATACCGAAAATGGGAGCGACAGCATTCGGATTAAAACTGGCAGAATCATTCGGCTTGCGAGTGATCCCGGCCGTAGCCGGTCTGGTGCCGTTCACCTTCACCGGCAAGGAGCAAGAGGAGTTTCTTCATGGGTCGCAAGAAAGGGGTCGAGGGAGGGGGATCCGACTCTCACGTCCCAAGGCTCGACCGCGGTTCTTACGCCGATCTGAAGGCGCCGGTTTTTTTACGCCTTCCCTGGCGAGAGCCGGGGCTCGGGCTGAGGCCCGCTTCAGGTTTGCGCAAGAAATTGGGGCGAGGAGTGGGGTAACGTTCCCGGACGGCAGCCCATGAGCAGGCACGACCCCACCCCTTCCGACCCGAGCCCCCGCATCCTCCTGGTCGAGGACGATCCCATGCTCGGACCGCAGGTGCGCGACGGGCTTGCGCGGGAGGGGCTGCGCGTCGAGTGGGTCCAGGATGGCGACGAGGCCCTGACGCGGGACCCCTCGGACTACCAGCTCCTGATCCTCGATCTGATGCTGCCGGGGACCTACGGCCTCGACATCCTGAGGTCGGTGCGCCGGAGCGGCGCGGATGTTCCGGTCCTGGTCCTCTCCGCCAAGAGCGATGCGGCGGTCAAGGTGCGCGCTTTCGAGTTGGGGGCGGATGACTACCTGACCAAGCCTTTCTGGCCCGAGGAGCTTCTGGCGCGCGTGCAGGCGCGGCTGCGTCGCCCCACCGCATCCTTCGAGGGGCGTATCGAGGTGGGCGAGTTGGCGATCGACCTCTCCGCCCGCCGCGTCTTCGCCGCCGGGCAAGAGCTCGAACTGACCCGGGCCGAGTACGACCTCCTCGTCGCCCTCGCCCGCAGGCCCGGCGCGGCCCTGGAACGGGGCTGGCTCGCCGAACAGGTGCTCGATCCCGAGCGGGAGGGCACCGCCCGGACCCTCGACGTTCACATCTCGCGCCTGCGCAAGAAGCTCGGCGGACTGGCCGGCTGCGTGAAGACCGTCTGGGGCGTCGGCTATCGCTTCGAGGCCCCGCGGTGAATCTGCGTCCGCGCTTGGCCCTGACCGTGCTGGCGGCGGGCATTCCCCTGATCGGCGCCGTCTTTGCCGCCCGGCGCTACGCCGAGCACCGCTCGGCCCTCTCGGGGCTGGAGCGGCAGATCATGAGGCGCATGCTCTCGGGAGGACGCGAGGAGTGCGAGCGCTTTCCCGAGACCTGGCCCGAGATTCGACCCCTGAGGCCCGACCCGCGATTGGGAAGGGGGCCCGCTCGGCCGGGGCCGGCCCAGCTTCGCCATCGTCCCCCGGGCCTGGCCCCCGGGCCCGTGCCGGTCGAGTTCTTCGCCTACCGAGCCGACCTCACCAGCGCCAACCCCCGCGCTCCCCTCCTATCGGAATCGATGCGCGCCGCTCTCCTGGCCGGGGAGCCGCGGGCCTGGGAAGGATCGATCTTCGAGCGCGAGGAGCTGCTTCTGGCCCTGCGCATGCCCTGGTTCGACGACCCCCAGAGCCCCTGCGCTGTGGTGCTGGGCGTGGGTCACCCCGGGCTCGCCCCCAGCCTGGCCTGGGAGTTCCTTTGGGGTGCGCTGGCCGTCGGCCTCTTGATCCTGCTGGCGGTTCTGGGAGCAGCCGGTCCCCTCGTGCGTCGCGTGCGACGCTTGACCGGCGACGTGCAGCGCGCAGCCGGGGACCACTACACGACCCGCGTGCGTGTCGAGGGCCGGGATGAGATCACCGAGCTGGCCGAGGCCTTCAACGACGCCGGCCAGCAGCTGCGCAATCACGCTGATGCTCTCGAGGCGCGGGAGCGCAGCCTGCGCGAGTTCGTCGAGGCGGTGACCCACGACGTCATGCTACCCCTGACCGTCTTACAGGGGCACCTGATGGGGCTGCGCCGCGAGGCCGGGGAGGCCCAACTGCCGATCCTTTCCGGCGCCCTGGAGGAGGCCCACTACATCGGCTCCCTCCTGCGCAACCTCTCCACCGCCGCCAAGCTCGAGGGGGCGGGGGCGCCCCTCCAGCGCGACCGGCTCGATCTCTTGCCCCTGGTCCAGCGCGTGCTCGACCGGCATGCACCCCTGGCCCGCGAGATGCAGGTCTCCCTCGATGCGGTTCTTCCGGGGGAGAGCATCTTCGTGCGCGGGGACGTCACCCTGATCGAGCAGGCCCTCTCCAATCTGGTGCACAACGCCGTGCGCTATGTCGATCGAGGCGGCCACGTCGCGATCGTCCTGGCCCGTTCGGCGGGGGAGTTTTCCCTGTGCGTGCACGACGACGGGCCCGGGATTCCCGCCGAGGCGCTCCCGCGCCTGACCCAGCGCCGCTGGCGGGCGGACGCCGCCCGGAGTCGCTACCCCGGGGGCAGTGGGCTGGGGCTGGCGATCGCCGGAGAGGTGGCTGCTCGACACGGCTGGAAGCTCGAGCTGGGGCGCAGCGAGGAGCTGGGGGGGCTGTCGGCCTCTCTCCGTGGGCCCCAAGATGGGACGGGACTCGAGGGGTAGGGGGGGATGGCGGCCTTTGGCCGCCATCCCAGCGCGTCTCATCTCTCGGGCCGTGTGGAACCCACCTTGCGAGCTCGACGGAGGCGGTCAGTGCCCGTTCCGCCGTAGATATGCCCACGGGCCCCCTTTCGGCTTCACCGAGATCGGTATTTCCTGGGTGCCTCCGCCAACCCCTGGGGAAATGTGCGGGGCTTCGTGGGCGGCGATTGAAACTCGGCTGGGACCTTTGCGATCCTCCGGGCGTGCTCTGCGAGCTCCACATCACCGACCTGGCCTTGATCGAGCGGGTGGCACTCGACTTCGGCAGTGGTCTCAATGTGATCACCGGGGAGACCGGGGCGGGGAAGAGCCTGCTCATCGACGCCCTCGAGCTCCTGCGTGGTTCCCGGGCACGTTCCAGTCTCGTACGCCGCGGCGCGAGTGAAGCGCGGGTCGAGGGGCGCTTCTTGCTCGCTCCGGGCGGGTACGGCAGAGAAGCCCTGGCCTGGATCGATCGCCACCTGCCCCAAGCGCGATCGGAGCAGGGGGGCGAGAACGGTGAGCTCGAATTGATCCTGACCCGCACCATCGGCCGCGACGGTCGCTCCCGGGCCCACGTCAACCACCGGCCGGTGACCCAGCGCATCCTGCGGGAGCTGGCCGCTCGCCTGGTGGAGATCCACGGACAGAATCAGCAGCAGATCCTTTTCGATCCCGAAGAGCAGTGTCGCTTGCTCGACTCCTTTGGCGAGCTGGAAGAGGCCCTGGCCGGCTACCGTGAGCGGCGCGAGCGCTGGCTCGGGCTGCGCAGGCGACTCGAGAGCTTCGACGACGACGAAGCGGGGCGTCTCGAGCGGCTCGACCTGGTGAGCTTCCAGGTGGGGGAGCTCGACGAGGCGGATCCTCCGGAGGAGGAGGAGCTGGCCGCCCTGCGTTGCGAGCTTCAGGGCCTCCGGCATGCCGAAGAGCTCTCGGCGCGCTTTGGAACCCTGCTCGAGGAGCTCAGCCGGCGTGAGGGAGCCGCCCTCGACGTGGTGCGCCGCGCCGAGCGGGAGCTCGAGAGCTGGGAGGAGCGGGTCGACTCCCTCGCCGGCCCGGCCGAGGCGATGCGCGAGGCCTCCGCTCACCTCGAGGAGGCGGTCGGGGGGCTCTCCAGCTTTCTCGCCTCGATCGAAGCGGACCCGCGCCGTCTGGAGGAGCTCGAGCAGCGTCTGGGAGAGTTGGAGCGCCTGGCGCGCAAGTACCGCGTCACGCCCCTCGAACTCGCCTCCCTGCGGGAGGATCTGGCCGAGGAGCTCGCTCGGCTCGAAGAGACCGCCGGGGGCCGGGAGGAGCTGTCCCGCGAGGAGGAGAAGGCTCGCCGTAGCGCGGAGCAGGCGGCCGCGCGCCTCACCCGCGCCCGGCGTGGGCTGCGCAAGCGGCTCGCCCAGGCGGTGGAGAGCGGCCTGGCGGACCTGGGGCTGGGGGCGGCCCGCTTCGACGTGGCTCTCCTGCCCCTGGGTGATCCGACCCTGAAGGGGCTGGGGCCGCGGGGAGCGGAGCGGGTCGAGTTTCAACTGGCCGCCAACCCCGGGGAGGCGATGGGACCCCTGACCGCCGTCGCCTCCGGCGGCGAGGCGGCCCGCATCCTGCTCGCCCTGCGCGGAGCCCTGGCGGTGCGCCAGTCCACCCCCACTCTGGTCTTCGACGAAGTGGACGCGGGGGTCGGTGGACGCCTCGGACCCCGGGTAGCGGAGCACCTGGCAGCCCTCTCCCGCCACCACCAGGTCTTCTGCGTGACCCACCTGCCCTCCATCGCCGCGGTCGCGGATCGGCACCTGCGCGTTCAGAAGGCGACCGGGGGGGGACGCACCCGCACGCAGGTTTCCCGCCTGGAGGGTCCCGAGCGGGTGGAGGAGATCGCCGACATGATCGCCGGCGGCAAGGACCAGGCGACCGCCCTGGCCGAGGCGGCTCGCCTCCTGGGGAGTGCTTCCACGGACGAGTGAGGGAAGCGGTCGACGCCCCTGGAACCAGCGGATAACCTGTCCGGCTTCGCCCCGGCGACCATGACTCTCATCCAACCCCTCCGCTTCCACCCGCGCCCGCTGACCAAGATCTGGGGGGGGCGGCGCCTGGAGAACTTCGTCCCGGGCGGACTCACCGTCGACGGCCCCGTCGGCGAAATCTGGACCCTTGCCGATCGGGACGCGATGAGTTCCGTCGTTGACGGGGGGGACTATGACGGCCGCAGGCTCACGGGCCTGATGATGTCCGAACGCGAGGACCTGCTCGGTGCGGCGCAACCTTCGGCGGACGACCGCTTCCCCCTGCTCGTCAAGTATCTCGATGCCGATGAGCCCCTCTCGGTGCAGGTGCATCCCGATGCGAGCTGTGCCGCCAAGCTCGGGGGCGAACCCAAGGACGAGTGCTGGTACGTGCTGCACGCCGAGCCGGATGCGCACGTCTACCTCGGGCTGGCTCCCGATGTGGATGCGACGACCTTCGCCTCGGAGGCACATAGCCACCACGTCATCGACCTCTTGCAGCGCTTCGACGTGCAGGCGGGACAGTTTCTATCGGTACCCGCTGGAACGGTCCACGCCATTGGTCCGGGGGTGACCTTGGTGGAGGTCCAGGAGAATGCCGACACCACCTGGCGTATCTACGACTGGGATCGGCCGGGGCTCGACGGAGAGGAACGACCCCTGCACCTGGACGAGGCCCTGCGTGCCATCGACTATGAGCAGCACTGCCAGGGGCCGATCACGCCTGACTTCACCGGCTCGATCAACGGCCGCGCCACCCTGCTCGAAGGCCGCGCCTTCGACGTCGAGATCCTGCGCGTACATGAGCCCTTGGAACTCGACACCGCCGGCCACCCGTGGGTTTACATCGTCCTGGATGGAGCTGGAACCCTGGCGGGAGAGGCGGGCGAGTGGCGCATGCAGCGGGGCGAGAGCTGGCTCTTGCCCGCCGCCGTGGGGTCCCATCGTTTCGGGTCGGCGGATGGAGAACTCGAACTGCTCCGGGTGGAGGCCCGTTGATATGGCTGGACCCAGACGCAAGGCACGCAGCAGCAAGACCCAGGGCAAGAAGGCCCAAGGCAAGAAGGCCCGGAGTGCCAAGACTCGCACGACCAGACTGCGCAAGGTCAGCGGCCGGCGCCTGCCCGCACGGACCTCTTCCGCCCGCGAAGCAAAACGCGACGAGCCCCTCGTACGCCTCAACAAGTTCCTGGCGGACTGCGGAGTCGCTTCGCGCCGGGCCTGCGATGAACTCATCGCGGCGGGAAAGGTGACCTTGGACGGCATGCCGGTCACCGCCCTGGGTACCAAGGTCGACCCCGATACCCAGGTGGTCGAGGTCGACGGGCGCATTCTCGGCCGTGAGCGCTCGGCCCGTCGCTACTACGTACTCAACAAGCCTTCCGGCGTGGTCTGCACGAGCGAGAAGCGTGAGACTCGGCCCCGGGCCATCGACCTGATCACCGACCGGAACAAGGGCCGCATCTACACCGTCGGGCGGCTCGACGAGGACAGCACGGGGCTGATTCTGCTCACCAGCGATGGCGAGTTCGCCCAGCGCATCGCCCATCCGCGCTACGGGGTCCCCAAGACCTACCGTGTGCGCGTTCAAGGACGCATCACTGACGAGGCGCTGCGCAAGGTGCGCGAGGGCATCCACCTCGCCGAGGGCAAGACCGCCGGCGCACGCATTCTCGTCAAGCGACGAACGGTCAAGAGTTCGACCCTGTCCGTGACCCTGCAGGAGGGCAAGAACCGCGAGGTGCGGCGCGTTTTCGCCCGCGTGGGATACAAGGTGGTCGCCCTCGAGCGTACCCAGATCGGGCCCCTCACGACGCGTGGACTCAAGGCGGGTAAGTGGCGGGCTCTCTCCCGAGAAGAGGTCGAGGGTCTCTTGCACATCACCGATGAGCTGGCGCTTGAACTCGGGCCGCCCTCCGCCAAGGAGCGCTCGCGCAGCACCCACCCCAAGGCCCGGCGCAAGAAGAAGCGGCGCCGCAAGACGGCTGGCGTGGAGACACCTCCGCGGCGGATCGTGGGGCCGAAACGATGAAGAGCCCCAAGGTTTCCAGATGGCCCTCCTTCGCCGGGGCCCGCATTCAGGAGCACCGCCAGCGCAACGGGCTGACCGTGCTCATCGCCGAGCGCCATCTCGACCCGGTCGTGGCGGTCATGACCTGGTATCGGGTCGGCGCCGTCGACGAACGACCCGAGGAGGCGGGCATGAGTCACTTCCTCGAGCACATGATGTTCAAGGGATCCTCGCGCTACGCCAAGGGCGAGGTCGACCGGGTCACCACCCTGCTCGGCGGTAGCAACAACGCCTACACCTCTTACGATCACACGGCCTACTGGTTCGAGCTGGCCTCGGACCGCTGGGAGACCGCGCTCGACATCGAAGCGGATCGCATGCAGGGTCTCTTGCTCGATCCGGGGGAGTTCGAGGCGGAGCGCCGGGTCGTGCTCGAAGAGCTCTCGATGGGACTCGATGATCCCTGGCGCCGCCTCAGCCATGAGGTGGGGGAGCTGATCTTCGGCTGCCACCCCTATGGCCGTCCGATCATCGGCTATGTCGACGCCCTGGGAGGGATGACCCCCGACGGCATGCGGGACTACCACGCGCGCTTTTACCACCCGCGTAACGCCACCGTCGTCATCGCCGGGGATGTGAAACCCAAGGCGGCCCTGCGAGCTGTCCGGGAGCGCTTCGGTGGGCTGGATCTGGGACCCTTCGACGGGGAGCGCAGCTTCCGGCCCGCCCTGCGGGAGCCCGGTGGCGAGCGGCGGGTGCGTCTCCAGTGGGATGACAGTGCCTCGCGCCTCGTGATGGCCTGGCCCGGTGCGCCGGTCGGAAGTGACGACGACTTCGCCCTGGACGTGATCTCGAGTCTGCTCTCGGCCGGACGCCTCTCACGACTGCACCGGCGGCTCGTCCTCGATCAGGGGCTGGCGACCTCGATTTCGACCAGCAACGACGCCCGCCGCGAGGGTGGTGCCTTCTGGCTCTACGCCGAGGCGGCTCCGGGTATCGAACCGGCGGCCTTGGAGGCGGCCATCGACGAAGAGCTGATCCGGCTCGCGGGAGAACGCGTGGCGGCGGCGGAACTGCGCCGAGCGCGCAAACTCCTGGCGGCGGGCCAGGCCTACGAGGGTGAGACCGTGACCGACCTGGCCGAGCACTTGGGGGAGTACGCCGTGGATGCCACCTGGCCCCTGGCCCTGGAACTCACCCAACGCCGCAACCAGGTCACCGCTCGATCCCTCCAGGCGGTGGCCGCTCGCCTGCTCACGAGCCAACGCCGAGTCGTCGGCTGGAGTCTACCCGCGTGAAGTTGCCCCGCATCGACCTGCCGCGCGTGCGTCTGGATCTGCGCTGTGGCGCCCGGCTGATCGTCTCTCCCCGCCCGGGGGCGACGGTTACCGCCGTGCGCATGCATGTCGCGGGCGGACACTCCCAGGACCCCGAAGGCAAGGAGGGCGTCGCTCATCTGGCCGGCACCCTGGCCGACCAGGGCACGACCCAGCACAGCGAAGAGGAGTTGTGTGCGTTGCTCGAGCCCGCGGGGGGAGAACTCTCGGGCAATGCGACGGGTCTCACCGGTTCGATCGCGGGAGGGGACTGGCGCCTCCTGCTCGAGGTGATGAGCGAGGTCTTGACCCAGGCTTCCTATCCCAAGGCTGAGGTCGAGCGCCAAAAGGAGCGACTCTTGGCACGCCTGGCGGTGGAGCGGGACGATCCCCGCTCCCAAGCGGCGATCCGCTTCCGGCGACTGGTCTACGGCAAGCGCTCCTGGATCGGACGGTCTCCCTGGGGAACCCTGGAGAGTGTCGAAGCCATTCGACCGGGCGACCTGCGGCGCCACCGCCGACGGACCTGGGTGGGGCGCCGTTTGACCATCGGCGTCTGTGGAGATGTCGAGCCGGCGAAGATCAAGCGCAAGCTCGATCGTCTGCTCGCGGAACTGGAACCGGGAAAACCGCTGGAGCGGCCGGCTCTGCGCCTCCCGCCCATCGCCGCTCGCCTCGACACCTTCTACCGCAACCGGGAGCAGGTGCACGTCTACCTGGGCCACCTGGGAGTGCGGCGCAGCGATCCGGATTGGCCCAGCCTGGCGGTGATGGACCACGTACTCGGAAGCGGACCGGGGTTCACTAGCCGTCTGGGGCGACACCTGCGGGACGAACTCGGGCTGGCTTACAGCGTCTCGGCCAACATCCACTCCTCGGCGGGTAGGTATCGGGGGATGTTCAGCGCGACCATCGGAACCTCGCCGGAGCACCTCGGAACGGCCCTGGAGGGCATGCGAGCGGAGATGCATCGCATCCAGGACGAGCCGGTCGCCCCGGAAGAACTCGAGACCGCCAAGAGCTATCTACTCGGCTCCTTCGTGCTCGGCTTCGAGCGAGCCTCACGGCGTGCGGCCTTCCTGGTGGCGGCGGAGGTCCAAGGCCTACCCGACGATGAACTCGAGCGCTTGCCGCGCCTCTTCGCGGCGGTCACGGACGAGGACGTTCAACGTGTGGCCCGGGCCCATCTCTTTCCCGATGCGGCCTGCCTTTCGGTGGCGGGTCCCGTGCGTCGGGGGGATCTGCGTTCCCTCTTGGCAGCAAGCACCCACTGAACCGGAGTTCTGGGGCCGCCTGACGGGACGGGGCAATGCAGCGTCGGGGTTGACCCTGGGGGGACTACTGGGACCCCGAGGCCTCGACCTTCTCCAGCATGCTGCCGAGGTCGCCGATGACCTTGCGCAGGTGCTGCTCCTCGTCGGCATCCAGGTTGCCCTGGGTGCGGTCGAGGAGCATCGCTAGGTCGGCGAGGATCATGCGCGCCTGGTCGAGATCGACCTTGCGGGCTCCGGTGACGGGGTTCTCGAGCAGTCCCATGAAGAGCATGCCCTGGAAGGAGAGCCGCGTGATGAAGAGGCGGAAGTCTCCCCCCGGGAGAGGCATGTCCTCGGCGGTGCGCGGGTTGGATTCACTCATCGATCTGCTCGGGGGGGGGGCTCGGCGAGTCCCGCAGCGGA
>JALWOP010000013.1 GCA_027083445.1 Planctomycetota bacterium | reverse complement strand
AGCACGAGCGCGTGGCGTCGATGGGTGACCGTGTCGACCAGGAGGTCGAGGGCACGCTGACGGCCCTGGTCCATCCAGATCAGCTCGTCAGGGACGTCCTTTCCGAAGGGTTCGCGGGTGAGGTGGAAGGTCTCCTGGACGCCATCACTCATCGCCCACCTCCCGTGCCTTAGCGAGCAGGCCGGCGATGGGATCGAAGCGGTCGTCCTCCACCGGTTCGGGTGGCAGGGCCGGAGCACGGCGACGCCGGGCGTTCATGACAGGATCACATCGACCGAAGCGCACGGGGCGGCCATCGTAGACGGCACGCAGGATCTTGCCGGTCATCCCGTCCTGCACGACGGTGATCGCGCGCGTAGCGAGGTGTCGACCGTCGACCTCATAGACCACCGAGTCGACCTGGAAGGTGCCGTCTTTGGCGACCTTCCGCTTGATCTCGACCTCGAGGGCAGCAGCCAGCTCCTGGGCCGTGAGCGGGCGCCGCACCGACCCCTTCCGGTACGTCTCGCGGGGCGTCTTCCCCATCAGAGACCCGTGTTTGCGGCGATGGTAGTCGACATCCAGCCAGGACCACAGCGCCAGATCTACCTGCTCGCGGGTCGCTGTCGCGGGCAGATGATCGGTACACCGACCTCGGGCAGTCCTCCAGAATCGCTCCATCTTTCCGCGCGATTCGGGACTGTAGGGCGCTGCGTGGACCAGGCGGATCTTCAGCTTGGAACAGAAGAGCGCGAGGACCTCGCCGATGTAGCAGGCGCCGTTGTCCAGGTAGAGGGTCCGGGGCGGCGGATTCTGGAGCAGCGCGCCGCAGAGCACCTCGAGCATGTCGCGCTCGGTCTCGGTCTCCCGCGCGGAGAGGCCTGGGACGTAGCGGCTGTGATCGTCGAGGAACCCGTGCACGTAGACGGTGCGCTTGCGTCCTTCGGAGTCGGTGAGCACGACGTGGCAGACGTCTCCGTGCCACAGGTCACCGGGCGCGTTGGCGGTCCAGCGTCGCCGTTGCACGTCCTTGGTCCGCGTGGAGCGCTTCTTCGGAAGCCGTGTAAGGCCCTCCCTCGCGAACAGCCGCGTGAGCGTCGACTTCGAGACGTCTCCGTCCGCCACGATCCCGTTGCGGACGGCCTCGCTGAGGATCAGATCGATGGAAGCAGAGCGATGAGCCCGTCGCATCTCGAGGAGCAGGTCGCGCTGTTCGTCGGTGAGTTTGCGGGCGAGGCCGCGCTGCCTAGACTTGGGGATCAGCCCCGCAGCGTGCTTGCCCATCGCCGCGTAGTACCAGCGCTGGAGGGTCTTGGCGCTGTAGGTGCGAGAGGCCTTGGCGCCTGGCGGACGGTAGCGACGAGATGCGCGTCGCTGCAGCTCGGCCTTGAGCTCGCCGCGGTCAAGCTCTTGTGCGAGCAGGTCGCCGATCACGGAATGCCGGAAGAGGGCGATCTGCTCTCTCCGGCTGGGCTTGGGGCTCTTCATCGGGTGGTTCTCCTTGTGGGGGTGCGCACTGAAGAGAACCGACTCCGTGATTCTACACCTGGAACGCCGATGGTGGGAACAGTATGGCAGCCGATGTCACATGAGCAGCCCCCATCGAACGTGGCTCCGGGCGGCAGCCTCCAGTCGACCGCAGAGGTCGTCGGAGGTCGAGCGGCGCGCGAGCATGGCCAGCAGGCTGGGCACGTCGGGCGTCGGCCACCAGGTCGAGATCATCCGCTTCCACCGGCCGATCGACCGCCAACGCCAGTCGATGCCCGGCTTCCGAGCGCGAACGAGGTTCATGCCTTGTCGCTTGTAAGCGAGGGCGTCCGTGAGCTCGTTCCCGAGGGGCTCAGCGGCGGTGAGGACGAAGGCGATCACGATGGCGAAGGCGCTGTAGAGGTACCGGGGCATGACGCCGATGGGGAGCACGGTGCAGGTGTGCGAGCAGAGCGTGCAGCGGTAGCGCCGCGCCCAACATTCCTGGAGCGCGCAGCGTCCTGCGATCGCGGGTCCGACGACGACGGTCCGCCATCGGACGCCATGGCCCTGGAGATCGACAATGAGCCCGCGTTTACTGGGGCTTCGGCAGGTTGGGCAAGCCTTGGGCCGGACGTCGTCGACGTCGGGGAGGAGGCTCCAGGCTGTTGGGGCGTGCGGGGAGGCGTGCCACTCGATAGAATCCATGTGCTGTATCGCTGACACAGCACGGACCGGGAACCCGCCTGCAAGCAATGGATCCCGGCCCGTCTGTGTCTGGCGACACCTCCATGGTGCCGCACACGTTCCCTACGCTATCGCTGCGGGAACGGCGCGTTCGCTGAGGTCGCTGATGGTGCTGAACCTCAGCCGGGATGACCCAGGAACGGCCGATACGCCTCGTTCACATCGCCGCCCTACAGGGGCTACCTCTGGAGGAGGC
>JALWOP010000012.1 GCA_027083445.1 Planctomycetota bacterium | reverse complement strand
CTGAAGGGAGGAGTCGGACTCGACTTCTAGCGTACACCCACTAGACGTGGACGGCAGGGCCGGGGTTCGCCTCTCCTCGCCGAAAAGGGCTCGCGGCGGTGGAGAGGCCCCAGGGGAGGCTCCCGGGGGCGTCGATCGCCACACGGCTTCAGTTCGGACACACGCCTCTCCACTCGGGACGAGTGCCGCAGAGTGAGATGACGGCCTTGTCATCCCCCAAGGGCCCGCCTCACCCGTGCTTTTCCCGCGCCAACTGCTCGGCCTCTCGCGCGGCTTTGGTCCCCCTGTACTTCTTGCCCGCGAGCTTCTTCAGGAGGCGCTTTGCACCGCGCTCGTCCCCTGCGCGCAAGAGGCCGCGCGCCCGGGTGAGCAACTGCTCGGCTTCGATCTCGATGCCCACGCGGCGCACCACCTCGGGGTCGAGCTTTGGATCCCGGGCCAGGCGGGCCCGTGCCGCGGCGGCTTGCTTTTCGATCGGCGTACCCCGGGCGCTCTCCGCGAAGCGGGCCAGGGCTGCGTAGCGCTCGTCGATGCTTGCGGTTGCGTTGGTGTAGGCGGCCAGGGCCTCGACCAGCCCTTCCTCGATGCGCGGGCGCAGAGCCTGGGCGGCCTTGGCGTGGCGGCCCGCGGGAGCCAGCGCGAGTAGAGCATCGCAGGTGTGCCAGGCCTCGGGCCAGGACTGCGCCGCGACCCTGCGCTTCAGTTCCCCGGCGAGGCTACGCAGGGCCGCCAGGTCGGCGGCGGCGACCGCCGGGCCGGCACTGCGCTGCACCTCGGCCACCGCCCGGGACATCGCGTCGTCACCGGGGGGCTGGCCGGTGAAGATGAGGGTGACCAGGCTCCCCTCCGGAGCGATGACCAGGGCGCTGGGCAGGGGCCAGGATCCATCTCCTCGGCTGGAGAGAAAGCGCTGGTAGACCGCGTTCCAGTTGCGCCGGTGCACCTCGCAGGTCGCGGTGTGAAAGGCGCTGCAGACCTCGATCTTCTCCCGCTTTCCCTCTGCGTTGCGGCGTTGGATGCGTGTCCGTGGGTGCTCTCCATCGTTGACGAGCAGCACCGCGGCGGCTCCCAGGTCGCGGGCCAGGGATCCATTGTCCAGCAGGGCGTCCCGGAAGCGGTCGCTGGCCTCCTCTCCCTCCTTGCAGCAGAGGATCAGCAGGGGCGCATTGCGCTCGGCGCACTCCTCCAGGAGCTGGTCGAGGGGGCCATCGAAATAGGGCAGGGCCTCTGGAGCCTGCGCGCCACGACCCTCCGCGAAGGCGGGCACGCTGCCGAGTGCGCACAGGAGAGCCGGCAGGAGAAGGCATTGCGGCACGATCATCCCTCCAGTATCCGCAGCAGGCCGAGGGGCACAAGGAATCCCCGTCCGCCATGGACCCCACCCGCCCGAGGCCGTACCAAGGGGGCATGTGGCGTCTCCTCCCCTCCCTCGGCTTCTGCCTGCTCTCTGCCTGCGGCACCCTCTCCCCCCGGCCCCTGCCGGCCGTGCCGCCGAGTGCCTCGGCGGCCTTTGCCGACGCCCGTCGCTTGGAGCGGGAGGGGCGCTTCGAGGAGGCGCGGGAGGAGGCGCGTCGCGCTCGGGACCTGATGCCCGACTGGATCGCTCCACGCCGTTTCCTCGACGATCTGGCCCGCGCGGAGCTGCGCACCCCGGCCCTCCTCGAACGTTACCGACGAGAGCTGGCCCAGCGCCCCCTCGACCCGGTCCTGCTCTACCTCGCCGGACGCCTCTCGGGCAAGCGCGGGGACTCGCTCTTGCGGCGTGCGCGACGCGCCGACCCCGGGCGTGGCTGGGTCTGGCACGGCCTGGCCTGGAACGCCCACCTGCGGGGAGACGATTCCCTTGCCCGGCGCTACTCACGCAGGGCCCAGTCCCTGGCCCGGGATCCCTACGAGCGGGCCTACTTCGCCTGGGCCCGCGCGGCGATCGAGAGCAGTTCCGGCGAAGAGGAGCGCGCCCTGCGCCTGCTCGCGGAGGGCCTGGATGACCCGGGCATCGATCCCACCGATCGAGTCTGGCTCGCCGTCACCCTCGCTCGACTCGAGCTGAAATCGGGGAGCGCGGAGGTGCGCCGGCGTGGGGTCTATCGCGCCCTCTCGCTGATCGAGGGGGAGACCCTGCGCCCCGAAGAACTCTCGACGCTCCTGGAGTCGGCTGCTCCCTGGGAGGTCTCCGGCCCGGGGTCGGGTGCGCTCTACCTGGCCCTGGCGGATTCGGGCCATCGCGAGGAGCTGGTGCACCTCATGCGCCCCTCTCGCCTGGCCCTCGCCCTGGCGGAGGGCTCCGGGGGGGGGCCTTCTCGGCGGCGCCTGCGTTTCGCCTACGGGGACCCTTCCCAGGCCGTGGAGGAGTGGGTCCGCGATCTACCCCCCTTTCTGCGAGAGAGGATC
>JALWOP010000011.1 GCA_027083445.1 Planctomycetota bacterium | reverse complement strand
ACTCTCCCAGCGACGCGGCAGCCGCCATTCTGATGTCCCTGGCGCGGAACGCGAAGGTGAATGGAAATGTGCGCCAAGAAGCCGCCGCGTCGCTGGGGGAGTTGGGGCGTGTCGAGGAGGCCGCCGCTATCATGTTGTCCCTGGCGCGGGACGCGGGGGTGGATGGATGGGTGCGCGAGAGAGCCGCCGCGTCGCTGGGGGAGTTGGGGCGTGTCGAGGAGGCCGCTGCCATCCTGCTCTCCCTAGCGCGGGACGCGGGTGTGAGGGCGAGTGTGCGCCGGGCGGCTGCCATATCGCTGGGGGAGTTGGGCCGCGCCGAGGAGGCCGCCGCCATCCTGCTCTCCCTGGCGCGGGACGCGGGTGTGAGGGCGAGTGTGCGCCGGGCGGCTGCCGCGTCGCTGGGGGAGTTGGGGCGTGTCGAGGAGGCCGCCGAGGCGTACTTGTCCCTGGCGCGGGACGCGGGGGTGAAGGCCGATGTGCGCTGGGAGGCCGCTGCGTCGCTGCGGGAACTGGGCCGCGTTGAGGAAACCGCCGAAGCGTACCTGTCCCTGGCGCGGGACGCGGGGGTGGATGGATGGGTGCGCGAGAGAGCCGCCGAGTCGCTGGGAGAGTTGGGGCGTGTCGAGGATGCCGCTGCCATTCTGTTGTCCCTGGCGCGGGACGCGGAGGTTGAGGCCGATGTGCGCTGGTCGGCTGCCGTGTCGCTGGGGGAATTGGGGCATATCGAGGAGGCCGCTGCCGTCCTGCTGTCCCTAGCGCGGGACGCGGGAGTGTATATATGGGTGCGCAGGGAGGTTGCCGCTTCGCTGTGGAGGCTAGACCGCGTTGAGGAGGCCGCAGAAGCGTACCTGTCCCTGGCGCGGGACGCGGGGGTGGAGGCATGGGGGCGATGGAAGGCCGCCGCGTCGCTGGGGGAGTTGGGGCGTGTCGAGGAGGCCGCCGAGGCGTACTTGTCCCTGGCGCGGGACGCGGGGGTGGACGGATGGGTGCGCCGGGCGGCCGCCGCGTCGCTGGGGGAGTTGGGGCGTGTCGAGGAGGCCGCCGAGGCGTACTTGTCCCTGGCGCGGGACGCGAGGGTGGACGCCGATGTGCGCCGGATGGCTGCATCGTCGCTGATGGGGTTGGGCCGTGCCGATGACTTGCTCTCCCTGGCGCGGGACGCGGTGGACGCCGATGTGCGCTGGGAGGCCGCCGCATGGTTGCGGAAACTGGGACGTGACAAGGAGACCGCTGAAATACTCCGCGCTCTGGAGCAGGACGGAAAATAGGCCGCCGGTTATTCTGCCTGTTCATATGCTCCGGCGTGGGAACGGCGGGGTTGACGCTCCGCGTCTGGGGTAACGCTCCCGCTCCCACGCAGAGCGTGGGAGCGAGGGCAGGGATCTGGGACTGACCACTGCCTGGACGTGAGGCCCAAACCCAGGCGGCGGATTTATCCGTCGCCAGTGAACAGGCTCGTTCCCACGCTCCGGCGTGGGAACGGTGGGGCTGACGCTCCGCGTCGCGCATTGTGCGCACGCGCCTTCCGTGTTATCATTGGGGCGGATAAATCGAGGAGGTTTTCCCGCCGTATGGAGTCAAATCTTGCCCCGATTTCTGTCGCCCGCCAACTCGTCCAGCGCGATCTGTTCTACTTCACCCCCCGGATGCTGGGCGACCTCTTCACGTTGCCCCGTGACCGAGTGTACCGGCTAGTTGCCCGGCTCAAAAGAGAGGGGCTCGTTGCCGAAGTCGAGAAGGGCAAATACTTGCTTCTGGGCTTGGAGCCGGAACGGGCACTGTCCAACCCTCTTTTTATCGCCAGTCACCTGGTCACACCGGCCTACGTCTCCTACTGGTCGGCCCTGCACTTTTACGGCTTCACCGAACAGGTGCCGCTCACCGTGTTCGTGGCTACGACCAAGAAGAAACGTCCGGTGTCGTTTCAGGGCTTTCGCTTTCGCTTTGTCACCGTCCACCCCTCCAAGTTCTTCGGATACCGGCGCGAGACGCTGGACGGATTGCCGTTCCTCATCGCCGACGAGGCCAAGTCCATCGTGGATAGCCTGGATCAGCCGCGCTACGCCGGAGGCATCGTCGAGGTCGCCGGGGCGCTACGGGCGGCCCTGGCGGTGGTGGAGGTGTCCACTTTGATCGAGTATGCCAATCGAATGGGGAGCAAGAGCCTGGGGTCACGGCTGGGCTATCTGTTAGCGAAACTGTCTCATCCGAGCGAGGGGCTGATTCGTTCCGCCGGCCCGGTCAAACTGGACCCGGCCCGCCATCGGGAGGGGCATTACGATCGCCGCTGGCGGGTGGTGGTCAACGTGCCGGAGGCGGAGTGGCAGTCGTTGGGGGTGGGTTGATGTTGACGCGGGCACAGATTCAACGACTGGCACGACGCCATCACATCGG
>JALWOP010000010.1 GCA_027083445.1 Planctomycetota bacterium | reverse complement strand
CCCCAATCCCCCCCACGAAGAAGCGCCCCGCTGCGTCTCGACTGAGCACGCCGCGCACTTCGGACTCGAGTTCACTCCCCTCGGCGTAGAGCTTGAGCTTGTCGGCGATGAGGACCTCGCCCTCGAGGGGACCGCGAGCCTTGACCAGGAGCCCCGGCCGGAGTGCAGCGAGCCCCGCCTGAACCTGGTCCTCGTCCCCGTAGAGCTCGGTCCGTTGGGTGATTCTCACCACCCGCCCCAGGAGCACGATGCCCTCGGAATCGACGCTTTCGATGGCTCCCTTCAGCTCCGGCGGCCGCGACTCTTGATGGTGGGCGGGACGCAGGCGCTGGGCGTAGAGCCGCCCCCCCTCCCCGGGGGTGACACGCGCCTCGAAACGCAACCCCACGTCCAGATCCGACAGGCTCGCCTCGCTCCTATCCGCGGGCCGCTCGGGGCGCACGATCGTGATCATCTTGCTCCGGCCGCGTCTCCAGGAACGGTGATAGCGACCTGGATCGAGGTGTTCGGCGAAGATCGGTCGCTGGAGGAGAGGATCCGCCAAGCGGTCGATCCCTTCGCTCGCGGGAGCCTGGATCCCCGCACTCCCCAGCAGGGTGGGAAAGAGATCGATCAGGCTGACGGGGGTTTCGACCCGTCTGGGTTCATGCCCAGGCACGTAGAGGATCCAAGGCACCGACAGAAGCCCCTCGTACAACCCGTGTCCGTGGCCGAGTTTGCCGTGCTCACCGAACTCTTCTCCGTGGTCGGCGACGATGCAGAGGATGGTGTTCTCGGCCAGCCCTTCCCGCTCGAGGTAGCGATCGAAGAGGGCGAGCTGGTCGTCCATGTAGCGCAGGGCGCCGTCGTAGAGCCCCACGACGGCAGCGTGCTCGTCATCTGAGAGCTTGCGCTTGCCCGAATTGACCGCGTCTCGTAGTTCTCGCCAATCGCTGGAGCGGATGTCGGCCACCGCCTCGGCTGCGGCGAAGCGCGTGGCGTACTCATCCGGTACGGGATAGGGCCAGTGGGCGTCGAGGTAGTGCAGGTAGAGAAAAAAGGGCTCTTCCCCATCCAGGGAATCGATCCAATCCCTCGCTCGCCAGCGGATTTCGCGCGCATCTCCGGCCTTGTCGACGTAGCTCTCGAAACCCTGCTCGAATCCCATCCCGCGTCGCAGTTGAGCGTTGCGCACGAAGGCTCCCGTGCGATAGCCCGCAGCCTGGAACACCTCCGCCAGGGTGAGCGCATCCTCTCCGAGCACATCGGAGAAGGCACTGCCTTCCTTGCGAGCGCTACCCCGGTAGACACCGTGCTGGAGGGGATAGGTCCCGGTCAGAAAGGAAGGCACCGAAGGTTTGGTCCAGCAGGCACTCGCTGAGCAGTCAAGAAAGAGCGTACCTCGTCGAGCGAGGGAATCGATCCACGGCGTCGTCTCAGCCTGTTCGTAGCCGTAGATCCCCAGGTGATCCGCACGCACGGTGTCCAAACAGATCAGGACGACGTTGGGCCGATCCACCCCGCGAGCGGCACTGGGTTCAGGCGCGCAGGCGCAGAGCAAGGCGCAAGGGAGGGCGAGAAAGAGCGTGTGCAGTCTGTAAGCCATGGCTAGAAACGAAAGCGGAGCTGGAGGCGACCGGCAAAGGCGTCGGGGGCGTCCGATGCGAAGGCCGCCCCAGGCTGGAAGCGCGCCAGCACCAACTCCAGGCTGAGCGCCTTGCTGAAGCGGCTTCCCAGAATCAGGTCGAACTCGTCACCGAGCTCCGTGTGGATTCCGTCCGGTGAAGTCTTGAGATCGGAGTTGCGCAGGAAGGGTGCCGCCTCGGCCTGTTGGTAGCGGTGGTAGACCAGATCGAGCGAGTGGCCTGAGCCGAAGCGACGCCCAATCCCCAGAGTGAGGATGCCGAGGTTCGAGAGTTCGGGCTGCAGCAACTCCCCGTAGTACTTGAAGCTCGTCACCCCCCCGAAGGTGTCGTTGTTGTCCTGTATACCCGTCTGACGAAAGGCTTGGTCTGTGCCGTCGTTTGGATCCTTGTCCCCGGACCCGAAGGCATACCCGGCGGTGAAGTACCAGGGATCGAGCACATCGGGGGACCAGGTCGTTCCCAGGTCGTAACCGAAGCCGCGAATGTCGTTCTCGCCCTCGTAGCCGGAGACTCCACCCAGTTCGAGCCAGACGTCGTGTCCCTCGAGCCACTCCCCAAGGGCCCGGACACCATAGAAAAAGGGATAGTCCCTCGGGTCGAGGTCGGTTCGAGTGTCGACCAGGTAGGCCTCGAGTGAGCGGCTGTCATCGCCCCAGATCGCATGCACGATGTAGCGGCTGGTTGCCAAGAAACGCTCGCTGCTGTCGCGCAGGTGGGTCGCAGCCGCCATCTCGATGCGCAGATCCGGCCGGGGATGGGCAATCAAGCGCAGGGCGTCGAGGTTCTCGTCCCAGAGCCACTCCCGGCGTTCGTCGAAGTCCTGGCGGCCGAGTTGGAGGTCGAGGGGCAGCCCGCCGACATCGCGCCAGTAGCCGTACAGCTCAGCGATGCGGCTGCCGTCTCCATACGAATAGCCCTTGCGCTGGTCATTGCGCCAGTGCCAACGATGGCGGAAACCGAGCAAGCCGTAGAAGGAATCGTCCGGCGTGTAGAGCAGCTCGCCCCGCAGGGTGATCTCGTCATCGATACGGTCCGCAGCCTTGGCACCGTTCAGGTCAAACTCACGTTCATCGCTGCGTTTCGTCTCCAGCCGCAGGCCCAGGGCCAGTGCATCCGAAAGGCGCACGGTAACCGGTATGTCATCGTCGTCGTCCCGGCCGCCCCGCAGCTCTTCTCCGTTCTCGAGGACTTCCGCACGGGTCGGGCCCCGCTGGGGCAGCAGCGGATAGTCCTCGAGATCCTCTTCGCGCTTGTACTGCGCGCTCTGGGGAACGATCACGAGCCAACGCATGACGTCGAGTTCGAGCCCATCCTCTCCCTCACGGCGTGCGTCGATGCGACCGACGATGCGATCGCGACCCTCACCGCGCAGGGAGATGCTCCCAGCGGAGAACTTACGTGGTCCGCGATAGTGACCGCTGACCTTGACGCGACGGCCTTCGAGTTCATCGACCGAGACCTTGCGCCAGTGGGTACTGCGGCCTATGTGCACGCGCATGCCCAAGAGCTCGAACCAACTGCGGTCCGACGCTACGTGGGTGACGGTTCCAACGAGTTGTTCCTCGTCATCATCCGGCCGGGAGAGTTCAACCGAGGAGGCACGGAAGAGGTCATCCGCCTCCAGTGCCCCCTTGATTTCGACCCAGTGACCCACTCGCAGCTCGCTCCGTTCCTGAGCGTGTGCCACGAGGGTCAACAGGAGGAGGATTCCCAGACCCTCAAGCCGGCGCCAGTTCATCGAGGCAGCGCTCCGCATAGCGCAGGAGGGTGTCGGAGAGGTGCGCCCATCTGGGCCGCAAGGCGTAGAGCAAACTGAGGCGAAGAAAGGTCGTCGCCTGGTAGAAGCGCAGATGTTCGAGCTGCTCCACGTCGTCGCCGGTATGGTTGGCCGATAGAAGACTGCGCGCGCAGGCTTCAGCCCCGTGGGCGTCCGCGCCGTCCAAACCTTGTAGAGCCCGTAGTTCGAGGTGCGCGCTCAGGTTGGCCACATCGAGCAGGGGAGATCCGGCGGCTAGGCCGTCCAGGTCGAGCAAGCCCAAGTCATCTCCGTCGACGAGCAACTGGCCGTCGTGCAAATCCCTATGCACGGCGACGAGGGTCTCGTGACGCGGAGCGACCATTGCGACGCGTGCGCGCGCCGCATGCCATGCATCCGGAGGTTGCATCGCCAAGCTCTCCGCCCGTAACGCCGCCCGGTCGAGGAGTTCGAGCTCATCCAGGGCTGTGTGCTCCGCCAGGCCGTGGGTGCGTACCTTCGCTTGAAAAACGCCTAGAGCCTCGCCGATGCGAGCAAAGGCCTCCGCGCCGGAGGTGTGGACCACCGGCATGCTCCCCGAGAGCCAAGTAGCCCGATAGGCGGCCCGCTCGTCGCAGGTACCCAGGAGACGTGGGAAGTGGAAACCGGCCGGCTCCTCTCCCACGCGCTGTAGAGCGGCGATCGCCCGCGGTGCCTTGGATCGACGATAACCCTTCACCAGACAAGGCCCATCGTCTCCGTCCCGGCGCAGGGCTATACGACGGCCCGGCCGCCAGGCGAGCAGCGTGAGTCCCCCACCCGAGCCGCCCTCGCCGCCCAGGATCCCGGCCAGGGGCAGGGCTTGGTCTTGCTCGGGGAACAGTTCCACCAGCTTCCCCCCGTGAAAACGGAACCAGCGCCTACCTGCGCCCTGTTCGACCTCGAGATCGAGGACGCCCGCGCCCGAGGCGTGACCGCGCACGATGGCGTCGGCATCCAGACCATGCCGCGCCAAGAGGAGTTCACAGGCCTGCTCCAGAGCGCTCATGCCGGCCCCTCGCTTCCTCTCACCGCGCACCGGCGAACCTCACAGGCCCGCTCGATTCGCAGGCGTGCCTTCTCGAGCGCGCCCCGCTCCAGGCGGCGGATTCCTCCCGCGGCACGAGCAACCAACCCGTTCCCGACAAGCCTCCGCAGGAGAGCCGGGTCGAAGAGCCCACCGCTCTCCAGGTAGCCGTCGAGCAACTCGGCTCCGGCCTCTTCGAATCCCAGGGCAGGCTGCACGTCCATCTGTCCCGCAATCCAAGAGGCGAGATCCTCTTCGGGTCGTCCCAAGCGCAGGGTGTCCAGATCGAGCAGCCAACGATCCGCTCCCAGCCGGAGCACCTGGTCGGGATGAAAATCTCCGTGGATGGCGCAGAGGCCCTGCTCCGGCCCGAGGTCGACGAGAGCCTGGGCGCGCTGCGCGAGGTCCGGGTCGATCCGAAGGGGGTCGAGCCCAAGATCCGGCGTGCCGCAAGCCCCCTCCCAAGCCTCGGGCAAGGGCCATCCGTGCAGCCGTGCCAGGAGCCGGCCCGCTTCCCTGGCATCGTCGTAGCAGGTCGGGTCCCCCGCGCTGCCGGGCAGCCACTCTTCGACCAGGAGTCCACTCTCCTCCTCCAGGTGGAGAAGTCTGGGCGCGCACTCCAGGTCCAGTTCGCGGCGTCTCTCCGCCACCCTGCGGGCCTCTGTGGGGTCGAGAACCCGCAAGGCAAGCAGACGCTCGCTGCGCCCCTCCTCTTCCCTGCGCAGGCGGGCTTCCAGACGAAACACCGCTCGCCTCTCCGGCTTGTAGCGCAGAACTTGAAGCCGCGAAGCCCGCAGGCGCATCACCCACCCGGGCCAGATCCCCGTGCGATCGAGACGACGTGCCAGGCGCCGCAGGTTGAGCACCCGGCTCGCACCGCGCAGTACCCGATCCGCTGGAAAAACCATCAGGTACGCCCCCCGTTCCGGGAGTGCCGCGAAGGGGGCATGGGGCGCGCAGGCGGCCAGGGTATGCCCATCGGGAACGTAGTGGCGAGCGACGTGCTGACCCTTGGCTCCCACGTATCCCTTCTGGGTAACGAGGCACTGCGTCCCGTCCTGGAAATCGATCCGCCAGACGGTGGTCAGGGCAACCCCCGGCTTCCAGCGGGCGAATTCGAGGGCCACCGCGGCCACACTTGCGGATTCGCCCGCGAGGTAGCGTCCGACCCAGGCTCCGATCTCATCGGATCGGGGCACGAGGAGCCGCTCCCCATCCACCTGCCGAGCAAGGCCCAGGTCGCGTTCATAGCCCCGCAGGCCGGTCATAGCTCGACCTCCTGGGCCTCGCCGACGAGGCGCGAGTACTGCCGGTCACCCGCCAGGAGATCCACATGGCGACCATCCCCGAGGATGCGGCCCCGATCGAGATGGACGACACGGTCGAAGGCCTCGAGATGCTCGACGGCATGGGTGACCACCAGCACGATGCGATCCCGAGCGGCGGCCCGCAGGGTCTCGACCAGGCGCAACGCGGTGGCGCGATCGAGGCCCCCGAAGGGTTCGTCGACGATGAGGATGTCCGCGTTGCGCAGGAGTGCCCGGGCCAGGCAGATGCGCCGCGCCTCTCCCCCGGAGAGACCGACGCCCCCCGAGCCCAGAAGTGCATCGAGCCCCTCGGGCTGGGCGCGAACGATGTCGGCCGCCGCAGCCGCCTCGAGCGCGGCCCAGAGCTCTTCCTCAGTCGCTTCAGGACTCCCCAGGAGCAGGTTCTCGCGCAGGCTCTCCCCGAACAGAATCGTGTTTTGCAGGGAGATCGCCACCCCCTCCCGCATGGCATCCAGGTCGAGTTCCCGGAGCGGGATTCCCCCCAGGCGCACTTCACCCTGGTCGGGATCGAAGATGCGCAGGGCCAAGGCGATCAGGGTCGACTTTCCCGCCCCGCTGGGCCCGACCAGCGCCGCCAGCTCTCCCCGCAAGAGGCGCAGGTCCACGCCCCGCAGAGCCTCGGTTCCATCGGCATAGGTGTAGTGCACACCTTCGAAAACCAGGGTTTCCGGTCGCTCGGGAGGTTGAGCCCCAGGCGCCGAAGGCGGAATGGCCGCCACCTCATCGAGCACCCGCAGGATGCGCTCACCACAGGCCGTGCCCTTGGCGATACGCGCCTGGTGCTTGGCCGCCGCGCGGATCGGCTTCAAGAGACCGCGCACATAGGACAGGAAGACCGTCAACTCACCGAGCCGCAGCATCCCCTCGTGCACGCGCCAAGCACCGAAGGTCATCGCGCCCGCGAAGGCCAGGGCAAGCATGCCCTCGACAGCTCCCCCAAGGCGGGCGGAGGCGCGTGCCACCTTCAGGCCCGCACGTGCACTGGTGCGATTGGTGCGCGCGAAGCGTTGGATCGCGTGATCTTCGCGCCCCAGGGCCTGTAGCAGGACCGTCGCTTCGATCGCCTCGTGCATGTAGCTCGCCAGCTCCCCCTCCTTGCGTCGCTGCTTGCGCACGGCGATGCGCAGGTGGTTGCTGAGAAAGCGCACGACGAGGGCGATCAGCGGTAGGGGTAGGAGCACGCTGGCAGCGAGCACCGGATCGACGACGAAAAGCATCACGGCGATCCCGATCGCCTGAATACCGCGCACGCTCATCTGCACGCCCGCGTCGACGAGCATGTCCTTGACCATGGGCACGTCACCCGTGAGTCGCAGCAGGAGGTCTCCAGAGCGATGCTTGGCGTGGAAATCCGGGGAGAGCCCGACCATGTGGCGGAAAACGCGCAGGCGCAGGCCGCGTGTGACTCGGTGTCCGATGGCCGCCACCAGCATGGTGGCCAGGTATTCGAGCAGAGCCTTGCCCGCCAGGATTGCGGCCAGGGCCAGCCCGGAATAGAGAATGATCTCTCCGGAATTGGCGGGCGGGGATCCGGAAGGGGCCAGGACGTCGTCGATCACCCAGCGCAGGGGCCAGGGGCGCCCCAACTCGAGCAGGATGGCGGCGAGGTAGAGCCCTGCCACTCCAGCCAGCTTGAGGCCATGGCCCGAAACCTCGGGCAGGAAGCGACGCGCAACGGCGAAGCTCCGCGAGAGTTGGGCCAGGCGTTTCACGGCACCCCCTCGAGAACGCGCTCCAGAAGCCGAGCGGCGATCGCAGTCCAGGTGAATCCCTCGGCGCGGACGCGCCCCGCGCTTGCCAGGGTGCGGCGCACATCGGCATTCCGAGCGAGGTCCGCGAGCCGCGCCGCCAGAGTTTCCCAGTCGCCGGCCGGATAGATCACTCCCGCCTCCCCGCTCTCGACCGCCAGGGGCAGGTCTCCCAGGTCCGGTACGAGGACTGCGACTCCCGCGGCCATCGCCTCGAGGAGTTTCAGGGGCGAGAAGTAGCAGGGCTGGTCGGGGGAGTAGGTCAGCGCCAGGGCGTCGAAAGCCGCGACCCAATCGCCCACCTCGTCGTGGTCGACCCAGTCGATCGCGGTCCAGTGTTCCCGGCCCAGGTGCCGCTCGAGAAGGCCGGCGTACTCGCCCCGTCCCACGGTGAGCACGTGCGTGGGGACACCCTGCCGCAGAAGCTCCGCTGCAACCCGCGCTAGAGCCTCGAATCCGTGCCAGGGGCGCAGACGACCGTGGAAGCCCAGAACGAATGAATCCTCGATCCCGAGCCGCTCACGCACGCCGGCATCGCGTCGGCTTGGATGAAAGCGCCGCGGATCGACGGCATTTCCGACGGTGAGCACCCGCTCGGGGTGTGCCCCGCGACTCACGGCCCAACCTGCCACCTCACGGGATACGCAGAGAACGGTCGTCGCGGCGCGCAGTTGGCTACGCAGGAGCTCTGGGGCCATCGGTGGCCGTCGACCCGGCCGGTGGCGTGCTTCCTCTTCGTCGAGGGGTGCGTTGACCTCGAGCACGTAGGGAAGCCCTCTGGCAACCGCAAAGCGCCAAGCTCGGTCGGCCCGCAGGCTGAAGCGTTCATAGATGAGGTCGAGGGGTGCGGCTTCCTCTAGACGCGCCGCCAGGCGTTCGGAATCGGGCTCATCGAGAGCGATCACCTCCCTACCCAGGTCGGCGAAGGCCTCGCGCATGGCGCGTACGTGAACCCAGGCGCCCTTGGCCGCACCCGGGCGTACACCCCCATCGGCATTGACGTGCGCGATTCTCATCGGGCGATGGGCTCCGTCCCCGTCGCGAGGGACTCGCGGAACCAATCGGCGAGCGTGGAAGCCGATCGGCGCGCATCGAAGCAAGCGAGGGCACGCTCGCGGCCCCGCTGGGCCAGCTCGCTGCGCAGCTCTCTTTCGTCGAGCAGGCGGCCGATCGCCGCCGCCAACTCCTCGGGGGCGTGCTCGGGCACGATCAACCCCGCCCGGCCCTCATCCAGGATCTCCGGGACACCGGTGACCGGCGTGGAAACGCAGGGCAGTCCGCTGGCAAGGGCTTCGAGCAGCACGGTCGGGAGGGCATCGCGGTTGCCGTCCTCCCCGATCACGCAGGGCAGGGCAAGCAGGGTCGCACGGGCGAGGAACTCGCGCACCGCCCCCTGGTCCAGCGCCCCCGCCAGGGTGAGGACCCCCTCGAGGCCGAGCTCGGCTCGCAGGGCTGTCAGTGCCTCGCGTTGATCTCCATCCCCCACCAAAGTGACGCGCAGGCCGGGGCGGCGGGTGCGCAGCAGGGCAACCGCACGCATGAGGTCATCGAAACCCTTCTTCTCGACCAGGCGCCCCACGGCCAGAACGTGCTCCTCCTCGCGCCCCTCGGCGATGAAGGGAAAGCGTTCGAGCATGAGCCCGTTGTAGACCCGCCGGATGCGCTTGGCGGCTTCATCCGACACGAGGCCTCGCATGTGCTGCACGTTGGCATCGCAGACCGTGACCGTGAACGCGGATCCCCCGACCAACAGGTCGAGCAGCTCCGGCCGGACCGTCGTGCGGTAGATGTCCTTGGCGTGGGCGGTGATGCTGTAGGGCGGGCCACCCAATTGGGTCACGATCCAGGCGACGATCGCGGATTCGGTCGCGAAGTGGACGTGGATATGGCCGACCGCGAGTTCCCGGGCGCGACGCTCGACGAAGAGCCCTTCGGCCACCAGCCGGGGCAGGCGCTCACCCACCAGGGGCCGCAAAGCGCGCACGACCTCCCCCAACCGACTCCACTCCTCGGGAGCGGGATCGGGCCCGGCATCGCTGAAGAGCTGGGACCAGGGGTCCAGCCCGCTGCGACCGGGAAGCACCTCCACGGGTGCCGCGAGACGGGCCAACTC
>JALWOP010000009.1 GCA_027083445.1 Planctomycetota bacterium | reverse complement strand
AAGCGGGGCTGCGCACCCTCTCGGGGGACGCCCAGCGGGAGCGGGACAACCTCAAGGTCTTCGCCAAGATCACCCGCGAGTTGGTCGCCCAGACCGAGCTCCTG
The DNA here is from genome assembly GCA_027083445.1 of Planctomycetota bacterium. Lineage (GTDB taxonomy): Bacteria > Planctomycetota > UBA1135 > UBA1135 > JALWOP01. The sequence goes on along the minus strand of JALWOP010000009.1, from coordinate 9,549 downwards.
CCCCTCCTACGGCTGATCGTCGACTCGGCCGTGGCCCTGGTGGGGGGGGAGCGTGGTTTCGTGCTCCTGCGTGATCCCAGCCGCGACCCCTCTCCGGAGGGTGGCCTCGACGTCAAACGCATGACCGTCAGCGTCGCTCGCAGCTTCGATCACAGCGACATCGTCGTCCCCCGCTCGCGCCTCTCGATGGGGATCGCCGGGCAGGTGGTCGAGGGCCGGCGGCCCGTGCTCTCCCTGGACGCCTCCCAGGACGAGCGCTTCGACGGCATGGCCAGCGTCGAGGACCTGCGCCTGCGCTCGGTCATGTGCCTGCCGATCTTCGCCGACGATGCGGTCGAGGGAGTGCTCTACGTCGACAACAGGTTGCAGTTCGGTGCCTTCGATCAGGAGGACCTGGAGTTGGTCGAACTCTTCGCCGGCCAGGCTTCGATCGCCCTGCGCAACGCCCGCCTGGTGGCGGAGCTGCGTGAACGCAACCACCGCCTGGAACACTCCCGCCAACAGATCGAACGTCTCAATGAGCAGTTGGGACGCAAGGTGCGCGACCGCGAGGGTGAACTCGCCGTCGTGCGCAAGGAGCTCGATCGCGAGCGGGGTCGCTATGACTACACCGCCATCGTCGGCGCCAGTGACGCGATGCGTAAGGTCTTCCAGCAGCTCGATCACATCATCGAGAGCGAGCTGCCCGTGTTGATCCACGGGGAGAGCGGTACCGGCAAGGAGCTGATCGCGCGGGCGATTCACTACAACGGAGCACGCCGGACCAAGGCCTTCGTGACGGAGAACTGTGCCGCTCTGCCCGACACCCTGCTCGAGAGCGAGCTGTTCGGCCATGTGCGCGGCGCTTTCACCGGGGCCTACAAGAACAAGAAGGGGCTGCTCGAACAGGCCGACGGGGGCACTCTCTTCCTGGACGAGATCGGAGACATGAGCCCCGAGATGCAGAAGAAGCTCCTGCGCTTCCTCCAGGAGGGGGAGTTTCGGGTGCTGGGCTCGGATCGACTCGTCAAGGTCGACGTGCGCGTCGTCTCCGCCTCCCACCACTCCCTGGAGAACCTGGTCCGGGAGGGGCGTTTCCGCGAGGATCTCTACTACCGCATCGCCGTGCTCGCGGTGGACCTGCCGCCCCTGCGCGAACGACGGGACGACATTCTCTTGCTCGCCGACCATCTCCTGGCCCGAGCCGCCCGCGAGGCGGGCCGCGTGGCGCCGATCCTGCCCCACGAGGTGCAGGCTGCGTTGGTCCGTCACGACTGGCCCGGCAACGTGCGCGAACTCGAGAACGAGATGCGGCGGCTGGTGGTCCTGGCGCGGGAACAGGTGGGCCTCGAACACCTCTCGCTCGCCGTGCGTGAGGGGCGCTCGGTGACCGGGGCGCGTTCGGCTCCGGCGGATGTCGCCGCCGGCTCGGGGGACATCAAGGGCGCCGTCGCCGAGCTCGAGAAGCGCTCGATCGAAGCGGCCCTGGCCCAGGCCGAGGGCAACAAGTCCCGGGCGGCCAAGGCCCTCGGGATCAGTCGCTTCGCCCTGCAGCGCAAGCTCGAGAAGTACGGTCTGGCGGTCAAGAAGCGCAGCCAGAGCAGCGGTTAGCCCCTCCCGGGGGGTCAGAGGGATCTCCTGGAAACTCCTCCTCCCCCCTGGCATAGGATCAGGGCAGCCCCACCATGATGCCCGAGCGCCACCTCCCCCTCGTCATTCTGCTCCTCTTGGCCCTGGCCTCCTCCCTGTGGGCCGACGTGATCCTGCTCACCGATGGCCGGCGCCTCGAAGGCACCCTCGTCAAGGAGAGCTCGAAGGAGGTCGTCTTCAAGACCGCCTTCGCCACCCTGACCTTCAAGCCCTCCGAGGTGTCGCGCATCGAGCGCGGTAAGACCCCCCGCCAGGAGTTCGAGGAGCGCTACGCCGCCGCCAAGAGCGCCGAGGAGTTTTACCGGCTCGGGCTCTGGGCCGAGAAACGCAAGCTGGGCAGCCTCGCGCGCCGCGCCATGCGTCACGCCAACAAACTCGACCCCACCCACGAGGGGGCGGGACGCTGGCTGGAACTGGTCGAGTTCGACGGGCGCTGGGTGAGTCGCAAGGAGTACGAGCGGCTCTCGGCCGAGAAGGAGGCGATCGAGATGAGAAAGCGCGGCCTGGTGCGCCACGGGGAGCGCTGGGTCACCCTGGAGGAGAAGGAGAAGCTCGACGCCGGTCTGGTCTACTTCGAGGGCAAGTGGATCACTCCGGCCGAGAAGAACGCTGCCCAGGGGCTGGTGGAGGTCGGGGGAGAACTCGTCTCCGCCGCCGCCGTTTCGGCCCGCGAGGATGCCGAGAGGGTGCTCGCGAAGGGTGGGAGCCGGGGGGAGATCGTCAGCGGTCCCGATCATGTGGTGGCGGGTCCCTTTCCCGCCGCGTTCCTCGAGGAGATCAGCGCCGGGTTGATGCGTGGCCGGGCCCTCTTCGACGAGCGCTTCCACCCCCCCGCGGGGATCGAGCTGCTCGGGGGACGCTGCGCCGAGTTCTACGTATTCGGCCGCGATGCCAAGCCCTACCTCGACACGGTCGACTACCTGGCCTCCCTGACCGAGAGCGTGCCCCCCGGCTGGGCCGACGCGGTGCGCGGGACCCACGGCTTCCTCTACTGGGATCCCTACTGTTGCTCCTCCGCTCGGCTCGGCGGTAGACCCCAGGATCACCTGGCGGGCCACAGCTATCACCACTGGGGCCATCTCTTGCTCAACCGGCTTGGATACGATGGTCGGCTCCTGCCCCCCTGGTTCGACGAGGGCTTTGCGACCTGGTTCGAGCTGGCCGTCCACGATCGCAGTGACGTGCTCTGCATCGGCAAGCCGACGCGCATCCTGATCCAGCACCCGAAGGGGCGTACCCAGGCGAAGAGACAGCCGACCGAGGTGGTCGTCGACGCGAAGGCGTTGCACGGGGGGCGCTGGCGCGAGACGCTCGAAGAGCTCCTGCGGAAGAGCCCCGATTCCGTGCCCCGTTTCGACGCCCTGGCCCGGACGCAGTTCGGCGAACTGACGGTGCTCGACATCCTGGTGGGCAGCGCGATCACCGCCTGGCTCGACACGGGACCGGGTGGGCGGCCGGATGCGCTCAAAGCCTTCCACGCCTCCCTGCGCGCCTCTGCCCCCAAGGCTCCCCAGCGGGTCTTCTTCGATCGAGGAGCCTTCGAGAAACGCTATGACGCCGCCTTCGGGGCGGCGGTGGGCATGGACTGGCGCAGGGCGGACGGGGCCTGGCGGCAGTGGGTCCTGGAGGGGGGGCTTTCCGTCGATGGGAAGGGGGGAGGGCAGGGGCCCTCCAGGGAGCGGCGCCACCGCATGCAGTCCCCGGGCCGGCCGGGGCGCAGGGAGGGGTGAGATGCCGAGAGCTGGAAGGACCGAGAGCTGAGATGACCGAGAGCGCCAAGTCGCGACCCCTGCCCCAGATCGAGGGTTACCGCATCGAGGGAGTCCTCGGTCGCGGCGCGACCGGCGTGGTCTACAGCGCGGTGCAGCTCGCCGTCGACCGGCCGGTGGCGATCAAGGTGCTGCATCCCGAGCTGGCGAGGCGCAAGTCGGCCGTGCGTCGCTTGCAGCGCGAGGCTCGCACCGCCGCACGCCTGGCCCACCCGGGGATCATCTCCGCCATCGACATGGGCCACACGGAGGATCTGTGGTGGTACGCGATGGAGCTCGTCGAAGGGATCTCTCTGGCCGAGCGCATCGAGGAGCGCGGGCCGATGGGGGAGCGTGAAGCCCTGCGCTTCTTCCTGCCCCTGGTCGAGGCTCTGCAACACGCCTCCGAGGCGGGGGTGGTCCACCGGGACATCAAGCCCGCCAACATCCTGGTCGACGCCCACGGCAAGGCGCGCCTGGTCGACCTGGGGCTCGCCTTCGCAGAGGACGACCCGATGCTCACCCGGGCGGGGGGCACCCTGGGCACGCCCCACTACATCTCGCCTGAGCAGGCCCGCGACCCCGCCTCCGCCGACACGCGCAGCGATCTGTGGTCCCTGGGTGCAACCATGTATCACGCGGTCACCGGTCGTCCCCCCTTCGAGGGGGAGAGCGTGGCCGAGATTCTTTCGGGGGTGCTCTACGCTCGCGTGAGCGACCCGCGCCTCTACGCACCCTCCCTCTCCAAGGGCTTCACCCTGATCCTGCGCAAGTGCCTCTCGCGCGATCCAGAGGGGCGTTACTCCGAGCCCCGTGAACTGCTCGAGGACATGCAGCGCGTGGTGGAGCGGCGTTCACCCGCGGTCTCCGCGCGTACCCTCGATCCCCTCAGCGACGAGGGCCCCCCCTGGCGGCGCTGGGCCCTGGTCGGCTCGGCCGTCGGCTTGGTAGCGCTCCTGATCATCGCCTGGCATCCCTGGCGAGGATCCCGGCCGCGGCCGGTCGACTCCCCCGCGGCGGTGCTCGAGTGGCCCGCCCTCGAGCGCTTGCGGGAGAGCTATGAGGGGGGAGGCCTACCCCTGGCCGATGCCTTGCAGCGCCTGGGCCAGCTCGAGGCGCCAAAGGGGGCCGAGGCGCTGCGCAGCCGATTGAGGGGGCGTCTGGAGCTCGACCTCGATCGCGCGATCGAGAAGCTGGCCCGTGACCTGGTGGTCGAACTCGAGCGCGCCTTTTCCGAAGGAAGGATCGCCAGGGCCAAGGAGCTCCTGGAGGGGGCCGGGGACCGCTTGGAACAGGCCACCGGCTACGCCGACACCGCCTCCCTGCCCGTGGGACCGGCTCGCCGGCGCCTGGAGCGCCTCCTCGAATCCCGCCGGGTCCAACTCAGTCAGACCCGCAGGGCCGCTCGGCTGCAAGGGGAGCAGGCCCTGGCCACCTATCTGGATACCTTCCTCATCCCCCGCATCGAAGCCGCGCGGGATGCCTACCACTGGCGAACGGCGCGCTCCCTGCTCGACTCCCGGGCCGAGTGGCTGGAGGCGGCCGGGATCAGCCAGGACCTGCTCCCCGAGGACCGCCAGCAGGTATTGGATGCCGGTGAAGACCGCCTGCTTCCCGTACGCACGACCCTCTACGACCACTACGAACGTACGGTGCGCGACCTCGAGGAGTACCTCGACCACGAGGAGGAGGAGCTGCGCAAGGAGCTGGGAGCAGCGCGCATGGGGGTGGCGGACGAGCTGCGTGCGCGCTTCGACGCGCGACTGACCTCCTTGGGTATCGATCCCGGGGAGATCCCCGCCGACTACGCCGTGCGCCTGGACCCACGCAGCCGGCTCGAGGAGCTCGCGTCGGGCCTGGAGGCGGACGAGGAGCGCATCCTGGAGCAGGACGCGCGCAAGGAATACGCCGCGGACCTGGCACGCGCGCGTGTGCTGTTGCACGCCCGTCGCTATGACCAGGCCCTGGAGTTGTGGGAGGCTCGCCTCTCCCAGCCCTGGCGCTCATCCGTGCACGCCACGATGCAGCTCCGGCGCCGGGAGGCGGAACTCCTCGAGGGCCTCTTGCAGCGTGCTGCCGCCGGGCTGCGCGCGGCCCACGGCCGGCGCATCGAGCTGACCCTGGGAGGCATCATCCACCAGGCCACCGTCGTGGCCACGCGATCCCCAACGGAGATCGCCGAGAGCGGCGTCGAACTGCGCCTCGACAAGGTCGAGCGCAGTCTGCGCATCTTCCTGCGGCGCGGTTCGGGGGCGGATGGGGAGGCGCAGGTGCTTCCGGCCGAGACCCTGCTCACCATGGCCGGTGTCGGTGAGCAGGCGAAGGGTGAGGACGCCTTCGTGCGCGCCCTGTTCCTCTATCACGAGGGCAGCCTCGACGGGGCTCGTGCGGCCCTGCCCCAGGGGCCGATCGAGGATACCGTGCTCCTGATGGACCTCGGTCAGCGCATCGATGATGCCCTGGCCATGCGGCGCAGGGTCACCTCCGGGCGCCAAGATGAAGCCGAGCGTCGTCTGCGGGCCCTGCACCGGGAGGTCGAGAGCGGGCGTACGAGCCCGATGGGAATCCTGGATCAGGGCCGTGCGCTGCTCGCGGAGTATGTCGACGTCCTCTCCGTCGAGCAGCGCCGTGATGTCGAAGGGATCTGCGACGACTGCGAACGGGCTCTGGCCAGCAAGACGATCAGTGAGCGCTACCCCCGCGCTTCGGTTCTGCGACGCAACCGGGGAATGGTGACCCTCTCCTGGGATTTCGCCGAGACCTCCGGCGGAGCTTGGCAGCGCGGGGACTGGGAACCGGCTCCCGGCGGGACCGGCCTGCGCCTGGCCGGAGAGCGCAGTTCGCAAGAGGAGTTCTGGAGTCGCGAGCACGCCCTGCGCCTACCCCTGGATCCACCCCTCGATCCGGGCCAGCCCCTGCGCCTGCGCCTGACCCTGCGCTGGGGCGAGGACCACGCTGCCTTCGACAACGACCTGGTTCTCTCCCTGGCCGGACGGCACCTGCTCTTCGTCGACGGGCCTCCCAATCGGACCCACCGCTGGGCGGTGACCCAAGAGGATCCACGGGAGGCCCTGGTCGACCTGCGCCAAGGACCACGCCCGCGCTTCGGTGGATTCGAAGGCTTCCCCCGAGACCGGGAGTTCGAGCTTTCGATCGAGCTGGCAGCGGAGCGCGGGGAGCTGGCGGTCTCGGTCGACGGGGTTCCCCTGGAGATGCCCCGCGAGTTGCGCAAGGTGCCCCTTCCGGCGAGGCCCGAACTCGTGCTACGCAGTTGGTATGTGGTCGAAGTGCGCCAGGTCGAACTCGAGGGGCGCCTGCGCTGAGGCGGTCCGCGGCGTTCAGCGCGCAAACCGCAGGAGGACCGCTCGGCCTCTCTCGAGGCGCTCGGGGAGGACCCACTCCGCGATGCACTCGGCGACGGCTGCCACCTGGGCGGGACTCGCGCCGCAGCGTACGGCGCCGCGGGCGTGGCTGGCGAGTTGACGCTCTTGACCCAAGGCGAGCAGCGCGGCGACCGCGCACAGTTCCCGGGTGGCCGCGTCGAGGCCGGGTCGGGAGAGGACTCGCCCGTAGGCGTGCTCGGCGACCCAGTGTCCGTAGTCGGGGTGAAAGGAGGCCAGGCGTGCGCGGACCCCCTGGGCCGCCTCCCCGTAGATGCGCTCGAAGAGGGGCGCACCGCGGGCGGTGAACTCCCCCGGCCCCTCCTTCTCTTCAGGTAGGGGGTCGCCCAGGCCGCCCGCCTGGGTGAGCACCTCGTAGGCCTCGACCACGCGCGGGAAGCCGGCGAAGAGGTGGCTTTGCAGGACCACCTCTCGCCAGGCCCGGTCGGGTTCCCCGGCGGGGGCGGCGGCGCGGGCCGCCCGGAGACCGTCCCAGTCTCCCAGCACGATCAGGGTCGTGAGTCGTACCAGGCGCTCTTGGCGGGGATCGATCACTGCCAACGTCCGATCCCAGCGCCCTGGAACACCGGCCGACCCCGGAAGATGTCGACCGAGGGGCGAGCCCGGCCGGGCGGGGTGAGGAGAACCACCGTCGAGCCGAGCTCGAAGCGTGCCAGCTCCTCGCCCCGTTCGAAGCTGCGCTCCGGCCGGCTGTCGACTCCCGGCTCGACCCCGAGGACGCGGATGCGGCCGACGCAGAGGGCGCCGACCAGGACGAGCAGGAGCGGACCGTGCTCCGTCTCGAAGCGCAGGACGCAGCGCTCGTTGATCGGGAGCACCCTGCGGCGGGCCAGGACCCGGGGCTGGACGCTGAAGCGTGCCCCCCCAGCCCAGCGCGCCTCGGTCAGGCGTCCGCTCTCGGGAGCATGGATGCGGTGGTAGTCCTTGGGTCCGAGGTAGAGGGTCCAAGCCAGGCCGCCCTCGAGGTCGAGATCCTCGCCCACCCCGGCGAGGAGCTCGCGCAGGGAGTAGTCGATGCCCTTGGCCTGGAGCACGCGGCCCTCGCTCACCGGTGCGATGGCCTGGACCAATCCGTCGACCGGAGAGACCAGTCGCTGGGGGTTCTGATCGACCGGCCGGGCGCCCGGGAGCAGGCGGCGAACGAAGAAGGCCGAGAGGCTGGGGTAGATCGAGAGGGGGCCGCGGACCTGGGAGAGCCGTGCGCCCGTCGCGACTGCGTAGAGGCGATAGAGTGGAGCGCGCAGGGGGCGGGGGATGTGCCGGTCGGCGAGCCATCCCACTACGGCGGAGAGCGTGCGCTGGATCTGCAGGCGGAGCTTCAAGGCCTGGAGGGTAGCGTCTGGCGCCGGGGGGGCGCAGTACCCCGCCGGCCACGGCTTGCCCGGCCGGTGGGGGGGACCTAGGATCGGTGGCGTCGCGCCTGCGCGGCTCTTCCTCTTTCACCGCCAATCGAAACAACGTTCCCATGGCCAGCGGCACGACCGTCGTGATCCTCGCGGCCGGCAAGGGCACCCGCATGCGGAGCCGCCGGCCCAAGGTCCTCCACCCCCTCTGCGGCCGGCCGCTCGTGGCCTGGGTCGTCGAACAGGCGCTCTCGATCGACGCCGATCGAGTCGTCCTCGTCGTCGGCCACGGGGCCGAGGAGGTGGGTGCGGCCGGCCAGGCGGCCGCGGGCTCGACCCCCCTCGAGGTCGTCGTTCAGGAGCCCCAGCTCGGCACCGGCCATGCGGTGCAAGTAGCCGCGGGATCGCTCGAAGGGGCCGAGCGCGTCGTCGTGCTCTACGGAGACATGCCCCTGTTGAGGGACGAGAGCCTGGCGGCCCTCGTCCTGGCCCAGCGCGAAGCCGGAAGGGGGGCGATCGCCATGATGACCGCGCGTCCCGATGACCCGCGCGGCTACGGGCGCATCCTGCGTGACCCTGCCGGCGGTTTCGAGCGCATCGTCGAGGAGAAGGACTGCACGCCGGCCCAGCGCGCCCTGGAGGAGGTCAACCTGGGGGTCTACTGCTTCGACGGTCCGGCTCTCTTGCAGGACCTTCCGCGCCTGTCGAGCGAGAATGCCCAGGGGGAGTACTACCTGACCGACCTCCCCGGACTCGCCGTGGGCGAGGGGCGGCCTGTGGTTACCGTCAACCTGGCCGACCCCCACGAGGCCGCGGGGGTGAACACGGTCAGCCAGTTGGCGGAGGCGCGCTGGGTGATGCAGTCACGCATCCTCGAAGCGCACATGGAGGCGGGGGTCCTGATCGAAGACCCCGCGACCACCTACATCGATCACGGTGTGGAAATCGGGGCGGGGACCCACATTCTGCCCTGCACCTATGTCCACACCGGCGTACGCATCGGCGAGGGGTGTGAGGTCGGGCCCTTCACCCACCTGCGTTCGGGAACCGTGCTGGCGGACGGGGCTCAGGTGGGCAACTTCACCGAGTGCAAGAACTCGACCCTCGGGCCGGGGTCGAAGGCCAAGCACCTCACCTATCTCGGTGATACCCACATCGGCGCGCGCACCAACATCGGAGCGGGCACGATCTTCGCGAACTACGACGGCAAGGCCAAGCACAAGAGCGAGGTGGGGGATGGCGTTTTCGTCGGTTCCGGTACGATCGTCGTCGCCCCCAACCGCCTGCCCGACGGTACGACCACCGGTGCCGGAGCGGTCGTGACCCGCTCGGCGGATATGCAGCCTGGGGACGTCTTCGTAGGCGTTCCCGCGCGGCGTCTACCCCAGCGGGCGACCGCTGAAGAGTCCTGATCCCCCATCCCCTCCC
>JALWOP010000008.1 GCA_027083445.1 Planctomycetota bacterium | reverse complement strand
GGCCAGAAGGGCCGGGCTCTCCCGGCGAGCGAGGGTGCCCCGCCCCTCGATGATCACCGCCTCCCTCGCCCGGCCGGCCAGGCCGACCACCGCGGTGAGCAGCCGCGCAGCCGTGCCCGATTCGCCGACCTCCGCCCGGCGCGGTGTGCCGTCGGAAGCGCGACCGCCAAGCCCGAGCCCCGGACCGGGCGGCTCCCCCATGACGATGAGGCCGCGCGGGCCGCTGGGGGTGATGGAGAGGCCCAGGGCCGCCAGGGCACCAAGGGTCGCCTCCACGTCGGCAGCCCGCGGCACCCCCGCAAAGCGGGTCACCCCGTCGGTCAGGGCCGCCAGGACCAGGGCCCGCTGGGCGATCGACTTGGAACCGGGGACGCTCAGGGTTCCCTCGAGGGGCGCCCCGGGGGAGAGGCCCCGCCATTCCCACCCCTGCCCTGTTTGGTGCTCGACCATGGGTGGTGATTGTAGGCACCTGGCCCCCCCGGCATACTGCCTGCTTGGCTCCGAGTCTCCCCCCATGCAAAGCGACGTCTATCTCGGCCGGGACGACCGGCCCCCCGGCCTGGAACAGATCGCCTCGGGCAAGGTGCGCGACATCTATCGCGTGGACGACGAGCACCTGCTCTTCGTCACCACCGACCGCGTCTCGGCCTTCGACGTGGTGATGAACGAGGGCATCCCCCACAAGGGAGCCGTCCTGACCGCCATCGCCGCCCATTGGTTCGAACGCACCCGGGACCTCACCCCCAACCACCTGGTCAGCACGGAGCTCGACGACATCGAAGGCCTCGACGCTGCCTGGCGGGAGCGCCTGGGCGGACGCTCCATGCTGGTGCGCCGCGCCGAACCCTGCCCCATCGAGTGGGTCGTACGGGGCTACATCGCCGGCTCGGGCTGGAAGGAGTACCAACGCAGCGGGACGGTCTGCGGCATCCCCCTGCCGGAGGGGCTCGAACTCGCCCAACGCTTGGAAGAGCCGATCCTGACCCCCACGACCAAGTTCGAGGCCCACGACCGACCGCTGACCCCGAACGAAGCGCGGGAGATGGTCGGGGCGGAACTCTATGAACGGGGCGAGACCCTCTGCCTGGAACTCTTCCAACTCGGAACCGACGAGCTGGCGCGCATCGGGATTCGCCTGGCGGATACCAAGTTCGAGCTGGGACTGTGCGGCGGAGAACTGACCCTGATCGACGAGGCGCTGACCCCCGACTCCTCGCGCTTTTGGGATGAAGCGACCTACGCGGTCGGCATCTCCCCGCCCAGCTACGACAAACAGATCCTGCGCGACTATCTCGAGACCCTCGACTGGAACAAGGAGTACCCGCCCCCGGCCCTCGACCCCGCCGTCCTGGAGCGCGTCTCCGCCCGCTACCTCGACCTCTGCAAGCGCATCACCGGCCAGACTCCGCTGGAGGTGGCCTCGTGACGGAACGACCCGTTGCCGTCCTGATGGGGTCGGACTCCGACCTCGACCGGCTGGCCAAGGCCTTCGACACCCTGGGTGAGCTGGAGCTGCCCTTCGAGGCCCGTGTCCTCTCGGCCCACCGCACCCCCGCCGCCCTGGTGCGCTTCATCGAGGAGGAGGCGCCGGCCCTCGGCGTGCGCGTCTTCATCTGTGCCGCCGGCGGCGCCGCACACCTGGCGGGGGTGGTCGCCGCCCACACCGCCCTGCCAGTGCTCGGGATCCCCATGGACAACCCACCCCTCGGTGGACTGGATGCCCTCCTGGCGACGGTGCAGATGCCCGGAGGCGTGCCGGTGGCCACCTTCGGCGCGGGGGGCGGCGGACCGGTCAACGCGGCCCTCTTCGCCGCCCGCCTACTCGCCCTGGGCGACCCGGCCCTGGCAGGGCGCGTCGAGGCCTATCGGAAAAAACAAGCCGCCGCCGTCTCCGAAAAGAACGCGCGCCTGCAGGCCAAGCTCAGCCGTCGTTGAATCCAGAGCCGGGTAGGCTTTCCCCATGCACATCGAAACCCTGCGCTGGGTCGGCGAGCGCCCCGATCAGGCTCGCCCCGGCTACGTCCGCATGGTCGAGCAGACTCGACTGCCCCTCGAGCACATCGAGATCGAGGTGCGCAGCGTGCCGGAGATGGTCGACGCGATCTACCGCCTCGCGGTGCGCGGCGCCCCCGCCATCGGAGTCGCGGCGGGCTTTGGGGTCCTGCTCGGAATCCAGGATCAGGCCCACCGCGAACCCGAGGCCCTCCTCGAACACCTCGACGGGGTGGTCGAGACCCTGGCCGCCGCCCGTCCGACGGCGGTGAACCTCTTTTGGGCCCTCGAGCGCATGCGCGAGCGCGCCCGCGCCGAAGCCCAGGCGGGCGCGGATGGGGAGCGCATCGTCGCGGCACTCTTCGAGGAGGCCCTCGCCATCTACGAGGGCGACCGGCGCACCTGCCGCCGCATGGGCGAGATCGGCGCCGAGCTGATCGCCGACGGTGCCAGCCTCTTGACCCACTGCAACGCGGGCGCCCTGGCGACGGCGGGGATCGGTACGGCCCTGGCACCGATGTACGTCGCCAAGGAGCAGGGCAAACGGATCCACGTCTTCGCCGATGAGACCCGTCCTCTGCTGCAAGGGGCGCGCATCACCGCCTTCGAGCTGATGCACGCGGGTATCGACGTGACCCTGATCACCGACGGGAGTGCGGCGCGGGTGATGAGCGAGGGACGGGTCGATGCGGTCTTCGTCGGCTCCGATCGCATCACCCTGGGGGGGGATGTCTGCAACAAGATCGGCACCTACGGGGTCGCCCTGGCGGCCCAGGCCCACTCCGTCCCCTTCTATGTGGTCGCGCCCCTCTCGACGGTCGATCCCTCGCTCCTCTCCGGCCGGGAAATCCCCATCGAAGAGCGCGCCCCCGAGGAGATCACCGAGGGGCTGGGCCGGCGCATCGCCCCCGAGGGGGTCGCGGTCTACGCCCCGGCCTTCGACGTCACCCCCGCCGAACTGGTGAGCGGGATCATCACCGAGGTGGGTCTGATCGAGCGGCCCGACCGCGCGAAAATGGAGGCTGCCCTGCGCCGGGGGGGCATCGAACCGACCCCCTCGAAGCCCGAGGAGAGCCGCGCCCCGGGCTCCTGAAGCCAGCCAGGGCTCCTGGAAGCGCCCTAGTATCGATGTTGCTCCGCATCTGGGCCCAGTTCCTGGCCCCTCCTGCCCACTGTGAGACGGGTTGACGCTCCCCGGACGGAACCCGGCCGGGGAGTTCTCACGTCTAAGGATGCGTGGTCTGCCGCTAGCGCGTGATAGGTTTCGGAGGACGCTCCCGCCGCCGGGCGAGGGGTCCTCCCCGATCCTCCACCGCTCCGGTCGGCCGCGGTTTCACTCTTGTCTCCTCATTCATTCCTCCCTTCCGGGCTTCCGTAACCCACGGAGTATCCATGTCTGTGACCTTCCTACGCTCCGCCACCCTGGCGGCTTCGCTGCTCTTCGCGGTCTCGGCCACCGCCAACAACGGTCTCGAGAACGAGGCCATGCGGCTCCTCCACCTGGCCGACGTCACCGTCCAGGACATCGACCTGCCCGCCGCCGCGGGCATGCCGTTCACCACCCGCGTCGACCTGGGAGGCCTGCCCTTCACCCTCGACGTCTCCCCCCACTCGGTGCGTGCCCTGGGCTATGAGATCTACGAGGACGACGGATACGGCCTCGTCGCCCTCGCTCCGGGCGAGATCAACACCTTCCGGGGCGAGCTGCTCGAGGACCCCGGCAGCATCGTGGCCGGCAGCCTCCTCCCCGACGGCCTCTACGCCAAGATCATGCTCACCAGTGGTGACATGTACTGGATCGAGCCCCTGGTCAGCAAGACCTCGAGCGCGGTCTACGGACAACACGCGGTCTACCACCAGGACGACGTGCTCAGCACCCCCGGCATCTGCGCCGCGGACCGTCTGGCCCCCGTCGGCGACGTCGGCTTCACCACCCAGGGTGACACCGGCCCCGCGGCGACCGGCCTGCTCAAGGTCTGTGAACTCGGCTGCGACGCCGACTACCAGTTCTACACGGCCCACGGCAGCAGCACGACCAACGTCGAGAACCGCATCAACCTGGTCATCAACACGATGAACACCCAGTACGAGACCGAGGTGGGGATTCGTCACGACATCACGGTCATCATCGTGCGCACCAGCAACGGAGCAGGCGGGTACACCTCGTCCGACCCGAGCACCCTCCTGAACCAGTTCAGAACCGAGTGGACCAGCAACCAGGCCGGTCAGCCCCGCGACGTCGCCCACCTCTTCACCGGCAAGAACCTGAACGGCAGCGTGATCGGGATCGCCTGGCTGGGCGTGATCTGCGACGCCTCCTTCGGCTACGGCCTGGTGCAGTCGGACTGCTGCGGCTCGCTCTCCTGCTCGACCGACCTCTCGGCCCACGAGATCGGCCACAACTGGAACGCGGACCACTGCTCCTGCAGCGGCTTCACGATGAACTCCAGCCTGACCTGTGCCAACCAGTTCCACAACACCTTCACCGAGCCGACCATCATCGCCTTCCGGGACACGCGAACCTGCCTGACCGATGACGTCAACGGCACGCTGATCTACCTGGACGACTTCGAGAGCGGCAACTTCACCGCCGGTGGTTGGACGACCTCGAGCAGCGCGCGCTGCAAGGTCAAGGTGAACTCCGCTTTCAGCGGCACCTACGGCGCCAAGCTGAAGAAGGGTGGCGTCGGCACCGGAGCCTGCATGGTCGGAACCGACGAGACCTGGATCTACACCCCCTCCTTCAGCACGATGGGCTTCACCACGGTCAACGCCCTGATGCACGCCCACTTCCGTCAGAACGAGCTGAACTGCGAGGCGATGGACGTGCAGTACTCGGTCAGCGGCGGTGCCTGGGTGACCTTCGGCTCGGTCGAGACCCACGCCTGGAACACCTATGACTTCCCCCTCCCCATGGCGGCGGTCAACCAGGCCGATGTGCGCATTCGCTTCATCACCAACGCCAAGGGCCAGAAGGAGCGTGCCGAGCTCGACGACTTCTGCGTGGTCGGCAACTGATTGGGGCGACGTTTGCTGAAGTCTCGGCGAATGTCATCCCCGACCCCCGAGGCTGGGCCGGTACTCCCGGCCCGGCCCCGGGGAACGCGCTCCAACGCGATACATCTTTCGGATGGGTTGCTCTCCATCCGAGCTGTCTGAATCTCTCCGGGGCCGGGTTCTAGCAACCCGGCCCCGCTCTCATCTCCTCTCCCTTCCCCGACCTGACGTCGTCACCGCGACTGCCTGCCCGTCCCTCCATGCGTACCCTCCTCTACGGCCTCGCCCTCCTGTTCCCACTCGCCTGCAGCTCCCCGGAAGGGGGAGGCACCCCGGCGGAGCCTGGAGGGAGCCTGAAGGCCAAGCCCCGTCCCCTCGATCCCTCCGCGCAGGCCGGAGTCGGCGCCGCCTCCCCCGAAGAGGAGGGTGCCGAACGGAACCTCGAGCGGGAGCGCTGGCTGGAGGAGATGCACCGCACCGCGCCGGGTGTGGACTGGCGCGAGATCGAACGGGCCAACCAGGCCCGCCAGCTTGCCAAGCGCAACGCCATGCGTGCCCAGCTCGCCCTAGGGGGTGGTCCCGCGGCGACCAGCCACTCCTGGGAGGAGGTCGGTAGCCGCAACCAAGCCGGTCACACCCGCTGTGCCGCCGTCGGACCCGATCGCGGGGGCCAGCGCTGGCTCTATGTCGGCTCGGCGGGCGGCGGCCTGTGGCGCTCCCCCGAGGATGGCAGCGCCTGGGAACCGCTCAGTGACGCACTCTTCGGGGGGGTGGACGAGGTCCTCGTCCTGGCACCGGCCAACCTGAACGACGAGGACATCATCCTGCAGCGCCGCGGCACGCAGCTCTATCGCAGCGACGACGCGGGGTTGACCTGGACCGTTCCCACGGGGCTGGATGCGGTGGTCGAGATGCGGCGCATGGTCACCCTGCCCGACGGTAACCAGACCGTCCTGCTCTACGGACGCGCCGACGTGGGCACGGGCGGGACCCCGCGCACGGCGATCTATGCCTCCACCGACCTGGGGCAAACCTTCAGCCTGCGCTGGAACAGCCCGACCAACTGGCGCGGCGACCTTTGGATTCCGCGCTTCGGCACCGGGGCCGGCAGCGACGTCTACATCCTCCAGCAGGGCAAGCTACGCCGCTCGACCGATGGGGGCTTCAGCTTCTCCCTGGTCGGTACCCTCGACACCAGCGCCACCGAAGGCACCCTGCAAGGAAGCGAAGCGGGTGCTCCCCACCTCTACAGCGCCCTGCGCGTCGCGGGTGAGTGGCGCATCTACCGTTCGGCCGATGCCGGGGTGACCTGGAGCGACCAGGGCCCTCCGCCGGACTTCTGGGGTGCCATCACCTCCCTGGCCAGCAACTCCGCCGACCCCGACGCTCTCTTCGTCGGTGGATTGGAGGGTTGGCGCTCCTTCGACGGAGGTTTGACCTGGACCCGAGTCAACACCTGGGGCTCCTACTACGGCGCGCCGGCCACCCGCCTGCACGCCGACCTGCGCGGATTGACCCCCATGCCCGACCCCGACGCCCCAGGACTCTCCGACCGCCTCTACATCCATACCGATGGCGGGACCTACGTCAGCCTCGACGAGGGGCTCACGGTGCAGAACCTCTGCCTCTCGGGCCTCGGTGTCGGCCAGTTCTACTCGACCCTCACCTCCTCGGCCGATCCCGACCTGATCGTGGGCGGCACCCAGGATCAGGGCTACCAGCGCGGCGTGCGCGCCCCCTGGAGCGGCGGCCCCAGCACCGATTTCACCCAGCTCATCAGCGGCGACTACGGCCACCTGAACTCGACCGACGGGGACCACGACTTCGTTTTCAGCACCTACCCCGGATTCGTGCTCATTCAGGAGGGGGAGCAGTCCCCCAGCCTCGCGACGGTGAACTTTCCCGCCGGGGCCTCCAATCTGTGGCTGCCTCCGGTCGTCGCGGACCCCACCGACCAGGAGGACTTCTTCTTCCTCGGCGACCAGCTCTGGCACTACGACCACGTCGGATCGAGTTGGACCGAGAGCCTCTACTCCGGACAGAACTTCGCGGCCGGACCGGGCAATTACCTCACGGCTCTCGCCTTCTCCCCCGCCGATCCGACCCGCGCCTACGCGTCGGATGACGCCGGACGGCTCTGGTGGAGCACGGACGGCGGCGTGAGTTGGACCCAGTCGGTGGACGCGGGGCCCGACAACCACTACTTCTACGGCAACGGTCTCGCCGCCCATCCCACCGATCCCCTGCGGGCCGTCGTTTGCGGCGCGGGCTACTCGACCGCGGGGGTCCGCCAGACCCTCGACGGAGGATTGACCTGGCAGCCGGTCGGCAGCGGCCTCCCCTCGACCCTGGTCTACGACATCACCTGGGCCCAGGACGGCAGTGCCGACCTCTATGCCGCGACCGAAGCGGGGGCCTGGCGCTACGACAGTTCGCTCGACCAGTGGCAGGACATCATGGGCGTCGAAGCCCCCGCCACCACCTACTGGTCGGTCGAGGCGGTCCCCAGCGCCGGCATCATCCGCTTCGGTACCTACGGGCGGGGAATCTGGGACTACCTCCTGGGCTCCCCGGGGAGCGCCATCCTCTTCAGCGATGGATTCGAGAGCGGCGGCTACACCGCCGGCGGCTGGACGCTCTCCTCGAGCAGTCGCTGCCGCATCAAGCCGAAGGCGGCTCGGGTCGGAGCCTATGGAGCGCGGCTCAAGAAGGGCGGCCAGACCGGCAAGCCGACCTGGATCTCCCGCGCCGTCGACACCACGGGCTGGAACACGGTTCAGGTGCGCTACTCCCGCCGCACCAAGAACTACGAGCCCGCCGAACTCTTCACCGGCGAATGGTTCGACGGCACCACCTGGCAGCTCTTCGACGCCTCCCAGGATTCTCAGTGGGGTGAGCTGAGCTTCATCCTGCCGGCGGGCGCCGCCAACAACCCCCTCTTCGAGCTGCGGTTCAGCGCCACTTCGAAGGGCAAGAAGGAGTGGTCCGACCTGGACGACGTGGTCGTCACCGGCAGCCTCTGACCCCCGGGCTCTCCCCGTCCCGGATCGGGATGGGGAGAGCGGCAGCCGGAGGAATCGGGAACTCTAGGAAGACCCATTTCAGCCGCCACCCGGGAACGGCCGATCTCAGGGGGACCCCCTCCCTGTCCGAGCCGCGTGCCATGAGCGCTGAACAGAACTCCCAGACCAAGGCGAATCCCGCCAAGCCGACCGAGATGCCCCCCGACGTCTTGGAATTCATCCAGGCCATCGACGACTACAAGCGCCGCCACAATCGCCCCTTCCCCAACTGGAGTGAGGTGCTCGAGGTCTTGAAGAGCCTCGGGTATGACAAGCGGCCCGCCTGAAGGCAGCCCTCAGCCCAAGGATCAGGCGTAGATCGGGAACTCGGCGGCGGTGTCGGCCACCTCGGCCCGGATGCGCCTGGCCACCGCCTCGTCGTCGGGAGCTTCCAGACGATCGCTGATCCAGCCCGCCAGGCGCTGCATCTGCTCGCGGCCCAACCCGCGCGTGGTCACCGCGGCGGTCCCCAGACGAATCCCCGAGGCCTCCATCGGAGGGCGCTCGTCATAGGGGATCAGGTTCTTGTTGCAGGTCAGGTCCACCCCATGCAGGGCCTCCTCCGCCGCCGCACCGCTGATCCCGGACGCCCCCACATCGACGAGCATGAGGTGGTTGTCGGTGCCTCCGGAGACGATGCGCAGCCCCCGTTGCGAGAGGGCCTCGGCCAGCACCCGGGCGTTCTCGACCACCGCGCGCTGATACTCGACGAAGTCGGGTGAGGCGGCCTCACGGAAAGCGATCGCCTTGGCGGCGATCACGTGCATCAGGGGTCCCCCCTGCCCCCCGGGGAAGACCGTGCTGTTGATGCGCTTCAGCCAGTCGAGCGAGTCGGTGAGGATCATGCCGCCGCGGGGCCCGCGCAGGGTCTTGTGCGTGGTCAAGGTCACCACCTGGGCGTGGGGAACCGGTGAGGGGTGCACGCCGGCCGCGACCAAACCGGCGATGTGGGCCATGTCGACGAGCAGGTGGGCGCCGACCTCATCGGCAATGGCCCGGAAGGCTGCGAAGTCGAGGGTGCGCGAGTAGGCCGATGCACCGGCCAGAATCACGGCCGGACGTACCTCCCGAGCGCGCTGGGCGACCACCTCCATGTCGATGCGCTCGCTCTCCCGCTCGACCCCATAGCCGTGGAACTCGTAGAAGACCCCCGAAAAGTTCTTGGGGTGACCGTGGGAGAGGTGCCCGCCATGGTCGAGGCTCATCGCCAGGACTCGATCCCCGGGTGAGCAGAGGGCCATCAAGGCGGCCACGTTCGCCTGGGTCCCGCTATGGGGCTGGACGTTGGCGTAGCCCACCGAGAAGAGCTCCTTGGCCCGAGCCCGTGCCAGATTCTCGACCTGGTCGACGAACTCGCACCCGCCGTAATAGCGCCGCCCGGGGTAACCCTCGGCGTACTTGTTGGTCAGGGCGGTGCCCATCGCCGCGATCACCTCGCATGAGGCGTGGTTCTCGGAGGCGATCAGCTCGAGCTGTGCCTCCTGTCGGCGCACCTCGGCGTCGATCGCGGCCCAGACTTCTCGATCGGTTCGTGCGCAGGTGGCGGTCATCGGGGGATGGTCCCCCCTCTCGACCCTCTCGTCAACCGTCCCCTTGGGAGCCCCCGGCCTCCCCCTGCTCC
>JALWOP010000007.1 GCA_027083445.1 Planctomycetota bacterium | reverse complement strand
CCTGTGCACGGTGCCGGTGAGCTTCCCGGAGGCGGTGCTCGGCGCCGAGCTCGAGGTGCCGACGCTCGCCGGGAAGGTTCGCATGAAGCTGCCTCCCGGCTCCCAATCGGGTCGGGTCTTCCGTCTGCGCGGCAAGGGCATCAGCGCCTACGGCGGCTACGGCAAGGGCGATCAACTCGTCACCGTAATGGTGGAGATCCCCGAGAAGGTGAACAAGAAGCAGCGCCACCTGATCCAAGAGCTCGCGCAGGAGATGGGGACGGAGACCATGCCGCAGCGCAGAGGCTTCCTCGACAAGCTCAAGTCCCTCTTCGACTGAGGCCGCGTAGACGCACGTCTCGCAGGAGGCGCCGGACTTGTTCGCTGCAGCGCTCTCTTCGCACGTCGTAACGGGCGGGGGTCGGGTGGCCCAGGGAGGTTTCCCTCCCTGGGCTCCCACAGATCCGGACTTGCACAATTCGCGCATCCGGCTCCTCGTGTCACGGTTTCGCTGGCAGACGGTAGATCGAATGCACTACGCGTGGCATTGGCAGGGGGTAGTGCTCTAGGAGAGCTTTGAAACGCTCCCAGTTGAGCCGCCGCTTTCCGCCACGCCGGCGTAGTGCGTTGTGCCACGCCTTTGTGACCTGGAAGTAGAAGACTCCCAGGCGTCGGGCGTTGCCGGTGATGCCGTAGTAGTTGTAGTGCCCCTGCAGCTGGCGCGCGAGCATCGCTCGCTGTGCCGGCAACGGGTCATGACGAGCGTGCTTGCACAGCACCCAGACGCGTTTCAGGGCCCGAGAGAATCGTGAGCGCGCCGTGCGGCGCTTCACGGTCGGGTACCCCTTGCGAGACTGGCCCCAGTAGTGGGTGAAGCCGAGCAGGTCGAAGGTCTCCGGGCGAGGGTCTCGAGGCCCACCGCCCCTTCCTCGACGCGGACGCTCGAAGCGAACGATCCGGGTCTTGTCAGGGTGCAGCGTGAGCCCGAACCGCCCGAAGCGTTTCGGCAGCACGTCCATCACTCGCCTTGCGTCCGATTCGTGTTGGCAGATCACCACGAAATCGTCCGCATAGCGCACTAGCTCCGCTCGGCCGTGGAGCCGCGGAGCCACTTGCTCCGCGAACCACACGTCGAGCACCTCGTGCAGCATGACGTTGGCGAGCAGCGGGGAGATGACTCCCCCCTGCGGCGTGCCGGAGTCGGGATAGCTGACGCTACCCTTCTCCATCACGCCTGCCTTCAGCCATTTGTGCACGACACGACGGATCACCCCGTCTGTCACTCGTCGGTCGAGGAAGCTCCGTAGGTGGCCATGATCGACCGCATCGAAGAACCCTTCGATGTCAGCCTCGACCACCCACCCCCCGCGCATCGACGTGATGCTTTGCCACACGGCCTCGAGCGCATCATGTGCGCCCCGTCCCGGGCGGAAACCATACGAGCAGTCATGGAAGTCCTGCTCGTAAATCGCAGACATCAGCATCGCCACCGCCCGTTGGAGGATCTTGTCCTCGAATGTCGGGATCCCGATGGGCCGGGTCTTGCGACCATCACCCTTGGGGATGTGCACGCGCCTCACAGCAGGTGCCCGGTAGCTTCCGGTCTTCAGCCGATCGAGTAGGCGCTGGAGGTTGTCCTCCAGATGTTCCGCGTACTCGCTCGCCGTCTGACCATCGACCCCCGGAGCGCCACTCTTGCGTGTGCGCCGGTGTGCTTCTGTCAGCCATTCCAAGTCGATGACGTGGTGAATTGAGCGGAATGCCCTCTCGGGCTGCTCCCTCGCCATCTTCGCTATCCGTTGGAGTCTCGTGGAGACGTCTCCCGAGTTCAGTGGCTCGGCCATCTTTCCTTCCTTCCGGTTCCGTGTCACGGCCGCCCCTTCCCTCCACCGAGTCCCCGTGAGGTGGGTTCCCCGGCTTCGCCGGTACTATGGGCGACTCCGATTGCTGCATGCCCCTCCCGCCGCACTTCGTTTCCTTCGCTTGGCGGTACCTCGGGGCGGGTGTTTCTTTCGCTCCGAGCGCGTCGCATCCCGCGCGCCGCGCTCGGCCTGGGTGTTTTCATTCCGGTCCCCCGACCGCTCTTCCCGAGGAGACATGCAGCCCTCCCAGGTTCCTGGCCCTCCCTCGCTCGCGTGCCCCGCTCGACGACCCCGAGCAGGCCCTCACGCTCCAGACCTCTGAACGCGAGGATGTTGCCTTCCGAGGTCCGCACCTCGTCGGCCCTGCCCACCTGGACATTTTCGGGGCTCCATCACGCGGCCCACGAGCTCGCTGTGTACGCTTCACGTCGTGCGTCACCGCACGGCGCGCAACACTCGCTTCCGACTGGCGGCCTGGCCTTGGTCGGGCGGGACTCCTACCCGCAGGGAGAATTCAGGAGGTTTCGTTGTTGTTCTTCAATTCGTTAGACCATCAACTTCACCTCCTCCAGGCTTGGCCTGGCGCACTC
>JALWOP010000006.1 GCA_027083445.1 Planctomycetota bacterium | reverse complement strand
AAGATGCCGTTGTTGGCGTGGCCTCCCGCGCCGGTGTCGAACCAGACGACGTTGCCGATGGCGACCAGGTCGTCGGGGACGAAGAAGCCGAAGTCGGCGGTGAAGTTGACGTTGTCGTCGTCCAGGTAGCCGGTGTAACTGGTCTCGTCGTCGGTGAACGGCTCGCTGTTCGGCGCGAGGACGTAGAGCGTGCTGCTGATGCCGGTCGTGGCGAGGTCGGGCTGGTCAATGCCGTTCTCGTCGCGGTCGTCGTCGCTGAACTCGTCTGCGCCGTTGCCGATGGAGGAGACGTACCCCGCCAGCGGCCCGCCAGCCTGGAAGTTCTCCGCCGGCAGGTGGACGTAGTAGGTGTAGGGCCGGAGGTTGTCGAACTGGTAGTAACCGCTGATGTCAGTGGTGGTGGTCAGGACGGGCGTCGTCTCCCCTTGACGGAACAGTTGCACCGTGACGCCCGCCACGCCGCGCTCGTCGCTATCGAAGATGCCGTTGTTGGCGTGGCCCCCCGCGCCGGTGTCGAACCAGACCAGGTTGCCCAGGGCGACCAGTTGCACGAAGCCGAAGTCAGCAGTGAAGTTGACGTTGTTGTCGTCCAGGTAGCCGGTGTAGTTGGACTGATCCTCACCGGTGCGCTCGGTGTTCGGCGCGAGGATGTAGAGCGTGCTGCTGATGCCGGTCGTCGCCAGCGCGGGCTGGTCCACGCCGTTCTCGTCGCCGGTGTCGTCGGTGGTCTCGTCCGCGCCGTTGCCGATGGACGACACGTAGCCGTAGAGCGGCCCGCTGGCCTGGAAGTTCTCCGCCGGTAGGTGGACGTAGTAGGTGCCGGGGATGAGCAGGCCGAACTGATAGTACCCGCTGGCGTCGGTGGTGGTGGTCAGGACGGGCGTCGTCTCTCCCTGGCGGAAGAGTTGCACCTCGACGCCGGCGACCGGGCCCTCGTCGCTGTCGAAGATGCCGTTGTTGGTGTGATCGCCCGCGCCAGTGTCGAACCAGACGACGTTGCCCAGGGCGACCAGTTGCACGAAGCCGAAGTCGGCGGTGAAGTTGACGTTGTCGTCGTCCAGGTAGCCGGTGTAGTTGACCTGATTCTCGCCGGTAATCTCGGTGTTCGGCGCGAGGACGTAGAGCGTGCTGCTGATGCCGGTCGTGGCGAGGTCGGGTTGGTCTATGCCGTTCTCGTCGCCGTCGTCGTCGGTGGTCTCGTCGTCGCCGTTGCCGACGGAGGAGACGTAGCCGGAGAGCGGCCTGGTGCCGGTGAACTCGCTCGCCGGGATGTGGACGTAGTAGGTGTAGGGCAGGAGGTTGTCGAACTGATAGTAGCCGCTGATGTCGGTGGTGGTGGTCAGGAGCGGGGTCGCGTCGCCCGGACGGAAGAGTTGCACCTCGACGCCCACGACCGGGCTCTCGTCGCTGTCGAAGATGCCGTTGTTGGTGTGGTCGTCTGCGCCGGTGTCGAACCAGACGACGTTGCCGATGGCGACCAACTCCACGAAGCCGAAGTCGGCGGTGAAGTTGACGTTGGAGTCCGTAAGCACGCCGGTGTAACTGGTCTGGTCGTCGGTGATCGGCTCGGTGTTCGGTTGCAGGACGTAGAGCGTGCTGCTGATGCCGGTCGTGGCGAGGTCGGGCTGGTCAACGCCGTTCTCGTCGCCGTCGTCATCGGTGGTCTCATCGTCGCCGTGGCCGAGGGAGGAGACGTAGCCGTCGAGCGGCCCGCCGGGCTGGAAGTTCTCGGCGATGATGTGGACGGTGTAGGTATTCGGCTGGAGGTTATCGAACTGGTAGTAGCCGTTGATGTCGGTGGTGGTGGTCAGGACGGGAGCCGTCTGGCCGGAGATGTAGAGCGTCACCGTGACGCCCGGCACGCCGCTTTCGTCGCTATCGAAGACGCCGTTGTTGGTGTGGTCGCCCGCGCCGGTGTCGAACCAGACCAGGTTGCCGATGGCGACCAGGTCACCGGAGACGAAGAAGCCAAAGTCCGCCGTGAAGTTGACGTTGTCGTCGTCGAGGACGCCGGTGTAGTTGGACTGATCTTCACCGGTGCGCTCGCTGTCGGGCGCGAGGATGTAGACGGTGCTGCTGATGCCGGTCGTGGCGAGGTCGGGCTGGTCTACGCCGTTCTCGTCGCCGTCCTGGTCGGTGGACTCGTCCGTGCCGTTGCCGATGGAGGAGATGTACCCCGCCAGCGGCCCGCCGGATTGGAAGTTCTCCGCCGGCAGGTGGACGATGTAGGTGTCCGGCAGGAGGTCGTCGAACTGGTAGTAGCCGTTGCCGTCGGTGGTGGTGGTCAGGACGGGAGCCGTCTGGCCGGAGATGTAGAGCGTCACCGTGACGCCCGGCACGCCATGCTCGTCGCTATCGAAGATGCCGTTGTTGGCGTGGCCCCCCGCCCCGGTGTCGAACCAGACCAGGTTGCCGATGGCGACCAGGTCGT
>JALWOP010000005.1 GCA_027083445.1 Planctomycetota bacterium | reverse complement strand
ATCTCCCCGCCGCCCCCTGGGCTGAGCGGGTCGAGAGCGACCCGGCGGTGGCCCGCAACGGACCACCCCTCTTCCGACTCTTCGCCGTCGATCGGCGCTAGGCCCCTTGGAGCCCGCCCCACGCCCGTGGGACGGGTATGCCGCTCGTGCGCACCGCTGGTGCGCCGTCCGCTCCATCCTCCTAGGCCCAGCCCGAAGTCTCGATGTACAGAGCCGCCATCGCTCTCGCCCTCTTCACCGCCTGCTCCACACCCGGCACTCGCAATCGCTCCCTACCGGATAGGGAATCGCCCCGAGCCGCCCTCCAGCGGGAGCTCCACCCCGAGGCAGACCAGCCCGGCCGTAGCGCTCCCCAAGCCGAACTCGACCTGGCCGACCTGGATGCACTGGTCGGGGTCGCCCTCCAGGAGAACCCCGCCCTGCGGGCAACCTATCGCGCCTACCTCGCGGCGGTGGAACGCGTACCCCAGGCGGAGCGCCTTCCCGATCCGCGCTTCACCTGGATCGAATACACCGAGGAGATCCAGACCCGCACCGGCCCCCATCCCCGGCGCCTGCAGCTCAGTCAAACCCTGCCCTGGCCGGGGGTGCGCGGCCTGCGGGGAGAGGTGGCCCAAGAGGCCGCACGGGCGGCTTGGCAGCAGGCCCTGGAGATCGGTCTCGACGTCCGCCGCCAGGTCGAGGATGCCTGGTACGAACTCGGCTGGCTCGAACACACCCTGCGTGTCTACGACGACAACCTCTCCCTCCTGCACCAGCTCGAGCCGGTCATCCAAAGGCGCATCGAAACCGGAGGCCTGCAGGAAGACCTGCTGCGACTGCAGATCGAGATCGCCCGCGTCGAGGAACGCACCCAGGAGTTCACCGAGCGACGTACCCCTCTGCGTGCGCGACTGGCCGCGGCCATCGGAGTCGATGCGGCACGACTCCAAGGCGCGCCGCAGCTCGAAGAGCCCCCCGTCAAGGAGCTCGATCTTCCGGGGCTCACGGCCCTCGCCCTGGAGCAGAGTCCACGCCTGGCGGCCATGGCCGCCCGCGTCGAGGGCGCGCGTGCCGCAGCCAAGCTCAGCCGCCGGGAGCGCTATCCCGACCTGACGCTGGGCGTGGACTACTTGCAGGTCGATCAGGCCCTCAATCCGGCAACTCCGGGAAGCGGCGACGACCCCTTCGCCCTGCGCCTTTCGATGAACCTGCCGATCTGGGCGGATGCCGACGATGCCGCAGAGCGGGAGGCGGACCACCGCCTGCGCCAGGCCCAGCTCGACCTGGAGAACAGCGCCAATCGCCTGGAAGCCGACGTTGCCCTGTCGGTTTTCCGCTACGACGACGCAGCCCGCAACCTCGCCCTGCAGCGGGACTCGCTCCTGCCCCGCGCCCGCGAGGCCTACGACCTGATCCGCGCCTCCTACCGCGCCGGGTCCGCTTCGCTGCTCGACCTGATCGACAGCGAGCAAGCTCTACTCGACTTCGAACTTTTGTACTGGAACGCCTGCAGGGATCTCCTGCAGGAGGAAGCCCGCCTGCGGGCCCTGCTCGGAGGAACCTTCGAATGAAAACCAAACTGCGCTGGCTGGGCTCGATTCTCGTAGGGGCCCTCTTGATCTGGATCGGAAGGACGAGTGTTCCCCGCGCCCCCGAAAGCCAAGGGGCCCATGACCATGCAGCCGCGGAAGAAGCCTCCGCGGGCGAGGAGATCTGGACCTGCCCGATGCACGCCCAGATTCGTATGCCGAAGCCGGGCAAGTGCCCCATCTGCGGCATGGATCTCGTCAAGCTCACCCAGGGAGACGACACGGGTCCCCGGCGCATGATGATGTCCCCCGACGCCGTGCGCCTGGCGCGACTGCGCACCGATCCGGTGGAGTACCGCTACGTGACCCATAGCGTGCGGCTGGTGGGCAAGCTGACCCTGGACGAGACAGCGGTCAAGACGATCTCCGCCTGGGTTCCAGGGCGCATCGACCGCCTCTTCGTCGACTACACCGGGGTCGAGGTCCAAAAGGGCGAGCACCTTTTCGAGCTCTACAGTCCCGACCTGCTCACGGCCCAGCAAGAGCTCCTCTCCGCCCGCGAGCGCCTGGAGAGCGTAGAGGAAGACGCCAGCGAGTTCCTGCGCGCAAGCACCGAGCGTGCCTACCAGTCCGCCCGGGAAAAACTCTCCCTGTGGGGTCTCGCCGACCCGCAGATCGATCAGATCCTCGAGCGCGGGACGGCCGCGGATCGCATCACCATCCACTCCCCCACCGCCGGCACGGTCATCCGCCGCCACCGCGACCAGGGAGACTACGTCCAGACGGGAACAGCGGTCTACGACATCGCCGACCTGCACCACCTGTGGGTCCAGCTCGACGCCTATGAACAGGATCTGCCCTGGATCCGCTTCGGCCAGGAGGTGACGCTTCAAGCCGAGGCCCTGCCGGGCGAGGTATTCCACGGCACCGTCACTTTCATCGACCCGGTGGTGAACGAGATGACGCGCACGATCGGCGTGCGTGTCAACGTTTCCAACCCCAAGGGGCGGCTCAAGCCGGGGATGTTCGTCCATGCGGTGGTCGATGCGCTCCTCGGCGAGGAGGGCGCCATCGTGCCCGCCGATCTCGCGGGCAAGTGGATCTGTCCCATGCACCCCGAGATCATCGAGGAGACGCCGGGAAGGTGCCGGATCTGCGGCATGGACCTCGTCCCCGCGGAGGAACTCGACCTGCCGGGCGCGGGAGCCGAGCCCGCCCCCGCCCTGGTGGTGCCCTCCAGCGCGGTGCTGGTCACCGGCAAGCGCGCGGTCGTCTACGTCGAGGTACCCGGCAGCGAAAAGCCCACCTATGAAGGGCGCGAGATCCTGCTCGGTCCCAGGGCCGAAGACGGTTACATCGTGCGCGCCGGGCTCACCGAAGGCGAGCGGGTCGTCACGAACGGGGCCTTCCGCCTGGATAGCTCGATGCAGATCCGCGCCAAGCCGAGCATGCTCTCCGAGCCTGCGGACAGTCCGGCTTCCGGCCCCTCCGGCGAACCCTTCCGTGCAACCCTGGCGCCCTTCTATCAGGCCTACTTCGACCTGACGGCGGCCCTGGCCGCCGACGATGAAGCCAAGGCCCGGGGCGCGCTGGAGCCCCTGCGCGAGGCCCTCACCCAGGCGCGCCCCGAGCTCCTGCCCCAGCCGGTGCGCAAGGACTGGAAAGCGCTCCTGCCCGGATTGGAAGCGGCCCTCGCCGGCGCCGCCAAGGCAGGGGACATCGAAGATCTGCGAGCCGCCTACGACCCGCTTTCGAGGCGCGTCATCGCGCTGGCGCGCACCTTCGGGGTTCCGGCGGGGACCCGTGCTTATGAGGCCTTCTGTCCGATGGCATTCGACAGTCGCGGCGCGCTCTGGCTGCAACCGAGCAAAGGGATCCACAACCCCTACTTCGGCCAGTCGATGCCCGGCTGCGGTGAGCTGCGTGAGACCTTCATCGGCAATGGAGCCGCCTCCGGAACCGAGGCACAGCATGGGGGCCATACCGCGAACCCGCCGCAAGCGGGCCGCGCGGTCGACGCCGAAGAGGCCGCTCTCTATGACGCCTACCTCGCCATCGCAGGGGCCCTGGCCGAGGATCGCCCCGCGAGTGCGGAGCAACTCGAAGCTCTGATCGAGGCCGCGAAGGGCGTGGACGAGAAGCTCTCCCAGGCCGCGGCGGCCCTGCAGGGGGATCTCGAAGCCCAGCGCAGCGCTCTTGCCCCACTCTCCGAACTCCTGCTGGCCCACCTGGCGGAGGGCAACCGCTCTGGACGGACCCTCCACAAGGTGCATTGCCCCATGGCCTTCGATGACGGCGCGGACTGGATCTCGGCCCAGCCCAAGGTGCGCAACCCCTACTTCGGCTCGGACATGCCCGGCTGCGGCAGCATCGAAGAAACCTTCGAAGCGGAGGGCAAGTGATGGATGCCGCTCCCAGCCTTCTGGACCGCATCCTGCGGTTTTGCCTGGAGAACAAGCTGATCGTCGGCCTCCTGGTCATCTTCGCCACCCTCTGGGGGGTGATGAACGCTCCCTTTGCCTGGGAGGTGCCGGGCATTCCGCGCGACCCCGTTCCGGTCGACGCCATCCCCGACACCGGGGACAACCAGCAGATCGTTTTCACGGAGTGGCCGGGACGCTCGCCCCAGGATGTCGAAGACCAGGTCACCTACCCCCTGACCGTTGCCCTGCTCGGCGTCCCCGGTGTGCGGGAGGTGCGTAGTTCCTCGATGTTCGGCTTCTCGTCGATCTTCGTCATCTTCGAGGAGGATGTCGAATTCTATTGGTCGCGCAGTCGTCTTCTGGAGAAGCTGAACAGCCTCCCCTCGGGCACCCTTCCGGCCGGCGTGCAGCCGGCCCTGGGACCCGACGCCACCGCCCTGGGTCAGGTCTTCTGGTACACCCTCGAAGGCCACGACGAGGAGGGTCATGCCGTCGGCGGCTGGGACCTCCATGAGCTGCGTTCCATCCAGGACTGGTATGTGCGTTACGCCCTGGCGGGGGTCGAAGGGGTCTCCGAGGTCGCGTCGATCGGCGGCTACGTGCGCGAGTACCAGATCGATGTCGATCCCGACGCAATGCGGGCCCATGGCATCACCCTGGAGCAGGTTTTTTCCGCCGTGCGCAACTCCAACCTGGACGTCAGCGCGCGAACGATCGAGATCAATCGGGTCGAGTACGTCGTGCGCGGCCTCGGCTTCCTGAAGAGCGTAGAGGATCTCGAAGCGACGACCGTGACGACACGGGACGGGGTGCCGATCACCCTGCGGGAGATCGCCAGTGTCAATCTGGGGCCCGCCCTTCGCCGTGGCGCCCTCGATAAGGGAGGGGCCGAAGCGGTGGGCGGAGTGGTCGTCGTGCGCTACGGCGCCAACCCCCTGGCGGTCATCGAACGCGTCAAGGAGCAGATCGCCAAGATCTCGAGCGGCCTACCCGAGCGCACCCTGGACGACGGCACGGTCTCCAAGGTGACCGTGGTGCCCTTCTACGATCGCACCGGCCTGATCCACGAGACCCTGGCCACCCTGAACGATGCCCTCAGCGAAGAGGTGCTCGTGACGGTGATCGTCGTCCTGGTGATGGTGGGTCACCTGCGCAGTGCCTTCTTGATCTCGGGGCTCCTACCGCTGGCGGTCTTGATGTGCTTCATCGCCATGAAGCGCTTTGGCGTCGATGCCAACATCGTCGCCCTCTCGGGGATCGCCATCGCCATCGGAACGATGGTCGACATGGGCATCGTGTTGACCGAGAACATCCTGAAGCACATTCGCCCCGAGGACACCCGCAAGGAACGCATGGAAGCGGTCTTTCGAGGGACCTCCGAGGTCGGTGGGGCGGTCTTGACCGCGGTCCTCACGACCGTGATCAGCTTCCTGCCCGTCTTCGCCATGGAGGGTCAGGAGGGCAAGCTCTTCAAACCCCTGGCCTTCACCAAGACCTTCGCCCTGATCGCCTCGATCGTGGTCGCCCTGACGGTCATCCCGCCCGCGGCCCACATCTTGCTGCCGGCGCGTGGCAAGAAACGGCGCGAGAGACGCGAGTTCTCCCCCCACCTCCTGCGCATCGTCACCCTGGCCCTGGCCTTCCTGGTCGCGGTCTTCCTGGCCGGTGAGTGGGCGCCCCTGGGTCCAGAGCGGGAGATAGGGAACATCCTCTTCGTCGTCGTCATTCTCGGAGGGTTGCTGCTCTTCTACTGGTTCATCATGCTCATCTACAAGCATCTGCTCAGTTGGTGCTTGAGACATAAGCTGCTCTTCCTCAGCCTACCGACGCTCCTAGTCCTGATCGGCGCGGCGGTCTGGATGGGCTTCGACAAGGCCTTCGGCTTCGTGCCGCACCTCATTGCGCGGGTGACGCCATATGAGCTGAATGAGGTTCAAGGCTGGTCCCCATTCGTGCGTGCCCGGCACCTCTTCCCCGGCTTGGGCAAGGAGTTCATGCCGCGCCTGGACGAGGGCTCCTTCCTGCTCATGCCGGTCACGATGCCCCACGCTTCGATCGGGGAGGCCCTGGATCTCATCCAAGAGCAGGATCGCCTGATCCGCGCCATCCCCGAGGTGGAAGAGGTCGTCGGCAAGATCGGGCGGGCGGAAAGCCCCCTCGATCCGGCTCCGATCTCGATGGTCGAGACGGTGGTCACCTACAAGGACGAGTTCATCAGCGACGAGAATGGCCGACTCCTGCGCTTTGCCTGGGACGAGGAGAAGGGGGAGTTCCAGCGCGACGAGCAGAGCCGACTCATCCCCGACGAGAACGGGCGGCCCTTCCGCCAGTGGCGTGACTCGATCCACAGCCCCAAGGACATTTGGGACGAGATCGCGGCCGCGGCGGCGATCCCCGGCATGACCACCGCCTCACGTCTGCAACCGATCGAAACCCGGCGCATCATGCTGCAGACCGGCATGCGCGCCACGATGGGGGTCAAGGTCTACGGACCGGACCTGGAGACGATCGAGAAGGTGGGCATCGAGATGGAGCGCATCCTGGGCGAGGTACCCGCGGTCCAACCGGGGACGGTGACCGCCGACCGGGTTGTCGGCAAGCCCTACCTGGAGATCGAGATCGATCGGGAGGCCCTCTCCCGCTACGGCTTGAGCATCGCCCGGGTTCAAGACGTCCTGGAGGTAGCCGTGGGCGGGAAGCCGCTCACGACGACGGTCGAGGGGCGTGAACGCTATCCGGTGCGGGTGCGTTACCAACGGGAACTGCGCGACACGATCGAGTCCCTGTCAGGCATCCTGGTCGCCACCCCCACCGGAGCCCAGGTCCCCCTGGGCCAGCTTGCGGAACTGCGTTACAAGCCCGGCCCGCAGAACATCAAGAGCGAAGACACTTTCCTCGTCTCCTATGTCCTCTTCGACAAGCGCCCGGAGGTGGCCGAGGTCGATGCGGTCGAGGCCTGCAAGGACCGCCTGGACCAGGCCATCGCCAGCGGGGAACTCGTCCTTCCCCACGGAGTCTCCTACGAGTTCGCGGGCAACTACAAGAACCAGATCCGTGCCGCCAAGAAGCTGCGAGTGGTCCTGCCCATGGCCCTCCTAGCCATCTTCTTGATCCTCTACATGCTCTTCCGATCGGTCTTGACCACGATGATGGTCTTCAGCGCCGTCTTCGTCGCCTGGTCGGGAGGGTTCCTGCTCTTGTGGCTCTACGGTCAGGACTGGTTCATGAACTTCGACATCCTTGGAACGTCGGTTCGCGGGCTGTTCCAGATGCATCCGCTCAACCTCTCGGTAGCGGTCTGGGTCGGATTCCTGGCCCTCTTCGGGATCGCCACCGATGACGGGGTGATCATCGCCACCTACATGCAGCAGACCTTCGAGCGGGAGAAACCCTCGACGCGAGATGAGGTCCGCGCGGCCGTGCTCCACGCGGGCCAGCGCCGCATTCGCCCCTGCTTGATGACCACGGCGACGACGACCCTGGCGCTGCTCCCCGTGCTCACCTCCACGGGGCGCGGTGCGGATGTGATGGTGCCCATGGCGATTCCATCCCTGGGCGGGATGACCGTGGTGCTGATCACGATTTTCGTCGTTCCCACCCTCTACTGCGCCTGGCAAGAGTGGCTCGTGAGCCGTCGGGACAAGGAGCAAGAGCAGTGAGCCCCCACTCCCATGAGCATCACTGCCACGACAGTGCGGCGGCGTCCCCCAAGGCGCCGCCCTCCAGCGGGGAGGCAGCGGTGACCTACACCTGTCCGATGCATCCCGAGATCGTCCAGATGGGGCCCGGCACCTGCCCCAAGTGTGGGATGGCCCTGGAGCCCCGGGATGGAACCGCCGCAGAGCACGAGCAAAGCGGCGAGTTGTCGGACATGACCAGGCGGCTGATCTTTTCCACGGCCCTGGCCCTGCCGCTCCTGGTGCTCTCCATGGGAGACCTCCTGCCCGGGCGCCCCATCTCGAGCCTCCTCTCCGCTCGCCTGCGGGTCTGGCTCGAACTGGCCCTGGCCACCCCCATCTGTCTCTGGTCGGCCTGGCCACTCTACGTGCGTGCGGTCCAGTCCGTGCGCAACCGCCACGCCAACATGTTCACCCTGATCGGGCTCGGGGTCAGCGTCGCCTACGGCTACAGCTTGATCGCGGCCCTCGCACCAGGCTGGTTCCCCCCCTCTTTCCGGAGAGAGGGCGAGGTGGCGGTCTATTTCGAAGCTGCTGGAGTGATCGTCACCCTGATCCTTTTGGGTCAGGTTCTCGAACTCCGTGCCCGCAGCCGCACCGGTGCGGCCATCCGCGACCTGCTCGGCATGCAGGCCAAGACCGCCCGGCGCATCGAAGCCGACGGCAGTGAAGTCGACGTGCCCCTGGAAGAGGTCGCCGTCGGCGATCGGCTACGGGTCCGGCCCGGTGAGAAGATCCCCGTCGACGGCAAGGTGCTGGAGGGGGAGAGCAGCGTCGACGAGTCGATGGTCACGGGAGAGCCCATCCCGGCCGAGAAGTACCCCGGGGAACGCGTCGTGGGCTCGACGGTCAACGGGACTGGGACCTTGATCCTGGAGGCCGAGAAGGTGGGGGCGGACACCCTGCTCTCCCGCATCGTGACCATGGTGGCGGAGGCCCAGCGCAGCCGAGCCCCCATCCAGCGCCTGGCCGATATCGCCTCCGGCTACTTCGTGCCGGCGGTGATCGCGATCGCCGTCTTGACCTTCATCCTCTGGGCTACCCTGGGACCCGAACCACGCATGGCGCACGCCCTGATCAACGGCGTCGCGGTGTTGATCATCGCCTGCCCCTGTGCTTTGGGGCTGGCGACACCGATCTCGATCATGGTCGCCACGGGACGTGGGGCACGGATGGGAGTCCTCTTCCGCGACGCCGAGGCGATCGAGGTCCTGCGTAAGGTCGATACCCTGGTCGTCGACAAGACCGGCACCCTGACCGAGGGTCATCCCGAACTCGCGGGAGTGCATACCACCGGTGGCCTCGGGGAAGAGGAGCTGCTGCGCTGGGTGGCCGGGCTGGAGCGGGGTAGCGAGCATCCCCTCGCCGCCGCAATCCTGCGCGGTGCAGGGGAGCGCGGCATCGAACCGGCCCAGGTCGACGAGTTTCACTCGATCACCGGAAAGGGAGTCGTCGGTCAAATCCAGGGCCATGCCGTCGCCCTGGGCAACCAGGCGCTGATGGAGCACCTGGGAGTGGATACCCAGGAGATCTCCGAGCTGGCGGATCGCCTACGCGAAGAGGGTCAAACGGTGATGCTGGCCGCCTACGACAACCGCCCCGCCGGACTCGTCGGCGTGGCCGACCCCATCAAGGAGAGTACCCCTGGCGCCCTCGAGGAGCTGCGCCGCGAGGGCATCCGAGTGGTCATGCTGACCGGGGACAATCGCAAGACGGCCCAGGTCGTCGCTTCCCACCTGGGAATCGAGGAGGTGACCGCCGAGGTCCTGCCCGATCAAAAGGCCGAGGTGGTCCGACGCCTGCAGGCCGAGGGGCGGGTGGTCGCGATGGCCGGGGACGGCGTCAACGACGCCCCAGCCCTGGCTCTGGCCCAGGTCGGCATCGCCATGGGCAGCGGTACCGACGTGGCCATGGAGAGCGCGGGCGTGACCCTGGTGAAGGGCAACCTCTCCGGAATCGCCAAGGCGCGCCGCCTGAGCCGGCTGACCATGGCCAACATCAAGCAGAACCTGGTCTTCGCCTTCGTCTACAACGCCGCCGGCGTGCCCATCGCGGCGGGCCTGTTCTACCCCCTGACCGGCCTCTTGCTCTCCCCCATGCTGGCCGCCCTGGCCATGAGCCTGAGTTCGGTCTCGGTGATCGCCAACGCCTTACGTTTGCGCAATGCAAAACTCTAGACCCCTCTCCCAGGGGCTGGAGAGCCGCTGGCGGAAAGATACCGGAAAAACACCGGGCTGCGTTCCCACGACGATGTCCGGCTTCGTACACACCACGGCGGAGGCCCGATCCTCTGGGGCGGGTCTCGCTCCGACGAGCCCCGCTGCGGCCGTGATGACCTTCCCCCGCTCTCCGCGAGCGAATCCAAGCCAAAACCCAATCCGAAAGCCATGAGTCCTACCGCACTTCTTCTCGCCCTGCCCCTCTTCGCCCTCGGTCAAGACGGCAAGGGCGCCCAAGACACCAAGGTTGTGAAGGCGCCCGTGCCCGCAGCCGCCCAAGACGCCGACGCCAAGATCATCCGCGAGCAGTTGCCGGTCTATCCGCTCGACACCTGCCCCATCAGTGGTGAGAAGCTCGGCGAAGGCGACATGGGCGAGCCCATCAACTACGTCGTGAACGGCCGGCTCGTGCGCCTCTGCTGCAAGGGCTGCGTCAAGAAGGTGAAAGCCGACCCCGCAGCCGTCATCGCCAAGCTGGATGCCGCCGTCATCCGCACGCAGAAGCCGATCTACCCCCTCGACACCTGCGTGATCAGCGGTGAGAAGCTCGGCGAAGGCGACATGGGCGAGCCCATCGACTACGTCGTGAACGGCCGCCTCGTGCGCCTCTGCTGCAAGGGCTGCGTCAGGAAGGTGAAAGCCGATCCCGCCGCCGCGATCGCCAAGGTCGACCGCGCCCTGATCGAAAGCCAGCGCAAGACCTACCCCCTCAAGACCTGCGTCATCAGCGACGAGGCGCTCGAGGAGGGTGAGATCGTCGACTACCTCTACGGCACCCACCTGGTCCGTTTCTGCTGCAAGGGCTGCAAGAAGGACTTCCTGAAGGATCCCGCCAAGTACCTGGCCAAGATCGACGCCGCCAAGAAGGGCAAGAAGTAGTCTCTCCCAGCGCGAGACGCCCCTGCCTTCAAAGCGGGCCGTCGTCCGATCCGGACGGCGGCCCGCCGCCATATTCCCCGCCAGCGAGTGGGATCGCCGGCTAGAAACGGATGTTCAAGTCCAAGCGCACGCGCCACTCCTCCGAGCCACCGCTCTCCGGCTTGGAGATCAGGCTCCAAAGACGTAACTGCACCGCGCGGCTGAGCTTGCGCTCGACGCTGACCAGGTGGCTCTTGTGATCGGTCGCCAGGAGGAAATCGTCCTGGACCAGGGGCGAGAAGACCGCGTCGCGCTGGATCGACTGCAGTTGATAGGCCAGGCGCCAATCCCCCGGCTCCGACTGGCTGCCCCAGGCGGCGCCCAGGGCCCAGCCGCGCTCATCCTCGGAGGCGCGTAGGTTCTCGATCCACTCCGCCGCCAGGGTCCAGGGCTGCACTCCGGAGCGAAGGGTGAGATCCCCGATCACATCGAGCACGCCGAACGAGGAGACGAAGTCTCCTCCGGCCAGGGCGTTGCCGCGGTTGTCTCCCAGGGCCGCCGCGGCATCGTTGACGAAGGTGTAGGAGGCGCTCAACCGGCCGCGTGTCTCTTCGGAGAGGTCGGTCTCCGTCGCTGCCTGCAAGAAGGTCACCCAGGCATCATCCGCCTTGGAGGACTCCAGGAGGGCGAAGTGCCCCAGGGCCAGGTCGACGCTTCCCACGCTCTGACCGAGGGCGATTCCCTCGGGCTGGATGTCTCCATCCCAGACGAGTTCCCCGTAGACCGGGTTGCGTCGCAGGGGGTGAGAGAACTTCCCCCCCGTCACCCAGAAGGAGGGCAGAGCCACGGGGCGGTAGGTCGCATAGGCGCGATCGAGGCTCACCTCGAGCCCATCGAACCCGTCTCCGAATGTCGAATGGGGTGAACGGGGATCACCCGAATCCCCGGTGACCAGGCGGGTGCCGACCTCGACCTCGTCATCGACCTGCCAGCGGGCCCCCATGCGCATGCGCACCCGCAGCCGATAGCGATCGGGCTTGCCCTCTTGATCGAGGGAGGCCTCCTGCCGCAGGCGGAAATCGCCTCCGAAGGAATAGCGCTTCTCCGGGGGGGGCGTCGCGCTGCTCTGGAGCGGAGCACGGCAACCGAGGAGCAGTTGGGTGAGCAGGAGCAGACAGAGGGGCGACAGGCGGTCGAACAAGGCTCGGCACTCGCGGCAGGGGAGTGAGTGGAACTGCGGCCGGGGGGCTGCGCAGGATCGGCTCCGAGGAAGGTGGCACCGATCCTACGCAATTGTGCCGCAACCTGTTGGCTTCGATTGTGAGTCCCCTCGCAAGGGCCGACCGCTCGACCCCATCAAGCGGGTTTCGGCGCCGACGGATCGGGTGTCTCCCCACGCACCCAGCGGTCGAACGAGAAGCGTCCACCACCGCGCCAGGTGAAGATCGCCAGGATGACCAGCACGAGCATCGAGAACTGGAAGTCGAGGTTCGCGCCAAGTAGATCGCTGGCGGTCGAGCCGATGAGGGCCATCACGACCGCACCCGCCACGGCAACCACGTTCACCCCCGCAGCGACACGGGTGATGAATCCGAGCGCCAGAGCCGCCCCACCCACGGCGTGGGCGAAGACGACGAACCAAGCGATCAAGTCCTGGACATGACCGAAGCGATCCCCCATCTGCTCGATCAGGCCGTCCATGTTGGTGATGAAGTAGATGCCCTTGATCGCCAGGGCCACGCCGATGTAGACCCGCAGCACCGTCCAGGGGGTGACTCGCGGGGCCCCGGGTTGGGGAGCGGGCAGGAAGCTGCGGCGCGGCTTGCGCTCGGCGGCCTTCTTGGCGCGCTCGATCAGGGCGCAGCGATGTTCCTCGGCCGCTTCGCGTTCGGCCTCTTCGCTGAAAACGACGAGGAAGGAGAGGAAGCTGATCGCCGTCACGACGAGGCCCAGGATGAGCAGTGCCTTGGGCCAGGGGATCTGCCCCTTGAAGAGGAAGGCTGCGCAGACCGCGCCCATGTTGCCCCCCGCGCCGACGATCCCCGAGATCGACCCCAGCGCCTTCTTGTTGATGAAGGGTACGACCGAATAGGTCGCGCCCTCGGACATCTGTACGAAGAGGCTGAAAACGATCATCGTCCCGATCGCCAGGGGTAGGACGGTGATGCGCGAGAAGAGCATCAGGGCCAGCCCCTCGATGAACAGGGCCAGGAAAAGCCAGCGCACCCGTCCGCGCAGGCCCCACTGGTGACCGAACTTATCGCCGATGATCCCACCCGTCGTACGGGCGAAGATGTTCATCAAGCCGAAGAGGCCCGCCACCAGGCCCGCGGACTTCAATCCCAGCTCGAAGTAGTCGGTGTAGTAAAGCGCGGCGATGTTGTTGATCGTCAGCTCGACACCGAAGCAGGCCGCATAGAGTAGGAAGAGGACCCAGGAGCGGGGATCCTTGACCGCGGCCAGGAAGGTACCCTTGGATTGCTCCTTGCTCGTGATCTCCCCCCGTTCGCGCAGCTCCTTGAAGTTGCCGTCGGGTAGGTCCTGGGTGAAGAAGTAGTAGGCGATGCCGACCAGGAAACAGACGGCGCCCGCCACCACCATCGACAGCCGCCAACTGGCCCCGTCGGAGTAGCCCAGGGCGACGAAGCCCGCGAAGACGAGCGGCATCACCATCTGGGTCACACCACCCCCCAGGTTGCCCCAGCCGGCGCTGGTCGCGTTGGCCGTGCCCACGCAGTTGGGAGCGAACATGACCGAGGTGTGGTACTGGGTGATCACGAAGGAGGCCCCGATCACACCGATGCCCAGCCGGAAGAGCAGGAAGCTCGCATAGCTGTGCGCCAACCCGATCGCCATGACCGGAATGGAGCCCACCAGGAGCAGGTAGGTGTAGGTCTTGCGCGGGCCGATGCGGTCGCAGAGCCAGCCGATCACCAAGCGGGCCAGGATGGTGATCGCAACCGAAGCGATGATCGTGTTGCCGACCTGGGCGGGTGTCAGCCCTAGTTCCTTGCGTACGACCGGCATCAGGGGTGCGATGCCGAACCAGGCGAAGAAGCAGAGGAAGAAGGCGAACCACGACATGTGGAATGCCCGCATCTGCGGGGTACGCAGACTGAAAAGGTCGATGCGCGTGGCTTTGTTCTTGATCTCCATACAGTTCTCCTGGCAGCCGCCAAGCAACTGTGATGCCACGCGGCTCCCCCTCCCCAGGGCGTCCCAGGAGTGGAGAGCTGCATAGGCCGCTATGCGCCTGCATACTCGACTCGGCGATCGCCCCCTCGAAAACTGCGCACTTCGGCGCACCCGGGAGCGGGCGATCGGCCCATGCCGGACCATGGCAGGAAGACCGACGATTCAGGGGCCGATGGTCGAACGCTTCCGAGATCCCCTTCACTGGCTGCCGGTCAAGTGGCGTCTTTCCCTCATGTTTGCCGGAGTGGGCCTGGTCGCCTTCGGCGTGGGTGGAACCCTGGCTTGGAGCACGGCGGAGGACGCCCTGGAGGAGGCCCTCCTGGAGCGACTGGACCTGCGTGCCCAGGCCTGGGGGGGTGGGTTGGATGCCCATCTCTCGACCCTCCTCCGACGGGCCGAGGATTTTGCCTCCGACGGCTACATCCGGACCTTGACCGCCGAGCTACTCTCCGGCGACGGGCAGGCTGGAGCCCTCGCAGCCGACCTCGATCAGCACCTGCTGCACAACAAGCTCCCGCTGGAGGAGGCCTTCACCGACCTCAGCATCGTCGGTCCCGGAGGCGAGGTGCTGCACGCGGTCCACGAGGCCCCCGGCCCCTCCATCGCCGCGGCGCTCTCCCAGGGCAGCGAAGCCTGGGTGGGAAGCTTTTGCAGAGACCGGGAAGGCCGGGTTCGCCTGCCCCTGGCCACACCGCTGCGCTCCCTGGATGGCCGCCACCAGCTCGGACACCTCGTGGCCTGGGTGCGCCCCGGACCCTGGATCGTGCGTGCCTTGAACCGGGTTCCGGGGACCCAGGATGGGGTCGCCCTGCGCCTGGTCGACTCGACGGGCCAGAGCCTCGAGGTGCCCCAAGCTTGGCTGCGCCAGGGCCCCCTCGGCCCCTCCTCCGAGCCGGTCCAGCGTGGGGTCGGCCTGACCCTGGCCCCTCCCCTGGGAGCGAACGGGCCCCGAGAAGGGGGACCGGCACGGGTCTTCCCGGTGGCGAGCGGTGCCCTACGGGCCGTCGTGCACCTGGACCCCTCCCAGGATCTGGCCACGATCGCCGGGCTGCAGAGTCGCTTCCTCGCGATCGGTGCCATCCTGGCTCTGGTCACCGCCGCTCTGCTCTACTTCCCTATCCGCTTCCTCGCCCGCCCCTTGGAGCAGATGACCGACGCCGCCCGCAAGATGCGCGAGGGGGACCTGTCGGTACGCGTCCCCGTCGATTCCGAGGATGAGCTCGGAACCCTGAGCGAAGCCTTCAACAGCATGGCCGCGGCGATCGAAGAGCGCACTGCGTGGCTGGAACACTCCGCTGCGGACCTGCGCGCCCAGCGCCGAGCGGTGAGCGAAGAGCGCGACCGGCTACGCGGTGTCATCTCCTCGATGCGCGAGGGGCTGGTCGTGCTCGACGAAAACGAGCAGGTCGTCCTCTCCAACCGGGCCGCCGAACCGCTCCTGCGCATGATCGGGGAGTTCGATCTCGACTCCCTGACGACA
This sequence comes from Planctomycetota bacterium, assembly GCA_027083445.1. GTDB lineage: Bacteria > Planctomycetota > UBA1135 > UBA1135 > JALWOP01. Next base: position 87,671 of record JALWOP010000005.1, on the reverse strand, counting down.
CGTCACCACTGCCAGGCACACGAGGAGGGGCGCGACTGCACCCAATGCCTTCTGGGCAGCACCGAAGTGGCCCGATCCTGCCTGGTCGAGTACGGCGGCTGTACCTACGAGGTGCATGCCACACGCCTGGGCGACACCGCCCGAGGTGTCCCCGCGGGGCGCATCCTGGTCAGCCGTGACGTCACCGACCGCATCGCCCAGGACGAGCGACAGATCCACCAGGAACGGCTGGCCGTGCTGGGTGAGGTGGGAGCGGTCTTTGCCCACGAGCTCAACAATCCCCTGGCGGCGATCCGCATGTACAACCAGATGATCGCCGCCGCCCTCCCACCCCAGTCCCCCCTGCAGGAGCACGTCGAGGTCATCGCCCGCAACACCGAAACCTGCTCGCGCACGATCCGCGAGCTGCTCGACTACGCCACCGGGGCCGCTCCCGAACTCGGCCCGGTCTACCTCGGAGATCTGCTCGGGGACGTCGCTTCCTTCCTGCGTCCCCTCCTCGAACGCTCGCGGGTCAAGCTGCGGCTCGAATACGAAGAGGAGGACGAGGCTTGCGTGCACGGGGATGAGATCCAACTGCGCCAGATCTTCGTCAACCTGGTCATGAATGCCGCCCAAGCGAGCCAGGGAGGAGGCACGATTACCCTGCGCCTGCGCCCTGGAGAAGCCCATGTCGAGGTCGACGTGCTGGACGATGGGCCCGGCGTGCCCGCCCACCTGCGCGAACGCATCTTCCGCCCCTTCTACACCACCAAGCAGCGTGGAGCGGGCACGGGGCTGGGTCTGTCGACCGCCCGCCGCATCGCGGAACTTCACGGTGGTGGACTTCAGCTCGTGTCCTCCCGGCCGGGCCAAACCTGTTTCAGAGTGCGCCTACGCTGCGCCATGGAGGCGGCGCTATGACGACGATGGAACCACACAGTGAACTCTCCGGATTGTCGGTCCTGGTCGTTGACGACGAGGAGGATATCCGTCGCGGGCTGCGCCTGTTGATCGAAGCCCTCGGAGCGCAGGTGCGTATCGCTTCCGACGGTCAGGAGGCATTGCACCAGCTCGAGAAGGAGCCCGCCGACATCGTCCTGACCGACCTGATGATGCCGCGCATGCCCGGCACAGAGTTGCTCGCCTGTGTACGCGAGCGCTGGCCCGAAACCCTAGTGGTCGTGCTGACCGGCTTCGGTACGGTCCAGAGTGCAGTGACCTGCATGCAGGGGGGGGCGGCGCACTTCTTGACCAAACCGTTCGACAACGAGGAGGTTCAGCGCCTGATCTCACGCCTGGGGCGTTTCGCCCTGGCCGCTCGCGCCGACAAGACGGTCGCCAGCGAAGTGATCGCCTGCGACCCGGCCATGCGTGCACCCCTGGAGGTGGCCATCCGGGCCGCCGCCAGTCCCGTCCCTATCCTGATCGAAGGCCCCTCGGGCACCGGCAAGGAGGTCGTCGCGCGACTCATCCATGAGCGCGGTCCCCGCTCCGCCCTTCCATTCCTGGCCCTCAACACAGCGGCCGTACCCGAGGCCCTACTCGAATCGGAACTGTTCGGACACGAGCGCGGCGCCTTCACCGGCGCACACCGTCGGCGCGAGGGTCTCTTCGAACGCGCTCGGGGAGGGACGGTCTTCCTCGACGAGCTGGCCTCGATGCCCACCTCGTTCCAAGCAAAGCTGCTACGCGTGCTGCAGGACAGGCGCGTACGCCCCATCGGCGCCGCGGACGAGCGTGCCGTGGATTTCCGCCTGATCTCGGCCAGCAACAAGGACCTGGAACGTTGCGTGCGGGCAGGAACCTTCCGCGAAGATCTGTTCTATCGCCTGGCGGTCGTCCGCGTGCGGCTGCCCCGCCTGGCGGATCGCCCCCTGGACATCGAACCCCTCGCCGAGCACTTCTTGGCACAGGCAGCCGCGACCTGTCTCCCCCGCCAGAACACGCCACCCGTCCTGGCTCCCGAGGCGCGTTCGGCTCTGCGTGCCCACCCCTGGCCGGGGAACGTGCGCGAGCTCGAGAATGCCATTCAACGGGCCGTGATCGCGGCGCAGGGGCCGGTGATCCGTCCACACCACCTGGGTCTGGAAGCCCCTCCGGTGACGCCCAGCCCAAATGGCGAAGCGGAGACCTACCAGGAGGGCAAGCAGCGTGCGATCGAGCGTTTCCAGCGCGAGTTCGTGCAGCGTGCCCTCGAAGCGGAACGGGGCAACGTCTCCCGGGCCGCCGACCGCTGCGGCCTGACCCGCGCTGCGTTGCAACGCATCATGCGCGCCCACGGCATCAATCGCCGGGATTTCCAAACAGCCCCCTGAGGTTCTCCAGAGCCGCAGGGCGGCGTCGGCCTCAGTCGATGTGTGCGGCGACGCGCTCGTCGCCCATCTGGAGGCGAGTGGACATCTTCTCGACGACCTTGGCCCCGACGAGCCCCAAGGCGCGAATGGCGACCTTACGGCTGACGCGCCCGCTGAAGTCGATCCAGGGCCAGGTCTTGGGACCGCGATGCCCCTGGGCGCGGTTGTAGAGCGTGTTCTGCTCGGTGACGAGCCACTCGGAGTAGAGGGCGTACATCACCAGCAGGGGGTGGCGCATCCAACGTGAGCCGAGGGTCTTGCGCGCAAAGGGGATCATTCCGGGATGGCGCACCAGGATGGGGAACCACTTGTGCAGGTTCTCGACGGACTGCTTGTCGGCCACCTGGATCGTCGCCTGGCGGTTGAATTGGGAAGGAAAGTCGTCATAGGAATCGACCGCGATCCCCATCCCCTCGGTGATGTCGTTCAACTCGTACTCGGGGTAGGGCTGCACGATCGAGCAGAGAGGGTGATCGACACCGCACTCGACGTTGAGCTGAACGGTCTCCAGATCGTCTTCCACCGTGCCTCCGGGCGCGCCGAGCATGTTCAGGGAACCGAGCCGGATGCCGTATTTCTTGATCCATCCCGCGGCATTGCGCAGCTCCTCGCGTGAGGTGTTCTTGCGATAGACCACGTTGCGGGTGTAGTCGTTGGCGGCCTCGAAAGCGATGCGTGCATAGATGCAGCCGGCCGACTTGAGCTGGGCGATGTGCTCCTCCTTGGTCATGTTGGCCATGAGGATCACGTCGAAGGGCAGCCCGACCTCACGGGGCCAGCGTTCGCAGAACTCAGCCAGCCAGTCACTCTTCAGGTTGAAGATGTCGTCGAGGAAATGGACGAAATCGAGGGGGTAGCGTTCGCGCATCCACTGCACCTCGGCGATGACGTGGTCGACCGAACGCTTGCGGACGTAGACGTTGTTGCGCGCGCTATAGACCTTCTTCTTCCAGGCGTGGTGGAAGCAGAAGGAGCACAGCATCGGGCAGCCCCTCTGGGTGACGACGACCTTGCGCGGACTGTCGCGGTAGAGGGGTTGGGCGTCGTAGATCAGATCCCGGTCGGGAAAACCGAGGGAGTCCAGGTCGGTGATCAGAGGGCGCAGGGGGTTCTTGTGCAGCTCCCCCTCATCATCCGCCCAACAGAGGTTTTGGATCTCGCGCCACTCCTCTCCCGCCTCGAGGGCATTCAGGAGATCGACGATCGCTCCCTCCCCCTCACCGATGCAGACCGCGTCGACGTCGGGGTCGGCCGCCACGTCCGGTACGAAGGTGACGTGGGGCCCGCCCATGAGGGAGAAGAAGTCGAACTTTCGCTTGAGCAGGCGGTTCAGGTCGAGGATCGGCTTGTGGTTGCCGGTCATCAGGGACCAGGTGATGACGTCGGGGTCATACTCCTTGATCTTCGCCAGCCAGCGCGCATCGGGCAGACAGAGGGCGCGCATGTCGTGGCCGGCATCCTTGACCATGCGGGAGAGGACCATCGGCCCCAGCATTTCCTGGGGCAGGGTCCGGGTGATGTGCAGGACTCTCAAATCGAGATGGTGAGGTGAGGAGTGCGGAGAAGCGGGAGAGTTCCAAAGGATCGCCCGGCCCCGGGCTACTAGCCCATGGGCTAGTCGTCCATTGGCCCGGTGCTTTGTGCGTAGAACCACCGAATCGCTACGCACATGGAACCGGGTACTTGGGCCCTCTCCCCCCGAGACGATACCCCGCTCCGAGGAGGAGACTGGCTGCTTCCTACAAGTCTCCCCATGAAGCACGCTCTCGCCACCCATCTCACCCGCTGGCAGATGGCGACGCCCGGGGCTCCTCTCGAGCGCGTCGAGACCGGCATCCCCCCTCTCGAAGCCGGACAGGTCCTGATCCAGGTGGCCGGCTGCGGTCTCTGCCATACCGACCTCGGCTTCTACTACGACGGGGTCCGCACCCGCTCTCCCCTCCCTCTCACCCTAGGCCACGAGATCAGCGGCGTCGTGGTCGCGACGGGAGAGGGGGCCGAGGAACTTGCCGGACGGTCGGTGATCGTCCCGGCGGTCCTCCCCTGTGGGGAGTGCGAGCTGTGCCGAAGCGGCCACGGCACGATCTGCCGCGCTCAGGTCATGCCCGGCAATGACAGCCACGGAGGCTTCGCGAGCCATGTGGTCGTGCCGGCCCGCGGCCTGGCGACCGTCGATGCCCCCGCGGTCGATGGTCCGTCTGGAGCCGAGGGGGACACGATCGGCGCCTCGGGTTGCACCCTGGCCGACCTTGCGGTCGTCGCCGATGCCGTCACCACGCCCTACCAGGCCATCCACCGCGCCCGCGTCCGCGAGGGGGACCTGGTGATCGTCATCGGGCTGGGGGGAGTGGGCGGCTTCGCCGTCCAGATCGCCGCCGCCCGCGGAGCACGCGTCGTCGGGTTCGACCTCGACCCCGCCCGCATGGAGCGCCTTGGGAAGTACGGACTCTCCCTGGGCCTCGACCCACGCCAGGGGGATGCTCGCAGCCTGCGCAAGGAGGTCAGCCGCTTCGCGCGGGAAGAGGGGCTGCCCCCCGTGCGCTGGAAGATCTTCGAGTGTTCGGGAAGCGCCGCCGGGCAGGCGCTCGCCTTCGGTCTCTTGGTTCACGGTGCCTACCTCTCGGTCGTCGGCTACACGATGGAGACCGTCGAACTGCGGCTCTCCAACTTGATGGCCTTCGACGCCAAGGCCGCCGGAAACTGGGGCTGCCTACCTGAGCTCTACCCCGAGGCACTCGAACTGGTGCTCTCCGGCAGGGTCCAGGTCGCCCCCTTCGTCGAACGTCACCCCCTCGACGAGATCCAGTCCGTCTTCGAGGCGGCCCACGCCCACCGCTACGACCGTCGTCCGATCCTGGTTCCCTGACACCTCATCGAACCCGCCCATGACTCTTCACGTCCAGCCCAAGCCCTTCCGCGACCACGACCTGGTCTCCTTCTCCCCCAAGGACGGCAAGCTCCATAGCGGGAAGGTGCGCTATGAGCGTCGCCCCGCCGTCAATCGCCAGGGGCAGGCACTCGAGGGGTTGCACACCGCCTGGATCACCCTCGACAACCCCTCCCAGTTCAACTCCTACACGACCGAGATGGTCAAGGATGTGATCCTGGCCTTCCGCCACGCTTCGAACGAGCGCGATGTGGTGGCGGTGGTCTTCACGGGGGCCGGCGAGCGCGCCTTCTGTACCGGGGGCAACACCGAGGAGTACGCGGAATACTACGCAGGCGCCCCGGACGAGTACCTGCAGTACATGCGTCTGTTCAATGACATGGTCAGCGCCATCCTGATGTGCGACAAGCCGGTCATCTGCCGCGTGAACGGGATGCGCATCGCCGGCGGCCAAGAGATCGGCATGGCCTGCGACTTTTCGATCTCGAGCGACCTGGCCCTCTTCGGCCAGGCGGGCCCGCGACACGGGTCGGCGCCGGACGGCGGCTCGACCGACTTCCTGCCCCTCTTCGTCGGCATGGAGCGCGGGATGCAATCGGGGGTGCTGTGCGATACCTGGAGCGCCTACGAAGCCGAGCGCTACGGCCTGATCACGGCTGCTGTCCCGGTCCTGCGGGTCGATGGGAAGCTGGTCTCGAACCCCCTCGTGGTCACCGACCGCTGGCTCGACGAGGGTGGCCGCGTGATCCACGGCAGCCCCAAGCGCGGTGAGGAGCTGGCCAAGGCCAAGGAGATCCTGCGCGCCGGAGAGATCGACCTAGCCCCCCTCGACGCGGCGGTCGACGAACTGGTCGGCAAGCTGGCCGACACCTTCCCCGGTTGCACGCGCAAGACGATCGAATCGCTGCGCAAGCACAAGCTGGAGCACTGGGACCGCAACAAGGAGAGCAACCGCAGTTGGCTGGGCCTCAACATGCTCGCCGAGGCGGCGACGGGCTTCCGCGCCTTCCACGAGGGCCCCAAGGGCCGGCGGGAGATCGATTTCGGCGACCTGCGCCGGCGCCTGGCGGCCGGTGAGCGTTGGACGCCCGAACTGGTCGAGGCGCTCCTTCCGCGCGAGGACGCCCTGGCCGGGGGAGGCGGACGATGAGCGCTCCGACGACCGCCGGCGTGCGCGCGGAGCCCATCCTGGAGGGAGCCGGGCTGCGCATCGTGCTCGACAGCGGCAAGGGCAACGTGATCGACAGTGGGGTCTCGAGGGCCCTTGCCCGGGTCGCCTCCAAGGCCCAGGACGACCCCCGCCTGGCCTGCCTGATCCTCGACCATGCCGGCCCCCACTTCTCCTACGGCGCCAGCGTCCCCGAGCACAGACCCGAGTCGGTGGCCGACATGCTCGCCGCCCTGCACGACGCGGCGCGGGGGCTCCTCGCCACCCGTCTTCCCATCCTTGCCGTCGTACGCGGCCTCTGCCTGGGGGGCGGCCTGGAGCTCGCCCTGCTCGCGGACCGCATCTTCGCCGCTGAGGATGCCAAGCTCGGCCAACCCGAGCTCCAGCTTGGAGTCTTCGCCCCCCTCGGGTCCGCCCTCTTGCCCCGTCGCATCTCCCTCGCGGACGCCACCGACCTGCTCCTCAGTGGACGCACCCTCTCGGCGGAAGAGGCTCACCGCATCGGACTCGTCCACGACCTCTCTCCCGATCCAGGAGCCGGCGCGGAGGAGTGGGCTCGGAAACACCTGGCACCGAAGAGCGCCTCTTCCCTGCGCCTGGCCACCGCTGCCGCCCGCCGCCCCTGGATGGCGGGTTTCCTCGCCGACCTGGAGGCCTTGGAAAAGAGCTATCTCGAGGAGCTGATGCAGACTCACGATGCCACGGAGGGGATCACCGCCTTCGAGGAGAAGCGCGACCCGCGCTGGGAGCACCGCTAGTGACGACCACCGAGACAACACCAATCGAAGCTTGGACACGGCGGGTGGAGGATCTGGTTCTGGACCTCGACCTCTCCGCCGTCAGGGCCTGGAAGGATGCGCAGCCAGGCCGCAAGGCAATCGGGTTCCTGCCGACCTACGTCCCCCGGGAGCTGATCCATGCCGCGGGCATGCTCCCTGTCGGGGTCCTGGGCGCCGGCGAGGAGCTCGAGATCGTGCGCGGCGACGCCTGCTTCCAGTCCTACATCTGCCACCTGCCCCGTTCGGTGATGGAGCTGGGTCTGTCGGGGCGACTCGATGTGCTCGACGGGATGCTCTTCCCCTCGACCTGCGACGTGATCCGCAACCTCTCCGGTCTCTGGCAGCTCGAGTTCCCCGACAAGTTCGTCAGGTACGTCGACGTACCCCAGAACTTCGATCCCGAGGTGGGCGGCAAATTCTATGAGCGCCTGTTGCGAGAACTGCTCGGTGAGCTCTGTGCGCTCTCGGGCAAGTCCCCCGAGGAAGTCGATCTCGCGGCTTCCGTGCGCATCTACAACACCAACCGTGCCCGCGTCAGCGAGCTGTACGCGCTGCGGGCGGAGGAGCCCTGGCGCGTCCCCGCGAGCGAGGCCTACCTGGCTCTCCGGGCCGGGATGCAGCTCCCTCCGGAGGAACACACCGCCCTCTTGGAGGAGTACCTCGAACTCGCACGTGCCGCGGAGCGCCCCATGCAGGACAATGCCCGCGTCGTCATCGCGGGCGCTTTCTGTGAGCAACCACCGCTACCCTTGATCCGCACCCTGGAACGCGCCGGCTGCGACCTGGTCGATGACGATTTCATGCTCGTCTCCCGCTGGCTCGGCCCGGATGTTCCCGAGACGGGCGATCCCCTCAAAGCGTTGGTCGACGCCTATCTGGCCTTTGGAGGCGAAGCGTCCTGCAAGTACGTCCCCGATGGCGAGGACAAGGGTGCCCGCCTGATTGCCAGCGTGCGCGAGAAGCACGCCGAGGGGGTGATCTTCGCGGCCCCCAGCTTCTGTGACCCCGCATTGCTCGACCGCCCCATGCTGCAAGAGGCTCTCGACGAAGCGGGCATCGCCTACACATCCTTCAAGTACTCCGAAAACACCGGCCAACTGCAGCCCATCCGCGAGCAGGCGGGCACCTTCGCCGACACCATCAAGCTCTGGGGAGATCAATGAACGCACCGGTCAAGAAAAACGTCGTCAAGGAACCGTCGATGCTGCGCCAAAAGGAGATGATCGCGCAGCATTTCCGCGATCTGGCGCGGGCCAAGGAGCAGGGCAAGAAGGTCGTCTACACCTTCGTCCCCGGCAACTTGACCGAGCTGATGCTCTCCTTCGACTGCCTGCCGCTGCACCCCGAGATCAATGCCTTGCAGTCGGGCATGCGCAAGCTCTCGGGGGAGTACATCGCGGAAGCCGAACGTGCCGGTCACTCCGAGGACGTCTGCACCTACGTCAAGTGCGACATCGGCATGATGCTCAAGGGCAACATCGGCCCGACCGGCGAGAAGCTTCCCGAGCCCGACCTCTTGCTACTCTCCTACACGGGCTGCTTCACCTTCATGAAGTGGTTCGAGCTCCTGCGCGAACGCTACAAGTGCCCGACGGCGATGCTGCACGTCCCCTACCAAGGCGAGGGACACTTCACCGAGGAGCAGGTGCAGTACGTCGTCGATCAACTGCGGAGCGAGATCATTCCCAAGTTCGAGAAGGTCACGGGTCAGGCCTTCGATATCGATCGCCTACGTGACCTGCTCGGTAACTCGGCCCGGGCGGAGGAGGACTTGGTCTACGTCCTCGAGAGCGCCAAGAAACGTCCCTCGCCAATCGATGCCTATTTCGGAGGCGTCTACTACATCGGCCCCCTCTTCACGGCCTTCCGCGGCACTCCAGCGGCAACCGAGTACTACCGCATGCTGCGTGAGGAGGTCGATGCACGGGCCGCAGCGGGTCAGGGCCCGATCACGCCTGACGGGCTCCTGGACGAGGAACGTTTCCGCCTGGTGGTCGAAGGCCCCCCCAACTGGACCCACTTCCGTGAGTTCTGGAAGATGTTCGCGGATGAAGGTGCCGTGGTCGTCGCCAGCACCTACACCAAGGTCGGCGGCACCTACGATCGCGGTTTCCGCCACAATCCCGAGCGCCCCCTCGAGAGCTTGGCCGAGTACTGCCTGGGCTGCTATACGAACTTGAATATGCCCACGCGCGTCGACATGCTCACCAACTATGTCAAGGACTACGAGGCCGATGGGTTCCTGATCAACTCGATCAAGAGCTGCAACTCCTTCTCCGCCGGTCAGCTCGTCATGATGCGACAGGTCGAGAAGCGCACCGGGAAGCCGGGAGGCTTCATCGAAACCGACCTGGTCGACCCGCGCTACTTCTCGGCATCCAACGTCAAGAACCGGCTCGAATCCTTCTTCCAGATGCTGGCCCAGAAGGGCCAGGAGGTCCCCGCGTGAAGTGCACCATCGGTATCGACCTGGGTTCGACGACGACCAAGGCCGTCGTCCTCGACGAGGAGGGCCTGGTCCTTGGAAGGGGTATCACCAACAGCCGCTCCAACTACGACGTCGCCTGCGAGGTGGCCCGGACCGAGGCCCTACTCGACGCCCGTTTCCACCTCTTCGAGCGCACGGTCGGTGACGACCCGGATCTCCGCGAGAAGGCGGGGCCTTTCATTGAGGCCCTACGCCGAAACTTCCAGCGCGAGCAGCACCTGCAACAGATCGGGGAACTCGAGGAACTCTGCCGAGCCCATGCACGGGACACATCCAAGGGGGTGCAGCGCGCCCTGGACGGCATCTTCGAGGGCCTGCGGACCGAATCCGAAGACCTCTTCGGGCCCGGCCGCAAGCCCCGCTCCGACTTCTTCCGGGACATCGCCGGCTCGCGCTACATGGCCCTGGCCGAGTGGTGGGCCCGCAAGCAGGAGGTGCCCTACGAGACCCTCTACGGGCTCTTCGACAAGTCGATCATCGCCGTCGAATCGCGGCCTCCCTCGACGGGCCTGCAGGAGAGCATGGCCCAGGCTCTCGGCCGCACCCTCGGAGAGTGGAAGACCGAGGAAGAACTGACCCAGCGCCTCAAGAGCGGTGTCGAGCAGGCCATCCTCACCAACCTGACGGAGGTACGCACCGTGGGCACCGGATATGGGCGGGCCCGCCTGCCCTTCCCGCGGGAGTGCATCCGTTCCGAGATTCTCTGTCACGGAATGGGCGCCCACGCAACCTTCCCCGAAACGCGCACGGTGCTCGACATCGGCGGCCAGGACACCAAGGCGATCCAGATCGATGAGAACGGCATCGTGGAACGCTTCCAGATGAACGACCGCTGCGCCGCCGGCTGCGGACGCTACCTGGGCTACATCGCCGACGAGATGAACGTCGGTCTCCACGAGCTGGGACCGATGGCGATGAAGGCCAAGCGTCCCGTACGCATCAACTCTACCTGTACGGTCTTCGCCGGCGCCGAGCTGCGAGACCGTCTGGCCGCGGGCCAGCGCCGTGAGGACATCCTCGGCGGCCTGCACCGTTCGATCATGCTCCGAGCGATGAGCCTGCTGGCACGCTCGGGCGGAATCTTCGAGCAGTTCACCTTCACCGGTGGGGTTGCCAAGAACGAGGCTGCGGTCGCCGCTCTGAAGGAACTCGTCGAAGAAAACTACGGAGAACGCACGATGAACATCTCCGCCTCGTCGATCTATACCGGCGCCCTCGGCGCCGCAATCTTCGCCCTGCGCGAAGCGCGCGGAGAGCGAACCCCCGAGCCCCAAACGACCGGAGGTGCCCAGTGACCCTGGCTGCAGGTATCGATGTGGGCTCGGCCGCGGTCAAGGCTGCGGTCGTGCGCGACGAGGGGAACGACCCCGTCATGCTCGGCTACGAGACGGTGCGCATCCGGCGCCGAGACCTGGACGAGGTGGTGCGCGCGGCCTACGAGGGCGCGCTGGCCCGCTCCGGTGTCAGTGCCGACGACATCGCCTATGTGGCCACGACCGGTGAGGGTGAGGGCGTCCCCTTCCGCACCGGCCACTTCTACTCGATGACGACCCACGCACGTGGCGGCCTCTACTTACAGCCCGGAGCTCGTGCGGTGCTGGATGTGGGTGCCCTGCACGGGCGGGTCGTGCGCATGGACGAGCGCGGTAAGGTGCTCGGCTATCGCATGACGAGTCAGTGCGCCTCGGGTTCTGGGCAGTTCCTCGAGAACATCGGTCGCTACCTTGGAGTCGCCCTGGAGGAGATCGGCGAGCTTTCGCAGCGCGCGGACGACCCCGAAGCTTGCTCCTCGATCTGTGCCGTCCTGGCCGAGACCGATGTGATCAACATGGTCAGCCGCGGGATCTCGACCCCCAACATCCTCAAGGGAATCCACCTTTCGATGGCCGGGAGGCTCGTGAAGCTGCTCAAATCCGCGGGCTGCGAGGGGACGGTCCTCGTCACCGGTGGACTCGCCAAGGATGAGGGTCTGCTCGCCGCCATGGCCGAGATCGCCGTGGAACGCGGCCTAGCCCTCTCGATCGAGAACCACGAACACTCGATACTGGCCGGCGCCATCGGCGCAGCCATCTGGGGCGCCTTCCGGCACAAGAAGCTCGCGCAGCGCCGCGCACTCCCCGTGTGAGGGGTACGACCTGATGGGCACTACCTGATGGGCAAGGCCGACTTCGATTTTGCGAATGAGGTCGCCCTGGTCACCGGCGTCGCCGGCGGCCTGGGTTCAGCCGTGGCTCGAGAGCTGGCCGCCGCCGGTGCCCGGGTTCACGGGGTGGATCGCGTGGAGCCGGAAGGCTTCGATGGAACCTTCCACACCGTCGACCTGCGAGAAAGCGCAGAGGTCGAAGCGCTCATCTCGACGATTCTCGAACGTGAAGGTCGCATCGATCACCTGGTCCACGCCGCCGGCGTCACTCGCGACCGCATGTTCTGGAACCTCTCGGACGAGGACTGGGAGAGCGTCATCGATGTCAACTTGAACGCCGCCCACCGTCTTCTGCGAGCTCTGGCACCGAGTTGGCGCAAGGCGGGGGCGGGCAATGCGGTGCTCCTGACCTCCATCAACGGCATGCGCGCCAAGGCCGGGGTCAGCAACTACGCCGCCTCGAAGGCCGGACTGATCGCTCTGGGGCGCACCGCCGCCCGGGAACTCGGACCCAGGGGGATACGAGTCAACCTCGTCGCTCCGGGAATGATCGCCGCCGGCATGGGCCGGCAGCTTCCCGAAGAGGTCCTATCGCGTGCGGTCGACGAGACAGCGCTCGGACGCCTCGGGCAAGCCGAGGACATCTCCAGCGGCGTCCTTTTCCTACTCTCCGATGCCGCTGCCCACATCACGGCGGCTGTCCTACCCATCGATGGAGGTCAGCTCGCATGAGCACGCCCCTGCCGCGCATCATTCAGGGAGGCATGGGGGCCGGCGTCTCCGGTTGGCGCCTGGCTCGCACGGTCAGCCTGGCGGGCGGGCTGGGAGTCGTGGCCGGCACGGCCCTGGACCTGATCCTGGCCCGCAGGCTACAGGTGGGTGATCCGGGGGGCCACGTGCGCCGGGCCATGGAGCACTTTCCCTTTCCCGAGGTCGCCCAAAGGGCCTACAAGCGCTTCTTCGTCCGGGGGGGGATCGCCCCCGGATCGCGCTTTCGCGTGAAGCCCCTGCCCTTTCACGACCGTGGTGTCGCGCGGGAGCTGGGAGTCCTGGGCAACTTCGTCGAGATCTTTCTCGCCAAGGAGGGTCACTCCGCGCCGGTCGGCGTCAACTACCTCGAGAAGATCCAGGTCTCGACACTGCCAGCCCTCTTCGGCGCCATGCTGGCCGGTGTGGACTTCGTCCTGATGGGAGCCGGTCTGCCGACCGCGATTCCCGACGTGATCGAACGCTACGTCCAGGGTGAACCCGCCAGCCTCCCTTTGGATGTGGCCGGGACCCAGCCGAGCGAACGCTTCCAGGCGACCTTCGATGCACTCGAGGTCCTGGGCGCCCCCGCTCCCCGCTTGCCGGCCCCGCGCTTCCTGGGCATCGTCGCGGCAAGGACCGTCGCCACGGCCCTCCTGCGGCGAACCGGGGGCAGGGTAGACGGCTTCGTCGTCGAAGGTCCGAGTGCCGGCGGCCACAATGCCCCTCCGCGGGGACGCCCGCCGCTGACTCCCAGCGGTGAACCGACCTACGGTCCCCGAGATGCCATCGACCCAGCGGAGTTCGTTGCCCTGGAGCGTCCCTTCTGGTTGGCCGGTTCCTACGGTCGCCCCGGAGGATTGGCCGAAGCCCTGGCCGCCGGGGCAACGGGAATCCAGGTGGGCACGGCCTTCGCCTACTGCGAAGAATCGGATCTGCGGGCAGACCTCAAGAGGACCGTGATCGACATGGCGCGGCGCGGAGAGGCGCGCGTCTTCGCCGACCCGGTCGCCTCCCCCACCGGTTTCCCCTTCAAGGTGGTGCAGATACCGGGAACCCTCTCCGAAGAAGCACCCTACCTGGCCCGGGAGCGAGTCTGCGATCTCGGCTACCTGCGGCAGGCCTATCGCAAGGAGAACGGGGAGGTCGGTTGGCGCTGCCCGGCGGAAGAGATCGATGCCTACGTCGCCAAGGGCGGACTGCTGGAGGAGACCAGGGGTCGCAAGTGTGTCTGCAACGCACTGATGGCCAACATCGGTCTCGGCCAGGTCACCCGCGCGGGCAGCGAGGAACTGCCCCTGGTCACCTCAGGGGATGCGGTTTCGGAGGTAGCCGAATACCTTCCCCCGGGAGCGGACAGCTACAGGGCTGAGGACGTCCTGGCACGTCTGCAAGCCGACTGATGGGCCCCGCCGATTCACGCGTAGGCGCCTGCGCTAGACTCGGGGCATGCGCACCCTCGTCACCCTGACCTTCCTCCTCGTCGCCTGTAACGCCCTTGCCCAGGACCAGCGCAAGATCCAGGTCGGCGAACTCGAACGCGATTACCTCGAATACGTGCCCAAGGGGCTCGACGCCGAGCAGCCCGCGCCCCTGGTACTCCTATTTCACGGGGGTGGTGGAAACGCGTCCAAGGCCGGCCACTTCGGGTTCGAGCCGCTGGCCGACCAGCACGGGCTCCTCTTGGCCTACCCCAACGCGGTCGACGGCCACTGGAACGATGGTCGGGGCGGCGAGTCCTTCAAGAAGCACGATGCCAAAATCGACGATGTGGCCTATGCCCTGGCGGTGGTGCGGGACATGCGCAGGCGCCATCGGGTGGATCCCACGCGCATCTACGCGGTGGGAGCTTCCAACGGCGGCATGTTCGTCCAGCGCCTCGGGGCGGAGCATGCGGAGATCTTCGCTGCGGTGGCCTCCTGGATCTCGAGTCTCCCCTCTCCCCTGGCAGAGGACTTCGCCCCCCCCGCGCCCCTCTCGGTCCTGTTCATGAACGGCACCGAGGACCCGATCGTGCCCTATGAGGGGGGTAAGGTCGTGCTCAACTTCTTCCCCGGCTTGAGACGTAAACCCAAGGAACGTGGCGAGGTCCTGGGAACCGATCGGACGATCGCGCTCTGGCTTTCCCGCGACGGCATCGAGGAAGAGCCGGTCGTGAAGTCCCTACCCGACCTCGACCCCAAGGACGGTTGCAAGGCCGAACTCCGGCGCTGGCGCTCCAAGGAAGGCCAGCTCGAAGTCGAGCTCTACCGCATCATCGGCGGCGGCCACACCCTGCCGGGAGGCAAGCAGTACCTCCCCGTGAAGGTCATCGGCCGCACCTGCGGCGACTTCAACGCCGCCCGAGCGACCTGGCGTTTCCTGGCGCGTCACCGTCGGATCAAGGAGATGGACGGGAAGTAGAGCCGCTGGTGGTTCCATCGCAATGGGTCTCCCTTGCGATGGAAGGGTGCTCCTAGCGCATGATCATCGGCAGCGAGTTGCTGCGCTGAACGACTCCGCCGGGGTTGACCACTTCGACCTGGGCATAGAAGGCAAACCCCGGGGCGACGTTCGCGGGCATCTGGAGGGTCAGGGTCCTCACGCCCGATGCAGGCATGGCTCCCAGATCGACGACGCGCTCCTCGCTGGTCATGTGCTCGATGCGATCCGAGGCCACGGGGGCCAGGTCGGGAAAGCGGCCCAGGTAGAAACGCACGCTCGCGCCCGGTTCGCCGTAGATCGTGACCCTGTAGAGCGCGCCGGGATGGGGAACTCCGTTTCCCGTGAGGGAGGGCTCCTTCTCCGGTGGGGCGAAGAGGCTGTGGTTCGACGCAGCTTGAAACACCGACTTGCCGTCGGATGAGCAGCCGATCGCCGTAGCGCCGACGCAGACCGCGGGATCGTAGCGCAGATCGCAGTGCGCGACGATGATCCCATGGCCCGCGTAGACTGGATCACAGGGACAAAGCTCCCCCAGACCGTTGAGGCCGCCAAGCAAGGCGTGGGAAGTTCCGCCGGTAACGAAAACCGTCGAGCCCTCCACATAGGCCCCGGGCCCGCCTTCACCGGCTAGATCGCCGCAGAGGCTCGAGCAAATCGCGTATTGGTCACCGCCCTTGCCTCCGAGACTGTCGGGAGCGGCGAAGTGAATGCGACATCCGGAGATCTGGGCCGCAGGAAAACCCCATTCCGCGGGACCGCAGCCGGAGGTGTCCCCATTGCCCCCGTGCAGAGTGCAGTCGGCCACCTCGATCCTGGAGCTACTGGCCTG
Organism: Planctomycetota bacterium; assembly: GCA_027083445.1. Classification (GTDB taxonomy): domain Bacteria; phylum Planctomycetota; class UBA1135; order UBA1135; genus JALWOP01. The sequence continues at coordinate 71,870 of JALWOP010000005.1, read as the reverse complement.
AAGCGGAGCGCCGGTGGAACTCGTCAGGGTGCAGGCCCGCATGCGCACGTCGATGCAATCGTCCACCGAGATGCGAATGCCGGGCAGGATCTTTGCTTCGATCCCATCGAGGATCACCGGCCCATCGCAGTGTGCCAGGGTCAGATCGCGTATGAATAGGTCCGCGACAACCACGCGATGGTTGAAGGGCACCTGTTGGATGCGCGCACCGCTGGCCACGTGGCTCGAGGTACCGGAGCCGACCAGGACCCGACCCTTCTTGAGGTTGAAGGCACTGTAGTGGCCCGGAGCGATGAGCAGCACGTCTCCCTTGGAGGTGCCCTGGATCGCTTCGGGGATGTCGGTGAAGTCCACTCCGGGCCCGCCGTTGTCGTCGACGATGTAGGTTCCGGCGAAGAGAGGGCCTGTGAGAAGGGAGCCCGTGAGGAGAACGGGTAGGGTGAAAGAGGCGATGCGCATGGAGTAATCCGGGTTGTTCGCGGGCGGCGGACGGAAGCGGCCACCATAATTCAACCGCGCTGTGGTTCGAAGGTTTCGGTCTCCCCCCAGAGTGCCTCGATGCGGTCGATGCGTTCTCGAGCTCGGATCCCCAGGTGACGGGTGACCTCCCCCACCAGGAGTTCCGCCGCCACCACGGCCGGCACCGAACTGTCGAAGGGGCCCACCGCGGGAATGTCGAGGCCGAGCCAGGTCTCCGTCAGGGAGGCCAGCGGTGAAAGGGGGCCGTCCGTGATCGCCACCAGGGGCACGCCGGAGCGAACCCAGGCCCGTGCGGCACTCAGACTCGAGCGGCGATAGCGGGGGAAATCGATCACCACGGCCGCATCCTCCGTGCAGGCACTACCGAGGTCCCGGCCTAGGGAGTGGTCCTCGACCCACTCCACTCCCGCGCGCACCATCCTCAGCCCGCTGTGAAGAGCATGACCACCGGCCCGTGAGGTCTCCCCGGAGAAGATCCAAATCCTGGCGGCCCGTACCAGGGGAAGCGCCAGCTCCTCGATGCGCCCCTGGGCATGGGCATCGAAGACCTTCGCCACCGCAGCCTGAACGTCGGCCCGGCGACCCACGGCCCCGCCGCTCTGACGGATCCGCTCGCTAGGACGGGTGAGGAGTGGGGACAGGTCGGCACGCACCCGGGCCTGGAGCTCCGCGAACCCCTCCTGGCCGAGCTTGGTCGCAAAACGGACCACCGTCGGACGGGAGGTCCCCGCCCGCTGCGCCAGGTCCGACGCAGTGCCGAAAGCGAGCAGGGTCGGGTCGGCGAGCACCGCCTCAGCGAGTCGGCGCTCCGCCGGGGTCAAGCGTTCCCCAGCCGCCGCGATCAGATCCGCAATCCACATGACAGGGCCATGTACATAGTGTTACATTGAGATCCACAACCTGTCCATCCTGTTACACCCCCATGAGTGAATACGCCCCCACCCCCCGCGAGGAAGCCTTCTTGGCCCAGGTCGAGGATCGCAAGTACGACCGCCAGAGCATCAACGGGCTGCGCCCCTTCTTCGACGAGCGTGCCCCCGAGGAGATGCTCGGCTTCTATTCCGCCGAGGAACTGGCCGAGTTGGCCGCACTCAAGGGCACCGAGCGCGATGTCGAGGCGCGCATGCCGGTCAAGATGACCCGGCACTACTACGAGCTGGCACGCCGGAGCGAGCCCATCCAGAAACTGGTCAAGGCCAGTCCGGAAGAGACGCGCAGCCTGGCGGGGGCGGACGACCCGGGGCACCAGATGGACTACAGCCCGGTCGAAGGACTGCTGCACAAGTACGAGATGGGGCTGATGTACGTCGTCTCGACCTGCTCGGCCCACTGTCGCTTCTGCTACCGGGAAGAGCTGATCAGCCGCCGGGAGATCGAGCGCCACGATGGAACGGTGGCCAAGAAGGGCCTGGCCCAAATCGGGCCCGTCACCGACTACGTCCGAAAGCACAACGCGGCCGTGCAGAAGGCCGGTGGACGTCACCCGGAGTCGGGACGCGAAAAACTGCGCGAGATCCTCCTCTCGGGAGGCGACCCCATGGTGCTCTCGAACTCCAAACTCGCTGCCTGGCTCGCGGCTCTAGCGGAAGTCGGCATCGAAGCCATCCGCATCGGCACCAAGGAACTGGCCTTCTTCCCCGATCGCTTCGACGAGGCCTTCTTCGCCATGCTCGACGCATTCCACGCCACCTACCCGGATGTGGGGCTGCGTCTGATGATGCACTTCAACCACCCCGACGAGTTCCTCGCCAAGGACGACACCGGAGCCTACATCGAGGAGCCCTCGGGCATCTTGAAGTGGCACGAAAGCACCTGGCGTGCCATGCGAGGCCTGACCCAACGCGGCTGGATCAGCCTGGAGAACCAGGCTCCGATCATCCGTGGCATCAACGACGACCCCGATGCCCTGCGCATCATGCAGCGCGCCATCAAACGCGTCGGTGCCAACAACCACTACTTCTTCTGCGGACGGGACATCGTCGCTCACGAAGCCTTCAACGTCCCCATCGAGACCGCCTGGAAGATCCTGAACGAATCCCAAAAGGGGCTCTCGGGCGTCGAGACCCATGCTCGCCTCTCGATCACCCACTACAAGGGCAAGACCGAGGTCGCGGCGGTCACGAGCGAGCCGATCCCCGGACTGCCCGGGAGCGAGAATGGCGTGGTGATCTTCAAGCTCCTCCGCAATGCGGCCAGTGCTCCCGATCGGGGCAAGGTCTGCATCGTCGGCCGCAACCCCGATGCGATCTGGTTCAACGGCTACGAGGATCGGGTGCTCTTCGACGAAGCCGGCCTGTTCGACTACGCGCGCGTCGTCGAGAGCGACGCCTGAACCGAGGGCAGCAATGATCGACAAGAGCATCGCCGGTCCGGCCCAGGCGGTCGCGGACATCTTCGACGGCGCCACGATCATGATCGGGGGCTTCGGTGAGGCCGGCAGCCCGATCGAGCTGATCCACGCCCTGATCGATCAGGGTGCGAGCGGTTTGACCGTCGTCAACAACAACACCGGCAGCGGAGAGGTAGGCCTGGCAGCCCTGATCCGCGCCGGGCGAGTGGCGCACATGATCTGCTCCTACCCGCGCACGGCCAACTCGACGGTCTTTCCCCAGCTCTACCGCAGTGGCAAGATCAAGCTCGAACTGGTCCCCCAGGGCACCCTGGCGGAACGCATCCGGGCGGGAGGGGCAGGTATCCCCGGCTTCTACACGGCGACCTCGGTCGGCACTCCCCTGGAGGAGGGTAAGGAGAAACGGGAGTTCGATGGGCGGGAGTATGTCCTGGAGCGGGGCCTCACCGCCGACTTCGCCTTGATCAAAGCCCGCGCGGCGGATCGCTACGGGAACCTGCTCTACAACAAGACCGCCCGCAACTTTGCGCCGATCATGGCCACCGCAGCGAGGACGACCCTGGTGCAGGTCGCGGAGATCCTCCCCGCCGGGGAAATCGATCCCGAGGCGGTAGTCACCCCCGGGATCTTCGTCGATCGCATCGTCCACATCCCTGACCCGGCCCTGGAGTCCGACCTGGTCGCACGCGGAGTCTCCTACCCATGAGCCCCGATCCCACCCACCCCGGCCTCTCCCGCGACGAAATGGCCCGCCGCGTCGCAATCGACATCCCCGACGGCTCCTACGTCAACCTCGGAATCGGCATGCCCGAGCGCATCACCCAGTTCGTCCCTGCCGGGCGGGAGCTGATCTACCACACCGAGAACGGATTGCTCGGGATGGGCCCCGCCCCCGCCGAGGGTGAGGGTGACCCCGAGCTGATCAACGCGGGCAAGCGTCGCGTGACGGTCATCCCCGGCGCTGCTTACTTCCACCACGCGGACAGCTTCACCATGATCCGCGGTGGACACATCGACGTCTGCGTGCTCGGAGCCCTGCAGGTGGCCTGCAACGGAGACCTGGCCAACTGGTCGACCGGGGCACCGGACGCCATTCCCGCCGTTGGTGGGGCGATGGACCTGGTCGCCGGCGTAAAGACCATCTACGTGCTCACCCAGCACTGCACGAAACACGGCGACCCCAAGCTCGTCGAGCGCTGCACCTATCCCCTTACGGGGAAAGCTGTCGTCGATCGTGTCTACACCGACCTGGCCGTGATCGATATCACCCCGCAGGGCTTTCGCGTAGTCGAACTCAGCCCGGGGATCGAGTTCGACTACGTCCAGGAGCGCACCGCTGCCCCGCTCTTGCCTCCCAGTCAAGACTGAGACCACCCAGGACCGAGCATGACCCAGAGCGAAGACCTCTATCAGCGCGCCTGTCGCGTGCTGCCGGGCGGAGTCAGCCGCAACACCGTGCTCCGTCGCCCCCACCCCCTCTACGCGGCGGTGGGAGCAGGTTGCCGGGTGACCGATATCGAGGGGGTCGAGCGCATCGACTTCGCCAACAACATGGCCTCGCTCATCCACGGGCATGCCCATCCCGAGGTGGTGCGAGCCGTGGAGGAACAGCTCGAGCGTGGGACCGCTTTCACCCTGGCCACCGAGGTCGAGGTGCGCTTCGCCGAACACATGGTCTCGCGCAGCCCCTCCTTTGAGCAGGTGCGCTTCGTCAACTCCGGCACGGAAGCCGTCATGGGCGCCATCAAGGCGGCGCGCGCCTTCACCGGCCGGCCGATGATCGCCAAGGTCGAGGGCGCTTATCACGGCCAGTACGACTATGCGGAGGTGAGCCAGACCCCGAGCCCCGAGCGCTGGGGACCGCGGGATCGACCGGCCCGGGTCCCGGTTGCCCACGGGACCCCGTCGTCCGCCCTCGGCGACGTGGTCGTGATGCCCTTCGACGACGTCGAACGCGCCCTCGAGTTACTCGACGAGCACGCGGACGAACTCGCCTGCGTACTGCTCGACCTGATGCCCCACCGGGTCGGCCTGCGCCCAGCGTCTCCGGAGCTCGTCAACGCCCTGCGCGAGTGGACGGAGCGCAACGGTAGCCTGCTCGTACTCGACGAGGTGATCACCTTCCGCAGCGAGTACGGGGGTGCACAGACCTGGTACGACCTGCGGCCCGATCTGACCGCCATGGGCAAGATGATCGGCGGCGGTTTCCCGGTCGGAGCGATCGCGGGACGCAGGGAGGTGATGAGCGTCATGGACCCTTTGGCCAAGCCGGTTCTCTTCCCCCACTCGGGCACCTTTTCCGCCAACCCGATCACGATGACCGCCGGCCTGCGCAGTCTGGAGCTGTTCGACGAGGCCGCCGTCACGCGCTTGAACGCGCTGACCGAGCGGGCGATGAGCGGCATCCGCGACGCGATCCGACGTACGGGGATCGAGGCCTGCGTCACCGGCGGTGGCTCGATGCTGCGCGTGCACCTGAAAAGTGAGCCGCCGCGCTGCTATCGAGAGGCCTACTCGGATCCCGAGGAACAGGCCCGTCTCAAGCGACTCATCGACCATCTCTTCGATAGCGGCTTCATCGTCATCAACACCTGCTCGGCGACCCTCTCCACTCCCATGGGCGAAGAGGAGATCGATGCCTTCGTGGGAGCACTCGAAGAGGGTTTCTCGCTCCTGATGAATCCCGCGAACTGACCTCGATTCAGCGCGAGGGTTAGACTACCCAGCATGCTCCGGGTCCTCCTCACTCTCTCGCTGTTCCCACCCCTCGCACCGGCTGCTCCCGACTTTCTCTCCGAGGCCCTCGCGCTGCGCGAGGCATCCAAGTGGGCCGAACTCTCCAGCCTTGCGGGTAAGGAACTCGAAACGGACGCGGCGGCGCCCCTGCCCCTGGCCTTCCTCGCCATCGCCCAGGCTGGCCAACGCCACTTCGACGACGCCGTCGAAACCCTGGGCCGACTGGCCGACCAGGGTCGTGACCTGGACCAGCCGCTCGACGGTTTGGAGTCCCCCCTCGGAGCCGTACTCAACACGATCTATGGTCACTGTTGGGCCAACTTCGATCCCGCCTTCAACCGCACCTGCTGGCAGGCGCTCTTCGATCGCTTTCCCGAGAGCTATTTCGCCTCGGTCCCCGCTTCGCGCCTCTTGATGGCCGCCCTCGCCTTGGGGGATGCTCCGGCCCAACAAAGGCTGGAGGAATTCTTCGAGAGCCATCTCGAGGCGGCCCGCGAAGCCGGCGATGCGCGGCTCACCGGTGACCTGATCCGTCGCTATGTCGACGGCTACCTGCACGCCGGACGTAGTGACGCTCACATCCTGGAGTTGGCGACGGAGTCCTGGAACGACGCCTGGAAGAGCGCAGCCCAATCCCGTGGCTTCGAGGGTCCCGTAACCGGGGGCCGGCTCACCCGCGAGGAACTCTTGGCGCGGCGCGAATGCGAGCTCGACACCGACGACGCCTTCAACACCCTGGCCCGAGCCCAGGCCCTCTCCGGCCTCTCCCTGGACGACTCCAGCCCCCTCTTCCGGATGGAGGCCGAGCCCGGCGTGCATTTCGAGGATGTCACCGCGTCCCTCGGGTTGGCCGGGGTCAAGGAGACGCGCGTGGCCGCGGGAGATCTCGACGGGGATGGGAATCCCGATCTCTGCTTCCAGGGACGGATCTTCTTGAACCGCAAGGGCCGATTCCAGGAGCTCGACCCCAAGGAGAGCGGAGTGCTGCACGCCGTCTCCGCCGTCCTCGGAGATCCGGATGGTGACGGGGATCTCGACATCCTCGTGGCCGGGCGCACAGCAGTTCACCTCTATCGCAATGACTCGCGCAAGGGCAAGCCGCTCTTCAAGGACGTCAGTGATGAGGCCGGTCTGGCCGCCGTCAAGCTGACCGCGAATCCCGAAGGCCTGGCCTGGGTCGACGCCGATGACGATGGAGATCTCGACATCTATGTCGCGGTCTATGAGGAACCCATGGGCACGGGGAATCCCGACATCTTGCTCTTGAACCTGGGTGACGGTTCCTTCGAAGATGCCTCGGCGGACTCGGGGGTCGCCGCTGCCGGACCTTTCTGCGGACGTGGCGTGAGCCCCTGCGACATCGATGGAGACGGTGACCAGGAGATCTTCGTCTCCGATTACCGCCTGAACGCCAACCTGCTCTGGTCCTGGAACGGCAAGCAGCTGCTCGATGTGGCTGCGGCGCTAGGCGTCGCGGGTCAGCGCGAACCCTCGGACGGCGAGTATTTCGGCCACACGATCGGTTCGGTCTTCGGCGATGTGAACGGAGATGGCAGGCTCGATCTCTTTTCGGCCAACCTGGCCCACCCGCGCTTCGTCCGCCAGGGCTTCTCGAACCTCTCCTTCCTCGGGATCCAGGGTGAGGGGGGTCACTTCCAGGATGAGGCCCTCGAGCGGGGCATCCGCTTCCAGGAGACACACTCCGACCCGGCCCTGGTCGACATCGACAACGACGGAGATCTGGACCTTTCCCTGACCTGCGTTTACGAGGGCGTCCCCAGCGCTCTTTTCCAGAACGACGGTAGCGGCCATTTCACACCGATCACGTTCCGCTCGGGAGCGGTCGTCTTTCACGGCTGGGGCCAGGCCTGGCTCGACTGGAATGGCGATGGCTTCCTCGATGTGGTCTACGCCTCGGCGGGCGGAGTCCACGCTTTCCAAAACAGCGGGAACGACAACCACTACATCGATATTCAACTCAGCTCCAAGGGTGCCGACGCCCTGGCCTTCGGAGCACGGGTCGAGGTGGAGACCCAGGGAGAGGATCCCCAGCGCTGGGTACGCACCCTGAACCCCATCCGCGGAACGAGCTCAGAGGACCAGCCCCTGGTCCATTTCGGCCTCGGCTCCTACAGCGGTCGAGTCGAGGTAAGCGTGCTCTGGCCCGACACGAACCGCGTCGAAGTCAAGCGCCCGACGGTCGATCGCGTCTTCGAGTTCCGTCAGGCCCGCAAGGCCCACTGATCCGCCGACGGCGTTACCGGCAGAAGCTTCCCGTCCCGTAAGAGGGGACCGAAGGCCACCAGACGGTCACCGCCTGGTCGATGAGCATGGCGGTCCCTGCCGGGCCGTAGATGCCGAGAGCGTGGAGACAGCGCATCGGACTGCCGTTTTCCAGGACGAGGTTCGCATCGACACCGGCTCCCACGAGTGCGGCCTGGTAGGCGAGGAGTTGGGAGGCGTGAACGAGGGGGTCGCAGACGGCACCGACCTGATAGCAGGCCGGATCGCCCCCATCGACCCAGAAGATGGGCGAGGCGTCGATGAAGGGGTCCCCGGTGAGCTGCGTCAGCGCCGAGCTCGGCCGCTGCGTGCAGGGCACTCGGCGACAGGTCCGGGAGCGGGCACCGATCGCTCCGGTCGTGCTCGGTGTCTCCCAGACACACCCGACGAGTTGCTCGACCGGCGTGTCCAACCCTGGACCACTGAGATCCCCGCAGACCTGGCCCTGGGGGCAGGTGGCGCAGGAGCTGTCATTGCAGGAGCCCACGCAGCCGAGAACGAAGAAGTCCGTCGGACCCGAGATCGGCAGGACCAGGTCGGGCCGAAAGAGGTCCGGGGGTGAAGGGGGCAGGGGTGCCAACTCCGCCACGTCCCAGGTGGCCCCCAGGAGGTTGACCAGGTGTCCCCCCGCCGAGGTCCCCACGGCCGCAACGCAGCCGGGCAGACCGTAGGGAAGTTGCGAGCCGGGACCACGCACCCAAGCCAGGGCCAGCTTCACATCGAAGAGCGGCTGGGGCCAGGTCCCCGGATTGGCCCCCTGCTGGGTCAGCTCATAGTTCACCGAGACGACGGGGTAGCCGGCGATGACCAAGGGTTCGATCATCTGCAGGACCGTCTTGCAGCGCTTGTCCCCTTGGCTCCAGCCCCCTCCGTGCACATAGAAAACCGTCGGGCGGGACATATCCCCAGGGGTCCAACCTGCCGGGAGATAGACGTCGAGAAGCTGCCAGGGCTCGCTGCCGTAGGCCACGTCGCAGTCAGCCGCATAGGCAGGGCAGGGTTCGGGGCAGTTCATTCCCCCCTCGCAGGGAGGCACGGGGCAACCGCCTCCAAAACTCGAGGTCGCTAGGAAGACGAGGGGCAGGAGGCTCTGGATCATGATCATCACCGTTGGGAGGAAGGTTGGAGGTGGATCCGGCCCGGGGAAACCTGCTCCAAGTTAGCACGGCACAGAAAGACACGAGCGGGAATGGAAGCCGCTGCTTCCACCCCGCTCCATCCAAGCCCAGTACCGGCCAGGTGACCCGGTAGCGGCCCAGAGGCCACAGCCATCAATGAGACGGCAGGGAGCCCCACTCGTGGGCACCGCGGTCCACACTCGGACCGGCGACCCGCAGGTAGTGCCAACCATCCAGGTGGCCGACATCGAGCGTGCCGTCTCCACTGTCCACCGCGGGTGAGGCCGCATCCGAGAGCCGGAAGTCTTCGCTACCGTTGGCTCGGCCGAGGGTCGCGTTGATGAAGAGTGGATCACCGAAGAGGCCGTTGGCATCGATCGCCGCCAGGCCACTCCAGCCCTGCTTGGGATCCTTGTTGTCTCCCATCTCCCACTTCCAGTAGATGTTCGCGATCCCGTCCTCGGTGAAGTAGAGATTCGAATCGAGTTCGTTGCCGTAGTTGTTGGCCGCCCCCACGCTGCTGCCGAGGACCACTCCATGGTCGTAACTCCAATCCTGACCGGAGTTGTTGTAGCCATCGTAGTCGTCGACGTCGGCACTACCGCGCGCATAGAGGATGTTCCCCGCGATGCGGTTGTCGTGGGACTTGCCCACCAGAACCTGTCCACCACCCCAGCCCAGGCTGGAACACTTGTAGACCGTGTTGTTCAGGACCTCGCAGGCGATCGCCACACCGCGGAACTTGTTGTAGCCCCCAAGACCGATGCCGGCCTGGCCGCAGTAGTAGACGACGTTGTTGCGGCAGGTGATATCGCTCACGTCCCGCGGCACTCCATTGTCGTCCACGCCGGCATGCTCGCACCCGATCTCAATGCCCAGATCACACTCGTAGACGAAGTTGCGCTGGATGACGCAGTCCTTGCCCCCGTCGACGTAGATACCGCCTGCGGAGTAGTCGTGGGGCGGGTAGGTGGTGTTCTTGACCGGCGTCTCGGTACTGCAGGCCCAGACCCAGTTGTCCTGCACGAGACCCGCACGTGCGCGATCGTTCGGGTCATGCCCACCGTATTGGTCGGCGTTGCCGTCACTGCTGTCGTCACTCCAACTCCCGCCGGCCGTCCCCTCCCAGCCGATGATCGAGATGCCGATGTTGTCGTTGTCGTGGACGAGGCAACGGGCCACGTAGAAACCCTCGATGTTCCCGTTGAAGGTCATCGACTCGCTCTGTCCGAGGCGGAGGTGGTGAATCTCGCTCTCCACGACCTCGACGTCTCGGATGGGTACTCCTGTGTGCCCGCCGTAGAAAGCGATCCCCTGGGCGCCGCCGTTGTTGTTCCCGCCCACGTAGCGGATGTCATGCACATCGAGGTCGAAGAACTCCACATGCTCGACCGGCGTTGTGTTCTGATCCGTCTTCGAGACCACGACTCCCATCAGGAAGTAGTTGGGGCTGGTCGTCTCCAGACCGCGAATCTCCAGGTGTTCGAAACGCAACCACGAATGATCGGTCACGTCGAGCAACCCCAGCCCGAAGGCACCGCTCCAGGTCGCAAAATCGCTTCCCCCGAAGCCCGAACCGTCCAGTATCGTCCCTCCAGCGGGGTCCCCGCTGAAGGTGATCGGTCCCTCGCTCGCATTGCCCGAGACTCCGACGACTACGCGCTCGGGATAGATACCCGCGGCGATGACGACCGTGCTGCCGGCCGGTGCGTGGTCGGCGGCGTACTGAATCGTGCGCCAGGGAGCTCCCGGCGTTCCCGGTCCACCGTCGACGCCGCTTGTCCCGTCGACAAATAGCAGCCGCGAGGGTCCTCCCCAGTTCCCCAGGAGTCCGCCCCCAGACTGGGCCGCACCTCCGACACGCCAGGTCCCTGAGGTGGCCAGAGTGGCTGGCGCAATCGCCTGGAGGTACCAGCCCCCCCCCTGGAGCAGGCTCGCGGGCAGCATCCGTGTGAGGTGGGCCCGGCCCCGGCCACCGAGGGGTAGGACGCGCAGATCCTCGGAGAGTCCCACCCCCAGGGCGATGCTTCCCACCCGTGCGGGTCCCCTACGGCGATCGAGGAGCAGCCAGAGCGGCTCTCGCCCGGGGTTGTCGACGCGTAGCTCGAGGCCGCCCCGCAGTGGAGCGACCTCCAGCCGCGGCGCGGGAAGCTGGGAAGCCGCAGCGGATGAAGCAAGCGCCAGAGAGAGAGCGAGAACGGTGGTGATGAGAGGTAGACGCATGGTGGTGTTGCTTTTCGTGGAGGCCGGAATGGGAGTGCCTCCACCCTCGGGTAACCGTCGCGCCACGGATCCGCCGCCCCGGGCCGAGAAATCTCGACCGCCGACTGGGAACATTTCCCTAAACCACTCTGCGGTAATAGGTTACAGCGCCCAACCGAATCGACTCTTCCCAAACGGCAGGCCGACCTGAGGGGTCCGGGCGGGGATCTACCGGGGTAGGAGCGGCTCGATGCGATCCCGATAGCCCTCGCTCGAACGTAGCTGCGCCAGCCATGGGTCGCTCCGGATCGCCACAGCGGAGGGCCAGAGCAGGACGTAACTCGAACGGCTGAGGAAGGTCCAGTCCCGGGCCGGGCTCGCATCCCAACCAAGCTCCCCCGCCAGGGCGCACACCCGCTCGAGGGCCCCGAGAGCCCCTTCGCGATCTCCAAGCCGCTCACGGGCCACCGCCAGGTGGTGCCAGGCCGTAACGCAGGTGGACGCCCCCGCGAGGCAACGCTCGAAAGCATCCGCCGCAGCGTCCGCATCTCCCGCGAGCAACTCGGCTACCCCCACGTCTGCCCAAAACACCCCGACCTCCCGCGCAGCCTGCCGTAGCCGGGGAAGGGTGTCGGCCGCCTGATCTCCCAGCGCCTCGTCGATGATCGTCCGCATGCGGTCGGCGGCGGGGTGCTCGAGGCCGGCGAGGATTCCCCGCGCCGCCAAGGGCTCCTCCTCGGAGAGTTCGTACATCGCCAGCAAGAGGCGCGGCCCCGCATCCCCGCTTTCGTCAGCGAGCGAGCGCAATCCTGCCGCCGCTAGGGCCGGGTCATCGCCGGTCAGAGCCAGAGCCGCGCAAGCCAAGTCGAGTTCGACCGGCCCGCTCCCCACCGCCGGCGGGGGCTCCACCCCGAGCAGAGAGCGCGCCCAGGGATCACCAGCATCCGCAAGCCCGGAGATCACCTCGCTCAGCGGAGATTCCTCGATGGTGCTGAGCCACCGATCGAGGTCGATGGGGTGGTAGGAGAAGTCCTCGAAGAAGGTACGGCAGCGTGCGATCAGGTAGTCCCGCTGCACCTCCCGGCTCGCGCCGGCGAGGTTCCCCTCGGGCAGTGACGGCCGCTCGCCGGGCAGATTGCCCTCTCCACCGGATCCGCGCCGCAGGAGCAGGAAGAGCCCGAGAAGGGACGCGACTGCGAGAATCAGGGTGGTCAGCGACCCGATGGGGAGCCGCCGGCCGCCAAGCCGCGCACCGGGTTCCTCGAGGGCGCTCAGGAAATCTTCGACGCAGGCAAAGCGCGCCTCACGCTCGGACTCTCGGCCACGACGGATGGCCTCCGCCAGGTGCGCCGGAAGCGGATCGAGAGGCGCCTCCTCCGGCGGAGACGCCGTGAGCAAGGTGGCCAGGAGAGAAGCCAGACCGTAGACGTCCGCCCGCCGGTCGAGTTCGGTCCAATCCCCGCGAGCCTGCTCGGGGGCCATGTAGCCCCGCGTTCCAATCGGACGCTTCCCCGTCGCGGCCTCCGCGCTCTCGATCGGGGGAAGGCGCCGAGCGACCGCTCCGAAGTCCGCCAGGCGCGCCCGCCCCCCCTCGAGCAGGACGTTGGCGGGTTTCACGTCCAGGTGCAGGAGGCCGGCCTCGTGCATGCAATCGAGAGCCTCGCCGACCTCTCTCACGATGCGAATGGCCTGCTCGGGCTGCATGGGACCCCGAGCCAGGGCATCTTCGAGGGAGCCCTCCCCCATCCACTCCATCGCAAACCAAAGCTCGTCCCCCTCTGTGCCCGCATCGAGGACGCGCACGATGTGAGGGCTCGCCAGGCCCGCCATGGCGATCACCTCGCGCTCGAACTGGGAACGTGCGCCTGCGTCGAGAGCACGGATCGAGAGCAGCTTGACCGCTGCCAGGCGCCGCAGGGTGGGATCGTAGGCGCGGTAGACCCGGCCCCCCGAACCCCGGCCGATCTCCTCGAGCAACAGATAGCGCCCCAGCACCCGCGCACCCGTGGCTCGGGCACGGCGCACCTCGCTTTCGAGCTCGTCCTCCGGCTCCGTGTGCAGATCGGCTGCCAGGCGTCGTAGAGTCTCGGCGGAGAGGCGCTTCACTCCTCCAGCCTATCTCCAAACAACAGGCGCAGCTCCTCTTCGACATCCTCTGGACGGGTCAGGGTGTCGAGCAAGCGGGCGCGCACCACGCCGATCCAGGCGCGCCGTGCCCGCACGAGAGCCCGCCGCGCCGCGGATTCGGAGACCGCCAGCCTGCGCGCCAGGGCCGCGAGGGAGGGGCGCTGCGCTGCGAGGTAGTGGGCCTCGAAGACCGCCCCTCCCAAGGGATCGAGCTCCTGCAACCGTTCGAGCAGGAGCTCGACCGATTCCTCGAGCATGTGTACCGCCCAGAGGCTGTCGAAGAGATCCACGGCCGGTCCGACCGTCGGGTCGGGCAGTTCGAGGGCCTCCTGATCCAGGGGAGCCGGCAGCCTCCCGCCGCCCCGTGCCAGAGCCAGGGCAGCCCGGTGATCCTTACGGAGAAAGTTATCGATGCTCGCGCGCAGGAAAGTCCGAAAACGTCCGCGGCTCTTGTCTGCCCGGTGGAAGGCTTCTCGGTTGAGCATGTCCAGGAAGAAGGCCTGGGTCAGATCGGCCGCGTCCTCGCTGGTCTTGTTCCAAGCACGGCGCACGTACCAGTAGATCGGGCGCCAATAGGCGCGACAGAGTCGCTCCAGAGCCTCGGAATCCGGCCCCGCGGCGATGCGCGACCAGGCTGTCGGCGGAAAGGCGGCCTGGAGAGAGGAACTCACTCCAAAAACTCCTCCGGCAGGGCCGTGACGTTCTTGACGCGGCGCCAGACTGGCAGAGTGTCGTAGCGACGAATGGCGGGATCGGCAAGCAGGAGCTCCTCGCCCCACTCTCGGTAGCTCTCCATGTTTCGCGCGTGGACGATGAGCACGAAGTCCACCTCTCCGGCGACGTAGTAGCACTGAGCCACGGCCTTGGAGGCCTGCATGCGTTCCATAAAGCGTGCATAGCCCTCTTGGCTCTCCTCGTGGAAGGAGACCAAGACGATGAAGGTCATCACCCCCTCGCCCGGCTCCACGATCGAGACGTCAGCGCGGATGACACCACGATCACGCAAAGCCTTCAGGCGCCGACGCACGGCGGAGGGGGAGAGGTGAACCGCCTCGGCAAGCTCAGCGTGGGTACGCAGGTTGCTCTCCTGCATGAGTCCCAAGAGGGCTCGATCGTACTCGTCCAGCATGGCTAATCCCCCTTGGATAGGGACTCGGGCCGGCGCGGTCCAGAGCGGAATGCGCCGATTCCAGCGCCCAGAACGCCGCAATGCGCCGTCCGGTGAATGCTATCCCTGAAGGAGTCGCTGCTGAAACCCTTCTATCCTTCTCTCGAGCCGATCATGTCCCTACTGACGACCCTCCTCCTCGTGACGCCCCTCCCCTCCGTTCAGAGCCCCGATCCACGCATCGCGGCCCTGGTAGCGCAGGTCGAAAAGACACGCATCCGCGCCGATGTCGAGACCCTGAGCGCCTACCCGACCCGGCGGGCGACGAGTCCTGAGGCCTGGCAGGTCAAGGACTGGCTCGTGGGGCGTCTCTCCAGCCTACCCGGGGCTCAGGTCAGCACCGAGTCCTTCGACCCCGCCTTCCCGCCCAACGTGATCTGCGAGTACCCCGGCGTCAGCCATCCCGAGCGAGTCGTGATCGTGGGGGCCCATTACGACTCCATCAATCAATCCGGGATCCACAAGGCTGCGCCGGGAGCCGACGACAACGCCTCGGGGACCTCGGCTGTGTTGGAGATCGCCCGTGTCCTGGCGGGCACTCCCTTCGAGGATACGGTGCACCTGGTCCTCTTTTCCACCGAGGAGTTGGGCCTGGTCGGTTCCGAGGCCCATGCCAAGGCGCTGCGTGCCCAGGGAACGCAGGTGGTCGGAATGATCAACCTGGACATGATCGCCTACCGGGAGGCAAACGATGCCTACGACGTGGATTTCCTCCTGGGCTATGCGGACACGCAGCTCTCCAAGGACCTTGCCGCCCTGACCCCGCTCTACGTTCCAACCCTCGGGGTAACGACCCACATCGACAAGTCGGGCGACAGTGACCACGCATCCTTCCAGGACGCCGGCTATCCGGCCGTCTTCCCTTTCGAGGATTTCGAACACGACTCGCCCTTCCTCCACACCAGCGCCGACACGATCGGAACGAGCGCCAACGACTTCAACCTGGCGCGTGACATCACCCGCGGAGCCGTAGCTTGGGCCGCTTTCTTGGCGCAACCCCTGGATATGGAGATCCAGCACACCCCCCTGGAATCCAGCGAAGACGCGGGGGGGCCCTATCCCATCCGCTGCCAAGTACAGTCCTTGAACGGCATCGAGGTCACCGAGGTCACCCTCTACCATCGCTTGGCCAAGGGCCCCTGGCGCATCGAGCCGATGTTGCCTTCCGCTCAGAACGGAGAGTGGTTGGGCTCCATCCCCGGTCCCCGCACGCGTGGAGTGATCGAGTACTACATCGTGGCCGAGGACCTGCAAGGCAACGAGGAATGGTGGCCCGAGGCGCGCAAGGCGGGACGATCGACCCAAACGCTGCGCGTCGAACGGGTGCTCCCCATCTTCAGCGATGACTTCGAGGGCAGCGGCAATGGGGGCTGGACGAGCCACATGATCGCCAAGGAAGATGACTGGCAAAAGGGTGTCCCCTCCGGCATCGGAGGCTTCGATCCGCCCCTGGCCGCCAGTGGAACCCAGGTTTGGGGGAACGATCTGGGTCAAGGCGGCATGAACGGCAAGTATCGCCGCGACATGAACAACTATCTCGAGTCCCCCCCCATCGACTGCTCGACCGCCACGGGAGTCGAGCTGCGTTTCCAACGCTGGCTCACCGTGGAGGATGGTGCCTGGGACCACGCCCGCATCGAGGTGAACGGTGTCCAGGTCTGGGAGAACCCCGCCTCGGCTTTCCAGGGAGCCGACCACCTGATCGACAGCGCCTGGCAGAGCCAATTGATCGACATCAGCTCGATCGCGGACGGATCTCCTTCGGTACGGGTCAGCTTCCACATGGAAGCGGACAGTGGCTTGAACTTCGGTGGATGGACGATCGACGACGTAGCACTCGTGGAGGTCCAGGACGGAGTCGTGAACCCTCTGACCGCCTCCCGCGCCTTCCTCTCCGTGGCTGAGGGCGGAAGCCTTGCCCTTTCGATCGATGCGGGTCCGAGCCACGCCTTCGCACCCGTCTTCCTGCGCCTTGCCGTCGACCAGACCACCGGCGGCGTGAGTCAGGTTCTTCCCCGTGTCTCCGGCATGCTCTCAGCGGAGGGCAAGACAGAGCTCACCTTCACTCTGCCGCCCGGGCTGCTCGCGGGGCAAGCCGGCGGCACGCTACGCTTGGCCGCCGTCGCAGCGGGTGCTCCGCCCTGGATCTCGAACGTGGTGAGCGTGGGTCTTGCCCGATAAAACCTGAGCCGGATCTACTCCCGCTCCATGACCACGACCAGCCCCGAGACATCGGAGCTGACCGCGACGGGGATGCTCTGCTGCCGGCAGCCCATGGCGGTCAAGGTCAGCGTGTAACCGCCCGGGTGAAGCCCGATCACGTCGAACGAACAGGCGTAGGCCCAATCCATGGTCGAGAAGTAGTTCCCGTTCTGGTGTCCCTGGGAGTCGGTCGCAAAGAGAAAGCTGCCCCCCAGGGGACCGCCGTCGGGAGCGATCATGTAGCCGCGCACATGCCGGCCGGTGACATGCGGCGCGACGAGTTCGAGTGTGCGCTCCTCACCCGCCGCGAGGACGATCTCGGAGGAGAAGACCGTCTCGTCCTCGGTCCACGCCGTACGGACGATGTGTCGGCCCGGTTCCAGGCGCGGTAGCAGGAAGCGTCCCTCCCCATCGGTCCCCGTCCAGCCGGCGAGAATCGAGCGGTGCGGGGCGTCGAGATACTCGCAGCCCACCATCACCCCGGCCCGCCCCACTCCGTTCTCATCGACCACCCGTCCGCGGATCGAAGCCGTGAGCGGGGGGAAGACCACGTCGAAGAGCTGATTGGGCGCTCCGGATCCGGTGAACTCGCGCACGTGCTGAGCAGACTGGTCGGCGCTGCTCTTGATGATCGAGAGGGCGTAGGGCCGCGGGGCGAGGTTTGGCAGGACGTAGTGCCCACTCGCGTCGGTGTGTACCAGGACCATGGTCGAATAGTCCTGGTCACCCGAGTGGAGCCACAGGGATGTCCCGGCGACGGGTGAACCGTCGGCTTGGGAGATGCGTCCCTCGAGTCGCGTCACCCCCGGCACGGCGAGATCGACCCAGTCACCCCCCTCCTCGGGTACGACGACCGGCGTCGGATTCAAGCGGTAGTCGGGGACCTGGATGAAGTAGGAGCCCGGCTCCACCGCGAAGGTCACGTGTCCCTGTTCGTCGGTCTGGGCCTCGAAGCGGTGGGTCGAGAGCGACGCCTGGGCAGCCAGAGCCGCCTCCAGGGTCGGCTCGACCTGCCTCCAAAGGACGACGCCGACCCCCGCCGGAAGCGGCGCTCCCGCCGCCGTGAGGCGCACGCGCAGGCCGCTGGGATCGAGACGTGCCTCCCACCAACCGCCCCCCTCCTCGGCATCGAGCAGGCCCGAAGTCTCCGGGTCGTAGCCGCTCGCGCTCGCGCGCAGGGTGAAGCGAGCCATCGGAATCCCCGCCAGTTCGAAGTGACCCTCGGCGTCGGTGACCGTCGAAAGCCCCGGTACCTCGACCACCTCGACCAGCGCCTGCCCCAAGGGCTCTTCACTCGCGGCATCGAGCACGAGCCCCTGGGCGGTGTAGTCCCCCGTCGAGAGCAGAACCTCGACGTAGGTCGGTTCGCTCTCGAGTAGGGACACCAAGGAGTGGTGCGGCGCCGCCCCTGCGGCCGTAACGTCCAGTTGTACCTGCTCCGCAGCCAGCCCCTCGACCGCAAAAGCACCCTCGCCGCTGGTAAACGCGATCCGAGGGGGATCGGAGGCCTCGGTCACGCGCACTTCGGCCCCCGCCACGGGCTGGGGACCCTCCTCGCTATCCAGGAGGACGATCCCGCGCAACTCGCGTTCGCTTTCGAGCCCCACCCGTCCCAGATCCACGCTGCGGCTTTCCGAAACATCGACCAAGAGGGTGCGATCGCGGTGCCCGGCGGCACTGAAGACCATCGCCAAGGGCTCCTCAGCTACCGTGCGCTCCACCTCGAACTCGCCCGAGGGGTGCTCGAAGGTCTCGCCGTCGACTTGAAAGCGCGTGAGCGCCTCTCCCTCCTCCCCATGCGCCACCCAACCCCGAATGGTGAGGGTATCCGCCGCCTCCAGGATCATGACCACATCCCGGTAGCCGGCGGGAACATGCTCGGCCAGGGCGTCGTGATAGCCGACCAGGGTGGCCGTCAGCCGATTGCTCGTGCCCTCACGAACCGCCAGGGTGAAGACCCCGTCCGAGCGGGAGAGGCCCTGCACCAGCGAGTGGGACGAGCCCTCCGAGTAGTACTCCGCCGTGACGAGGGCGCCGCCGAGGGGCGCTCCATCTTCGTCGACGACAATGCCCCCGACGACGGCCCCGGAACGCTCGAGCACCACTTCGATGAAGGTGGGTTCACCGGCGGGGATCTCCAGGGTCCCCAGGCTGCGGTCCTCGAACTGGGGGTGCGCCACGGAGAGGTAGTACTCACCGGGCTCCAGATTCCAGCGGCTCGCCAGACCGTCGCTACCGGTGATGAGCTCCTCGGCGTTCTCCGAAAGGCTCCCCTCTCCAACGAGTGCGTCTTGACTCTCCGGACCCCAGGGATCGATCCAGACCGATGCGCCGACGACGACGCCCTCATCCTTCTCGGTGACCAGCACGCTGAGGGAACCGCGATCCGAGCGCTGGCTGCGCGCCTCACTGAAAAGGTCCGCGCCGGGTCGAATACCCAGCTCTACCAGGCGAGCGAGAAACTCCTCGCGGGTCAGGGTGGGGATCGATGTACGCTCGCCGCGTCGTTTGTCGGGCCGCGTTGCGTCGACCCGGCCGGCTGGACCCTCCCCTCCCTCCGGGGCGATTTCGGCATCCGCGGCGACGCCCACCTCGGCCTCCGCGAGAGTCGCCCTCGCAGCGCCTTGGGGCCTCACGGCGCCGACACCAGGTAATGCAGCGCTTGGCCGGCTGATGATCCAGAGGGCCACGACGAGGGCAATACCCGAGAGGAGGAGAAGAGTTCCGCGCATGACGGGCCGATTCTACCCCCGATCATGCTCCGAGGCCGCCATGCATCTTGTCTGGGGGTCGCGGCGAGGCTACTCCCGCAGGGCAATCGGTACCCCGAGCAGTTGCACCAGCAAGCTCTCGAAATCCGCGACGACTCCTTCATGGGCTTCCCGGCCCAGCTTGCCGAAAGTCACGGTAAGCAGACCCTCACCATCGACCCCGGCGGCACGCAGGTTGCGCTCCTCGTCGATGAGGGCCAGATGATCGCGCGCCCCCTGGACCTTGAGCGAGAAGGCCTGGACCCGGAGTTCTCCCGGGCCCAGGCTCTCCAAAAGCTCGCGATCGAGAGGGCGAGGCAGGAGGTAACGCACGCGCAGCTTGTGGGCGCAGTCGAGCGTGCGTACCGCCGTGACCTGCTTGCCGTTCACCCGCGGGTCACCCGAATGGTGGTCGCCTTGTCACCCATGGCCACCGACTGCCCGGCGGGCTCAGCCCGGAAGACGTCGGTCTGACGGAAGAGGTGGTCGTAGTACTCGGGGGTGAACTCCGGACTCGACATGACTTCACCGCGGTAGACCAGGTTCATGATGCCCGCCGCGGCACCCTCAGCCAGGAAGCTGATCGGACGCTCGGGGGTTCCGTACATGGCCCGGTAACCGACACTCTCGTAGTCATCCTGGATGGAGAAGACCGCCTCGGTCGGCGAGAGTTCCTCGACGTTCCAACGCCCCCACCCGAGGGTGTTGACGCAGGCGACCATGCCGTGAACCCAGTCAGCGTCGGTCTTGCAGGTCGGACGGATGAGGGCGTTCCACTCCGGCGAGGTCATGATGCCGCCGAATGTGTTGAAGGCGCAGACGTGACCCGCCTCGACGAACAGAGGCCGCGTGGCATCGTAGCCATCAGGTCCGAAAGCCGCCTCCATCGCACGCAGGGTCTCGAAGGAGATGCGGTTGTAGTAGTTGGCGTAGTGGCGCGTCAGGTAGACACCGAAGGCCGGGATGATCCCGTCCTTGTCACCGGCGATCTCCATGGCGGTCAGGGCCTCGTAGATGCCCTCCTCGTCGATGTTGTTCTCCGGACGGGGGCGTTGCTCGTGCTCGCCCACTTCACCGGCACCGACGCTCTCGAAGACGTCGTAGTTGGCCTCACCCGCCTGCACCTCGAAGAGGCAGGTATCCTTCCCAGGCTGGGCGGCGCAGCTGGTGTGCTGCACCGAGTAGCTGCCGAGGGGCTTGCCGTGAATCGCGGCGGCGGCACCGGCGATCCAGCCGCTGGGGAAGAGACAGACGGGCTCGTCCGAGGAGCCGAACTTCTCACTCCACGCCCGTGCGTAGTGGGAGCTCTTCGACTCGACGCGACCACCGCTTTCCCCGATGGCGGAGAGGTCGACGGTACCGAAACCGGCCCAGCGGTAGAGCTCACTCGCCAGCTCGTTGCGCCGGTTCACATCGTCGGCACCCTCGCTCTGGAAAAGCCGAACCAACTGAGCATAGGCGACCTCGGCCGCGGCACCGATCAGGTAGGGACGTGATTCGATGTAGCTGGCGTCCTGGATCGAACGCTGCAGGAAGGTGTTGTAGTGGTGGCAGTGGAAGAGCATCGGCTCGCCGCCGATGAGCACTCGCCGGTGAGCGCGGTCCAGCTCGAAGGGAATGGTGATGGTCATCGTGAACTCCTCAGACGGGGCAGCGCTTGCCGACGATCTCCTCGGCGGCCTGGCGGAACTTGGTAAGGGTCTCGGGCGAACAGCAGGTGCTCGCATCGATGCGACTGAAGTGGATGTTGTCGCCCAAGAGTTCGGGCATCATCTTGACGCGCAGGCGGTCGGAGGCCCGGGCTTCACCTTCTTTGTTGACCCACTCGAGGATGCTATGCAGCTTCCCGGCGGTCGCGGTCTGGGTACTCATGGATTGGATCCTGGGGGGAAAGGGGTTCCTCGCACCGAGAACCTCGGTCGAATCCTGTCCAGACTTGAGCACCTATCTCCCCTGCTCTCCCGTGTGGTGCTCTAGCAGCCCAGGAGTCGCCCAACCGCCCGGGCAAGGCGCCGCTCGAAGCGCCCGAGCTCCGCCTGCGGGAGTTTCCCTAGGCCATGGAGGGCCACGCGCCATGCCTGATCGATCCCCACCGAGCGCAGGACAGCACGACTCCAAAAGCGCCGGCTGACGGCGCCCATCACCCAGCGATCGACCCACGCAGAGGCCGCTAGGGTCTGCACCACCAGGGCCCGGCGTCCGCGGAGCAGCCCACGGGGAGGCTCGTCGCCATGCACGAGGGCGACCCCTTCCGCCAGCACGCGGTCGACCCACCCCTTGAGAATCGCGGGGGGGGCGAACCACCAGACCGGGTGCACGAAGACATAGGCCTCCGCCCAGGCCACGTCCTCCTGATAGCGTGCCAGGAGCGGGTCCTGCTCGCGGGTCACCGCGCGGGCGTGGTGCTCCCCCGGGGCGAGCCGCAGGACAGGGTCGAAGCCGTCGGCAAGGAGGTCGTGGATGCGACAGGTGCACCCTGCGGCCTCGACCTGGGCCCGGATGAGCTCGGCGAGGTGCCCCGCCAGGCTCTCTTCGGCACGGCCCTGCCCCACCACGAGCAACACACGTTGAATGTCCATGCCTGGAGGGTAGCCCCCAGTGGTGCCCAGGCCCTAACCTAGTCGGCGTCCCAGGCGCTCCCCCGGGCACCGACTCCCCCCCGCGGCGGAGCTCGAAGGGGCGGGGCCGTGGACGACGAATCCCATGGACCTTGATTTCGGCCCCTTCCTCGCACTGTTCGAGGAGTACCACAACGGCCAGACCGGCAACCGAGAGCCGGTCGTTCGCTACCTCCCGCCATCGGAACTCGCGCGCGAGCTCGACCTCTCCCTCCCTCGGAAAGGGCGCTCCAGCGAGTTCCTGCTCGAACAGACTCGCAGGCTGCTGCACCACAGCGTGCGCACGGGACACCCGCGCTTCTTCAATCAGCTCTTCGGCGGTCAGCAGGCCGGCGCACTCCTCGGGGACTGGACGGCATCCCTGGCCAACACCTCGATGTACACCTTCGAATCCGCGCCGGTGATGACCCTCGTCGAGCGCAAGCTCATCGAGCGCATGTGCGAGCTTGTGGGTTTCGAAGAGGGTGAAGGTGTGCTCGCGCCGGGGGGCAGCCTCTCGAACCTGACCGCGGTCCTGGCCGCGCGCCACCAGGCCTTCCCCGAGGTCAAGCATCAGGGGCTCGGGCCGGCCACTCGCCCGGTGATGTTCGCCTCCGAGGAGTCCCACTACTCCCTGCGCCGCGCCGCCAGCGTGGCGGGCCTGGGAACCCAGGGTTGCCGTGAGATCCCGGTCGATCCAGTGGGACGCATGGTGCCCGCCAAGCTCGAGCAGGCGATCCAGGAGGCCCGGGACGAGGGATGCCATCCCTTCCTCGTCGCCGCCACCTCCGGCACGACCGTCGCGGGAGCCTTCGACCCCCTCGAAGAGCTCTCCGACATCGCTCGCCGCCATGGACTCTGGCTCCACGTCGATGCCAGCTATGGAGGGACCCTGCTCTTCTCCGAGCGGCGCCGCCCGCTCCTGGCCGGCATCGAGCGGGCTGATTCGGTGGCCTGGAACCCGCACAAGATGATGGGCGTCCCCCTCTCCTGCGCGGCGACGCTGACCCGCGAGCGGGGCGTGCTGCGGGCGACCCTGGGTATGGGCGCGGACTACCTCTTCCACGGGGACGACGGCGCCTGGGATCTGGGGGATCTCTCCCTGCAGTGCGGACGGCGCGTCGATGCCCTCAAGCTTTGGTTTGCCTGGCAACTCGCCGGCGACGAGGGTTTTGCCCAGCGGGTCGAAGAACTCTTCGCCCTGGCCGAAGCCCTGGCCGGCCGCCTTCGGGAACGGCCGGGGTTCCATCTGGTGCGCCCGCCCCAGGGAACGAACGTCTGCTTCCGCTACCTCCCGGCCGAGCATCGGCAAGCTCCCTGGGAGGAACGCGCCCGCCTCGAGCATGCGATTACCCTGCGAGCCCGGACACGGCTGGCCCAGCGCGGGCGATTCTTGATCAACTACGCCACCCTGGATGGAGCGGCGACCTTCCGCTTCGTGGCCTCGAACCCAGAGACGAGCACCGCCGATCTCGACGCCCTGCTCGACGAGATCGAGGCCTGTGCCGGAGAGAGCGCTTCGAGATCCCAGGCGAGGCAGAAGGACCGTTCGCAGACCAGCTAGAGCCGATGTGCCCCCAGGATGAGGACCACGTGCGCCCCGTGCGGCTGGCGGACTTCTACGACATCTTCGTCGACTGGCCCGGACGCCTGGCGCGCGAGTTGCCCGGAATCGAGGCGCGCCTCGACGGTGCCCGGCGCGTTCTCGATGTGGGCTGTGGCACGGGACGCCACGTCGGCGCCCTGCTCGAGCGCGGCTACGACGCCTACGGCGTTGATCCGTCACCCGAGATGCTCGCCCACGCCCGAGACCATGTGGGCGAGGAGGGGCGCTTTCTTCCCTGGGCCCTGGGCGAACCCGTCAGTCCGGCCCTGGCGGAGTGGGCACCCTTCGACGCGATCCTGGCCATGGGCAACGTCTGGCCCCAGGTCCACGGCCGCGAAGCGGAAGAGCACGCAGCTCGCGCGCTCTTCGGCCTCCTACGGCCCGGTGGCCGGCTGCTCCTGGGACTCAAGGCCTTTGGAGTGCGGCGAGCGAGCGGAAACCCCTACCTGCCCCTCCTGCGCCGCGAGGTCAATGGGTCGCCACGCTGGTTCGTGCGTTTCATCGAACTCGACCGGCCTGGCCTCGAAGATGGGACACCGGTGGGTTGCTTTCACATGCTGGCCGTCTCCGACGAGGAGCAGGCGCACCACCGCAGCGGAACGGTTCGCTTTTGGGAGCCGGATGAACTCGAAACCTTCTTCCAGGCTGCGGGATTCGAAGAGGTGACCGTCTCCGGCACCCTGGCCGATGCAGCCTCCCCGCCGCGGGGAGAGGACGTCTTCGTCGGCGCACGTCGGCCCGAATGAGTCAAGGACCTCCGGCAAGGGGCCCCAGGGCGGCGGCTCTCAGACCGCCACCCCGACGTCGATGCCGTCGAGCCAGTCGAGGAAACGTCGCACGTCGTCGCCGCGGAAGATCGCCCCGTGCTGGGGACAGAGGTACTCGACATCGAGGGCCAGTACGCGCTCGATCCAGGCCCGCTTCGCACGGTTTGAAGGCAGCCAGCGACGATGGAAGCCCGCCATGTACTCCGTGTGCGCCGAGAAATCCTCGACGAAGAGCGCCTCTTCACCGGGTGGCATGAGCGCGGCGCCGATGTCCCCACTGAAGAAGATGCGCGCCCGGGGATCGTAGAGGTGGAAGTTCCCCGAAGCGTGCATGTAGTGGGCCGGAATCAACTGGAGGTCTTCGCTGCCCCCCAGACTCAAGGATCCACCCTCATCAGGAATCGATTCGACGGGGCGCCCCCCCCCGAAGTGGGGAATGAAAGCTCCCCAGAGCCAGGAGACGTGGACCGCAAGGTCCGGACATAGGTCGAGCCAGAGGCTCAGGGAGGAGACCGTGTCGGGATCCTGGTGTGAGGCCAGGATCGTCTCCAAGTCGTCGAAGGCGATCACCCGTGAAAGGGCTGCTGCCATCGGAGGAAAAATCTCCGCGCCGCCGGGATCGAGCAGGAGCCCCTTACCTTCATGAACGACCAGGTATTGGTTGGTGTCGATGATCGTCTCACTGCGGGAGGAATCCCTTCCGAAGAAGACCCAGCGGCGAACGCCATCGTTGAATAGTTCGTGGTGAATCACTTGTTCACAAGCTCCAGGGCGCCTCGCAGGGGCGCGATTACCGTCTTGAGTTCGTCCGAGAGACCGCTCACGTCGTCACGAGCGCGTTCGGCCGTATCGGCGATCTCGTCGGCCAGCCCGCGAATCGAAGAGGAAACGGGCGCGAAATCGATGCCGTCGCTGTAGGTACGCGCAGCTTCGATCTGGGCCATGACACCGATGAAACGACTCTTGCGCACGGCCACGAGATCGATGTGGTCTAGGGTGCGTCGCAGGTGGGAAGCGAAACGGGCCAGGGATTCGATGCGAGACAGAACTTCCTCACGCGCCTTGAAGAGTCTCCTCCAAAGCAGGGCCTCATTGCCCTGGGCCCCCTTCGCCTGCGCTTGAAAGCGGCGCAAGCTATCCGGATCGAGGCCCCCTTCCAAGAGAGAAGGCTCGTTGCGCAGTTCGGCCTGAACCGCCAGAAAGACTCGAAAGCGTCGCTCCCCTTCTACCCAGTGGGCCACATCCTCCGCTGCGGTATTGAAGAGGTGTGCCAGGTCCCCCAACACCTCGTCCAGCTCTCCACTCATCGCGCCCAGCTCGCGGGTGACCGCCTCCAACCCGGCTGCCTGGGCCCCGGCGCGGGCGCAGGCTACCTCGGCGTTGCACGCCAAGCGGTGGGTGCGGTGGATCAAGTCGGGCATGGCGCCGAAGGCAAGGTTCGCGCCGACCAACCGCCGACGCACGCTAGCGGCGACATCTCGAAGGGAGTCTGGCTGTCTCATGGCCGCAGGAAGGCTCATATCCCTGCATCCATCGGCTAGCCGGCGTCTGCACCCAAGGAGGAATGTCCTTGGACGGGCCCTGGAGGCCGTCCCCGCGGACTTCCAGTTCGCCCCTGGGAAAGGAGCCGACTCCACCAGGATCCGACCGGGTCCAAGGGAGGAGTCCGTCCCCCGTCCAAGTGCGAATGGGGCGGGGGCGATCTTCCCCATAGGCTGCAAGGGTCGCACTGAAGGAAACGTCGATTCCGTGAACGTCAGAGTTCTCCTCCCCGTCCCCCTCCTGATCGCCATCGCCGTAGGACTCAACGGCGCCGTGACCGGTGAGCCTTCCCACCGCCCCTACTACATCGCTCTGGCTGTCGGGGCGATTGTGATTCTCTCCGCTTCGCTGGTTGCCAGCATCGTGGCGGACGGGCGAGCTTGGAACCGTCTCCGCCGATGAGGGCGCGGGCGAGGCGCTGGATGGTGCTCGCCCTGGTAGCCGCATTCTGCGGGCAGACCCTGCTCGTCTACGGAGACGCTACGGGTCGCGAGCTCCCTCCCCTCTCCGCAGCCGCCCTGCGCGGGCGTGCCCTGTGGCACAGCCATGGCTGCCAGGCCTGCCACCAACTGCATGGATTCGGAGGATTCCTGGGCCCGGACCTGACCAACCTCGCCACGCGTGCCGGCGAGGGTCTCAGCGCACGTCTAGCAGGCGTCTTGGACCAGGGGCGAGGAGCGATGCCCGCCTTTCACCTCTCCCGCCGAGCCCAGGAGGATCTGGCACAGTTCCTCGTCGCCATGAATGCCACCGGTGTCGGTCAGGTCCGTCTGGGCGGAGGGGCTGGCCCACGGGACGTTCTGGCTCAAGCCCTGAAGGGAGTTCCCCCCCCGAGTGAGGATGTCGCCGCGGGGGGGGCCCTGGCGGAATCCTTGGGTTGCATCGATTGCCACTCTCCAAAGGGACCGGGCCCGGACTTGACGCGCTTGAGCGAGCGTCTCTCCACCGCCGACATCGACGCGCGGCTCAGCGTAGGCCTACCCCAGCGTGGCATGCCAGCCTTCCAACTGGACTCCTCCGACCGAGCACGGGTCCGCGCCTGGCTCGAGTGGCTCGCTGCCAATGGTCGGCTCGTTCGAGCGGCCTTCGCCCGGGCCGAGCGTTCCCACGGACCCCTCCTCTCCCAACTGCCCTGGTTCGAGTATTGAAGCATCTCCCCACCAGCTCCAGGGTGTTGCTCCTGACGACGAGGTGCGCCTTGACCTGCGTCGTACTCTCCCTGCTTTTCGGAGCGCTGGGAGCCCTGACCTACGTACCTGCGCTGGCAGGAGCCCTGGGACGGGCTCACCTGAGCCTGGTCCAGTTGCGACCGCTGCACACGACCTTCGCCTCGGCCTGGCTCTTCCTGGCGGGGACGACCGGTCTCTTGCACTACCTCTTCCAGACCTTCGGAGAGCCCGGGCTCGGGGATCGACGCCGTTTCCGCTTCCAGTTCATCTGTTTCGGAATCGCCGGAGCCGGCGCCCTGCTCACCCTGCCTCTGGGTATCACCAGCGGCAGGGAGTACCTAGGCCTCCACCCCCTGCTCTCCCTTCCGATCTGGCTCGGCTGGGCGGCCCTGACCTGGACCTTCCTGGCCAAGGTGCGCCACGGCTACTGGCAGCGACCGGTGTACGTGCACATGTGGACCGTCGGCCTGCTCCTGTTCCTCTACACCTTTGCCGAGGGACATGCCTATCTGCTCCCGGCGGTGCGAAGCCATCCCATCGTCGATCTGCAGGTGCAGTGGAAGTCCTGCGGAACGCTCGTGGCGGCGTTCAACCAGATCGTCTACGGATGCCTGCTCTATCTGGGTGAGCAACGCAGCGGGGATCGCCGCATCGCCCAGTCACGGACCGCCTTCTCCCTCTTCGGAGTGGGGCTGCTCAACTCGTTCACCAACTACGCCCACCACACCTACCATCTACCCCAGACGCACCTGGTCAAATGGATCGCGTTCACCGTGAGCATGCTGGAGATCCTACTGCTGGCCCGATTGCTGACGGAGATAACGACCCGAGGTCCCCGGCGAGCGCCCAATCGGGTGCGACTCGATGTCAGCGGTCATCTGATCGGCCTAGCCAAGCGCTGGAACCTGTTCCTGCTCACCCTGGCCATCCTGATCAGCGTCCCTCCGCTCAATGCCCTGATCCACGGTACACATGTCGTCATGGCCCACGCCATGGGGTCCGAACTTGCGATCGACAGCTACATCCTGTTCGCGACCCTGGCCTGGATCCTGGGGAGAATCTTTCCGAGCCGAGAGATCGGTGAGGAGATCCTCGCCGGACCACCCGTTCGCCGTGCCCTGGTCTCGATCAATGGCTTCCTGATCGCTCTGGTCGCTCTGCTCCTGGTTGCGGGCCTGCGCACGGCATTCCTGAGACTGGGCGGCCCCACCCACCCCGACCTCTGGCCCGCCTTCCCCTACGCCTTCGTCGTAGTAGGCAGCGGTCTGGCAATCGGGATCCTACGCCTCCTGTGGGCCTGGAGCCCACTGCTCTCCCTCTCCGCTCCTCCAGTCTGCTTGGAGACGACCCCATGACCGACCTCCCGATCATCGAGCCCTTCCGCATCAAATCCGTCGAGCCCCTGCGCATGACGACTCGCTCCGAGCGGGAGGCCGCATTGGCCGCCGCGGACGGCAACCTCTTCCGCATCGCGGCCGAGGATGTCCTGATCGATCTGCTCACCGACAGCGGTACCGGGGCGATGAGCGCGGAGCAGTGGGCAGCGGTCATGCGCGGAGACGAATCCTATGCGGGAGCCCGCAGCTACAAGCGCTTCGAGCGAGCGGTCCAGGACCTCATGGGCTTCGAGCAGGTGATCCCCACTCACCAGGGGCGCGCCGCGGAGCATCTTCTCTTCCAAACCCTAGTCAAGCCCGGTCAAGTCGTGCCGAACAACACCCACTTCGACACGACACGAGCCAACGTCGAGGACGCCGGCGGTGAAGCGCGGGACCTGCCGTGCAGCGAGAGTGCGAATACCGCGGGCCGGGACCCCTTCAAGGGCAACATGAACCTCGAAGCTCTCGCGGAGCTCCTCGAGGAGGAGGGTGAGCGCGTTCCCTTGGTCATGATCACCCTGACGAACAATGCCGGAGGGGGGCAACCGGTCAGCCTCTCCAACCTGCGCGCCGTCCGAGCTCTGTGCGACAAGTACGACAAGCCGCTCTACATCGACGCCTGCCGTTTCGCCGAGAACGCCTGGATGGTCCGTGAGCGCGAGCCGGAAGCGCGGGGGCGCTCCGTGCGTGAGATCGTTGCCGAGACATTTGCCCTGGCCGACGGATGCACGATGAGTGCAAAGAAAGATGGTCTGGCCAACATCGGTGGCTTCCTGGCCTTGCGCGACCTGGAACTGGCCACCGCCATACGACGCCGGCTGGTGGTCACCGAAGGCTTCCCGACCTATGGCGGCATGGCCGGGCGCGATCTCGAAGCGGTAGCCCAAGGACTGGCTGAAGTCGTCGACGAGGACTACCTCCAGTATCGCCATGCGAGCATCGCCTACGTCGCCAAGCGGCTGGAGGAGCGCGGTGTGCCCGTCGTAGAGCCTCCGGGAGGCCACGCGATCTTCCTCGATGCGGCGCGATTCCTACCCCACCTCGCCCCAGCTCTCTTCCCTGGACAGGCCCTGGCGATTGAACTCTATCTCGAGGGTGGCCTGCGCACCTGCGAGATCGGCAGCCTGATGCTCGGTCGCAACGATGAGCAGGGCCGACTGATTCCCGCCCGCCACGAATTGGTGCGTCTCGCGATCCCGCGTCGCACCTACACCCAGTCGCACATGGACTACGTGATCGAGATCGTCACCCGTGTCCATGCACGCGCGGAGGGTATCGCGGGGGTCGAGATCCTCGAGGAGCCTCCGGTCCTGCGCCATTTCAGCGCCCGCATGGGGCGCGTGGGGACCGCCCGGGTCTAGCAGCGTCAGGCTTCTTCGTTGATCGTCCCGATCAGGTGTTCGATGACGTCCACTCGAGTCAGGATGCCCAGAGGAGCTTCCGGTTCCCAAACAGGTAGAGCGCTGATGCGTCGCTCGAGCATGCGCTCGACCGCTTCGGAGAGTGGAGCGGTGGGCCGAGTCGTGTGAACCGGCGCGGACATCATCTCGCGCACTGGGGTCGTGCCGGCAACCTCTCCGCCCCCGTGGCGCCGCAGATCCCTGTCGGAGAGGATGCCGACCAGATGGCCGTCCTCCAGCACCGGGAGGTGGCGGAAGCCGCGCTCGTGACACAACCGGTCCACCTCGAGGGCCGTATCCTGGGGCTCGACGGTGATCGCTTCAGAACGAGCGATGATTCGCACGGGAGGATCGAAGAGCGGATCCCTGCGGTCCTCCCGCGCAAGCTCCGCATAGAGCGTGAGGAAGTCGTCCTCGGTGACGATCCCGATCAGCCTCCCTTCCTCCACTAGGGGGAGGCAACCGATCCCCGCAACCGACATCTCCACGAGAGCGGAGACGATCGGCTCGTCGGGGGTCGCGCAGTGAACCTCGGTCTGCATCACCTCAGCGACGGGCGTGTCACTACCGCTCCCTTCCACGCGCCAAGCCTCCGCCCCGAGCAGGTCACGGTCGGACACGATTCCCACGAGCTTCTCCCCTTGAACGACCGGCAAATGACGGATGGAGGCCCGGTCCATCTGCTCCAGGGCCTCGCGGACCGTGAGGGAAGGGGAGATGCGCAGCGGGTCGGCAGTCATGTGGCGAGTGAGGCTCATACCCCTGGTATCGCATCACGGTCCGGGATCGGCCCCGCTCACCACTGCGTAGACCACCCGGGCCGGAAGACCGCCGTCCGATGCTCGGCCGAACTACGCACAACGACGGAGGGGCCTGGGGAGGTTCATGGACTGCGTGCGGCATGAACCAAGCTCCCCCGAGCAGCAGACTTCACCGGCAGGCCCATTCGGACTCCAACCGCATAGCGGCGGTTTCACACCGGCGCATAGCGGCCTATGCACCGCGCTCCCCACGCACTCTCCCCACGGCGGCGGCCAATCACAACTCATTGTTTGGGACGAGGTTAGGAACCTGAGGCGGCGAGCCTCCAGCAGGGAACGGTCTTTGCGAAGGGGTCTGGCGGAGGCATCCATAGTGCATCTCACGACGACCCAAGCCCTTCTCGCGCTGGCGCTACTCGCGGGCCCCCTGTCCGCGCAGGAGCCCCCGTCCGAGGAGACGATCGAGTTCTTCTCCCTTAACTGCAAGAGCTGCCACACCATCGGCGGCGGACGACTCACCGGGCCCGACTTGAAGGGTCTGGGAGAGCGTCGCGACCGCGACTGGGTCGTGCGCTTCCTGCAGGATCCCGCCAGCGTCTTGAACGGCGGCGGAGAGTACGAGCAGAAGCTGCTCGCAGATGCCAACGGGACCTACATGCCCGATCTCCCGGGCATCGATGCAGCCCGCGCCAGCAAGCTCTACGACCTGATCCTGGCGGAGAGTGCCCTCGAGAAGTCCCAGTTCGCCGGGGTCCAGGTCAGCGACCGTCCCTTGACCGAGGCGGACGTGGAGCGCGGCCGACGCCTGTTCCTGGGTGCAGAGCGCTTCAAGAACGGCGCCCCGGCCTGCATCTCTTGCCACACGACCGCCGGCCTCCCGGGTCTCGGCGGCGGAGTGCTCGGGCCTGACCTCACGGCGGCCTATGGCCGTCTCGAGGGACGCACGGCCCTCACCGCATGGCTCTCCGCCCCGCCCTCCGCCACCATGCAGCCGGTGTTCGCAAAACGCTCCCTAGAGGGCGAAGAGATCCTGGCCCTGGTCGCCTGGCTCCAACACGAGGCCGAGGGTGGTGACTTCGAGAGTTCACCTCGCAGTCTGCCCTTCGTGCTCGCGGGTATCGCCGCCGCGGGTGCGCTGCTCGTGCTCTTCGACATCTTCTGGCGAGGTCGCTTCCGGGGCGTACGCCGTCCCTTGGTTCACGGCGGGAACGAGGCATGAAGAACGGACACCAAAACCCCTTCCTGCAGGACGACATCGATCCCAAGGCCCGCGCCTGGGAGGAGTTCTACCGCAATCGCTGGGCGCATGACCGCGTGGTGCGCAGCACCCACGGTGTCAACTGCACCGGTTCGTGCTCGTGGAACATCCACGTCAAAGAGGGCATCGTCGCCTGGGAGATGCAGGCGCTCGACTATCCGGAGATGGATCCCTCCATCCCGCCGGCCGAGCCGCGTGGTTGCCAGCGAGGGATCTCCTACTCCTGGTACCTCTACAGCCCCCTGCGGGTGAAATACCCCTACATCCGCGGGGCCCTGCTCGACCTGTGGCGCGAGGCCAAGGCATCCCACGGAGACCCGGTCGATGCATGGCGGGCACTCGTCCAGGACCCCGAGAAGCGCGCTCGCTATCAGCGGGCCCGTGGTAAGGGCGGCCTGCGGCGGGCGAACTGGCAGGAGGCCGAGGAACTGATCGCCGCCTCGATGATCTACACGATCCAAGAGCACGGCCCCGATCGCATCACCGGCTTCTCCCCCATCCCGGCCATGTCGATGCTCAGCTATGCGGCCGGCTCGCGCATGTTGCAGCTCATGGGAGGCGTGAACCTCTCCTTCTACGACTGGTACTGCGACCTGCCCAACGCCTCCCCCGAGATCTGGGGCGAGCAGACCGACGTCCAGGAGAGCGCCGACTGGTTCAACGCCAAGTTCCTGGCCGTCATGGGTGCGAACCTGAACATGACGCGCACGCCCGACGTGCACTTCGCCTCCGAAGCGCGCGTCAACGGGACCAAGATGGTGGTCTTCTCCCCGGACTTCAGCCAGGTGGCCAAGTACGCGGATGAGTGGGTCTCGCTCAATGCAGGACAGGACGGCGCCTGGTGGATGGCGGTCAACCACGTCATCCTGACCGAGTTCCATTACAAGAATCCCACCCCCGATTTCCTCGACTACGTAAGGAGCTATAGCGACTCCCCCTTCCTGGTGGAACTGCGCGAGGTCGATGGCCGCTATGAGGCGGGCCAACTGCTACGCGCCGGTCGGTTGAGCGACTACGCCGAGGAAGAAAACGGCGAGTGGAAATTCCTGCAGTGGGACCGGAACTCCAACAGGCCGCGCATGCCCATGGGCAGCGTCGGACATCGCTGGGGTAGCGAAAAGGGCAAGTGGAACCTCCTCCCCAAGGATGGCAAGGACGGCAGCGAGATCGACGCCGAACTCACCTTCCTCGACCAGAACGATGGCGTGGCCCAGGTCGGGTTCGACGACTTCGGTGCGGGTGAGCGCCACCACCGCGGAGTGCCCTACCGGATGGTCGAGACCGCCGACGGAGAGAAGGTCGCTGTCGCCACCGTCTACGACCTGCTCTTTGCCCAATACGGAGTCTCGCGCGGTCTCCCGGGCGACTATCCGGCGGACTACGACAGCGAAGGTCCCTACACCCCCGCCTGGTCCGAGAAGTACACCGGAATCGACCGCAGCACCCTGATCCGCTTCGCACGCGAGTGGGCTGTTACGGCGGAAAAGACCGGCGGACGCTGTACGGTCATCATCGGGGCCGGCATCAACCACTGGTATCACGCCAACCTGATGTACCGCGCGGCCATCCACGCCCTGATTTTCTGCGGTTGCATCGGTAAGAACGGAGGTGGGCTGGCCCACTACGTCGGTCAGGAGAAGCTCGCTCCGATGGACTCCTGGAGCAGTGTGGCTCTGGCCAAAGACTGGTATCCCCCCTCGCGGGTGCAGAACGGTCCGAGCTGGCACTACGTCCACAGCGACCAATGGCGCTACGAGCGCAGCGGGACCGACTACAACACCGTCCCGAAGAACGCAGACGATCCGATGGTCGAGGCGCACTCGATCGACGTCAATGTGCGTGCCGTGCGCAGCGGCTGGCTGCCCTTTTTCCCCCAGTTCGACAAGAACCCCCTGCGGCTCGCCGAGGAGGCTCGCGCAGCAGGGGCCGAGACCGCTGAAGAGATCAAGGCCTGGGTGCGCGATGAGATCGCCAGCCACAGGCTGAAGTTCGCCATCGAGCGCCCCGATGCCAAGGAATCCTGGCCGCGAGTCTGGTTCATCTGGCGCGGAAACGCCTTGATGAGTTCGGCCAAGGGGCACGAATACTTCCTGCACCACTACCTCGGAACCCACACCAACCGCGTCGGCCGCGACTTGGCCGAGGAAGCGGTGCGCGAGGTCGAGTGGGAGGCCACCGCGCCCAGCGGCAAGATGGACTTGGTCGTCGACCTCAACTTCCGCATGGACACGTCGGCGCTCTACTCCGACATCATCCTCCCGGCCGCGACCTGGTACGAGAAGGCCGATATCAACTCGACCGACATGCACGCGTACATCCACCCGCTTTCCGCGGCGGTGCCACCGTGCTGGGAGTCCAAATCGGACTGGGACATCTTCCGCGGCCTGGCCAAACGCTTCTCGGAGATGGCGGTCAAGCACCTGCCGGGCAAGACGACCGACATCGTCACCACCACCCTGGCCCACGATACGCCGGCTGAAATCGCTCAGCCGCAGATGCTCGACTGGACCAAGGGCGAATGCGAAGCCATCCCCGGCAAGACGATGCCCGGCATCGCCATCGTCGAGCGGGACTACACCAAGCTCTACGACCAATATTGCTCCTACGGGCGCAATCCACGCAAAAAGGGCCTGGGTGCTCACGGCACGCACTACGACTGCGCCGACTTCTACGATGAACTGCGCGCGGTTCGCCCCGTGCATCGCTTCGACGGTGAGACCTATCCCTCGCTGGAATACGCGGAGGAGGCAATCAACGTCGTGCTGCACATGGCCACGGTGACCAACGGCGAGCTTGCCTACCGGGCCTACAAGGACATGGAAGTCAAGACCGGCCTCGAGTTGGCGGATCTCGCGGAACGCCACCGCAGTCGGCGCTACTCCTACGACGACCTGCAAGCCCAACCGCGGCGCCTGCACAACGCCCCCATGTGGTCCGGTCTCCCGGCGGATGGGCGGCCCTACTCGGCCTTCACCTACAACGTCGAGCGCATGGTGCCCTGGCGCACCCTGACCGGACGTCAACACCTCTACCTCGACCACCCCGGCTACATCCTGTACGGCGAGCACCTGCCCACCTACAAGCCCAAACCCCGTCCGGACCAATACTCGGATCTGGTCTTCACCGACCAGC
This sequence comes from Planctomycetota bacterium, assembly GCA_027083445.1. Lineage (GTDB taxonomy): Bacteria > Planctomycetota > UBA1135 > UBA1135 > JALWOP01. Next base: position 36,843 of record JALWOP010000005.1, on the reverse strand, counting down.
GGCCCTGCAGCGACGGCGGGGACATGCTGACGCTCAACTACCTGACGCCCCACGGCAAGTGGCACATCCACTCGACCTACGGCGACAACGAGCGCATGACCACGCTGTCTCGCGGTTGTGACCCCTTCTGGATGAGCGAGAAGGATGCCGCCAAGCTCGGGATCGTCGACAACGACTGGGTCGAGGTCCTGAACGACCACGGGGTCGTGGTCACACGGGCCGCCGTCAGCGCCCGTATCCCCGAGGGGATCTGCATCCTCTACCACTCTCCGGAGCGCACCTACGGGGTACCCAAGTCCCCGACACGGGGACACCGCCGAGCGGGGGGGCACAACTCACTGACACGTACTCGCCTGAAGCCGAACCTCATGCTCGGTGGCTACGGGCAATTCACCTACCACTTCAACTACTGGGGCCCAACCGGCTGCAACCGCGACACCCATGTCGTCGTTCGCCGCCTGGACCGCGTCAGCTACTGAGGGGTCAACGAAGATGGATGTCCGCAGTCAAATCGGAATGGTTTTCCACCTGGACAAGTGCATCGGGTGCCACACGTGCAGCGTCGCCTGCAAGAACGTGTGGACCGACCGCGAGGGCACGGAGTACATGTGGTGGAACAACGTCGAGACCAAGCCCGGTACCGGATTCCCCACCCGCTGGGAGGACCAGGAGCAGTACAAGGGCGGTTGGGTAACCGACGGGGAGGACTTGAAGCTGCGCTCAACCGGCAAGGCGCGCATCATCCCCAACATCTTCCACAACCCGGCCCAGCCGAGCCTGGACGATTACTACGAGCCCTGGACCTACGATTTCCAGCACCTGTTCGATGCGCCGGAGGGCGACGACCAGCCCACGGCCATTCCGATCTCCAAGATCACCGGTGAGCCCATCGAAAAGATCGAGGCCGGACCCAACTGGGACGACGATCTGGGTGGCTCACCGATCTATGCCGCCAACGACCCCAACATGGAGGGGCTGACCGAGGCGCAACGCAAGCAGATGCTGGAAATCGAGCGCGTGGCCATGTTCTACGTGCCCCGCATTTGCAACCACTGCTTGAACCCCGCCTGCGTAGCGGCCTGTCCTTCGGGCGCACTCTATAAGCGCGGTGAAGACGGTGTCGTGCTCCTCAGCCAGGAGCGTTGCCGCGCTTGGCGGGCCTGCATCCCCGCCTGCCCTTACAAGAAGACCTACTTCAACTGGTCTACGGGCAAATCGGAGAAGTGCATCCTCTGCTATCCGCGCCTCGAAACAGGTCAGGCCCCGGCCTGCTTCCACTCCTGCGTCGGCCGCATCCGCTATCTGGGTAACGTCCTCTACGACATGGACAAGGTGCGCGAGGCCGCGAACCTGCCCGACGAGCAGCTCGTCCAGGCGCAACGCGATCTGATTCTCGATCCAACCGACCCCGAGGTGATCGAGGCGGCACGTCGAGGCGGAATTCCCGAGGGTGTGATCGAAACCGCCGCACGTTCTCCCGTTTACAAGTACGTCAAGGAGTGGGAGATCGCCCTGCCCCTGCACGTGGAGTATCGCACCTTCCCGATGCTCTTCTACGTACCGCCCCTGCTTCCGGTCATGTCGGAGACCCAGGGCGATGTGGTCCGCAACAGTGTCGATGCCCTTTTCGGGGACGTCGAGGATGCGCGCCCGCCCCTGGAATACCTGGGCAAGCTCTTTGCCGCCGGCAACCTCGGCAAGCTGCGCTACGCCATCAAGAAGGAGCTGGCCGTGAAGATCTGGCGCCGCCACGTCACGGTCGGTGACATCGACGAAGAGCAGGCCAAGCGGGCCCTGGTCGAGGCCGACTGTTCACCCGAAGAGGCCGACGACATCTTCCGCCTGACGGCCCTCTCCACCTTCAAGGAGCGCTTCGTCATCCCTCCCGCCCAGCGCGAGATGGCCATGGAGATGCTCGTCGATCCCCAGGAACTCAAGGCCGCCGCCGGGTTCGGCTTCCGTTCCGCCCCCAGGAGGAGCTGATGGAAACCGTCGAAATCTACGACGCTTGGGCCGCCTGCCTGGCCTACCCCGACCCCGACGGCGCCGCCTGCGCCCGGGCGGGGATGGCCCTGCTGCTCGGCCTCGAGGTCGAGGGACGCGAAGAGCTCACGCTCCTCGGAGCTCTGCTGGCGGAAACCGACCATGGAGTGCGCGAGGAAGTCTACACGCGCACCTTCGATGGCAGTGACACCTGCGCGCTCGAACTCGGCTGGCACCTGCACGGCGAGAACTACGCTCGCGGTGCTCTGTTGGTGCGTTTGCGCAAGCTCCTGCGTGAGCAGGGTCTCTTCAGTGGCAGAGAACTCCCCGACCATCTGGGCGTTCTCCTAGGGCTGCTCGGGAGGCTCGACAGGGAAACCGCCGATGCCCTTGCGCACGGCGTGGTCCTGCCGGCCCTCGAACGCCTGGTAGAGGGCTTCGGTGATGAGCCGAATCCCTATCGCGGTGTCGTGATCGGAATCCAGCGCTTCCTCGAAGCGCGCCATGCGGAAGGAGTGCGCTCATGAACAGCATCATGAACGACTACCTGTTCTTCGGTGTTCTGCCCTATGTGTCCCTGGCCATCTTCTTCCTGGTCACCATCTCCAGGTACCGCCAGCAGACCTTCACCTATTCCAGCCTCTCTTCGCAGTTCCTCGAGAACAAGCAGCACTTCTGGGGTTCCGTACCGTTCCACTACGGCATCCTGATCGTGCTTGCGGGGCACCTGATCGGATTCCTCTTCCCCAGTTGGATCCTTTCCTGGAATGCGGCCCCCGTGCGCCTGGCGTTCCTGGAGATCAGCGGTCTGGCTTTCGGGATTCTGACCCTGGTCGGCCTGCTCGTGATCGTCGTGCGACGTTGGATGAACATCAAGGTACGCCGCGTCACAACGATCAGCGACTGGCTCGTCTACGCCCTGCTGATCCTGCAGGTTTCCACCGGTCTAGCCATCGCCGTCCACCTCGGCTGGGGCAGCTCCTGGTTCGCCACCAGCCTGGCACCCTGGCTCTGGTCCCTACTCCATCTCTCCCCAGAAGTCAGCTTCATCGGTCCGCTGCCGCTCTTGGTCAAGCTGCACATCATCAACGCCTTCGTGCTCATCGGGTTCTTCCCCTTCACACGCCTGGTACACGTGCTGGTCGTCCCGAACCCCTATCTGTGGCGCAAGACCCAGGTCGTGCGCTGGAACTGGGATCGCGAACGTTTGCGTCAATCCTGACCCGTTCCAAATCCAATCTCGCCCCCGCATCCGACTGACCGTCCCCGCCGGCCCCCCCTAGACGGAGCACTCATGTCCAAACTCGATCGCTGGGAACCCGAAGACGAGACCTTCTGGGAAACCCAAGGCAAGAAAGTCGCCTCACGCAACCTGTGGATCTCGATCCCCAACCTCCTGTTGGCCTTCTCGGTCTGGATCTACTGGGGCATGGTGGCCAAGTACATCCAGAAGCTGCACTTCGCCACCGACGGTAGTCTGTTCAACTTCACCTTCATGAACCACGGGACCCCCTTCGACGAGAAGGGGTACCGCGCACTCCTGTTCACCCTGCCCGCGGTAGCCGGTTTGGCCGGGGCGACGCTGCGCATCCCCAACTCGTTCATGATCGCCATTTGCGGGGGACGCAACGTCAAGTTCATGACGACGGTCCTCCTGATCCTGCCCGCACTCGGGGCAGGCATCGCACTACAGGACCCCAACACCCCCTTCTACGTCTTCATCCTGCTGGCCGCGCTCTCCGGAGTGGGTGGGGGCGCCTTCGCCTCCTCGATGTCCAACATCAGCTTCTTCTATCCCAAACGCATGCAGGGGCTGGCGCTGGGACTGAATGCGGGCCTTGGCAACCTCGGCGTCAGCGTGATGCAGTTCGTGATCCCCTGGGTGACTACGGTGGGGATCTTCGGAAGCCTGGGCGGTGACCCGTACGAGTACACCGTCAATGCCCAGACCCATCAGCTCTGGATCCAGAATGCCGGCCTGGTCTGGGTTCCCATCCTGGCCTTCTTCGCGATCCTGGCCTTCTTCATGATGAACAACCTGCCGTTCCATGATTACGGCAACACGGTCACGGGGGTGGGGCGTTTCCTGTGGCTTACGGTTCTGGGGTATGTCGGCGCAGCCGTGGGGATCGTTCTCCTGATCCTGCCCTGGGGTGGTTTCCCGATCATCGCCAAGACCTTCCTGATCGTCGTCGTGGCCGTCGCCGTGACATTGACGGCCATGCGCTACATGACGCCAAACGACACGCGGAAAGGCCTGCAGAAGCAGTTCGAGATCTTCCACGAGAAGCACAACTGGATCATGACCTACCTGTACGTCATGACATTCGGGTCGTTCATCGGCTATGCCAATGCCTTCCCGAAGCTGATCGATGATGTCTTCGGAGTCGTCCGCACGGGAGCCAATGCCGGGGCTTCGACCGGCCTCCACAGCGCCGGCTACATCTTCATCGGTGCGGGGGTCGGTGCCCTGATTCGACCGGTGGGCGGTTGGCTCTCGGACAAGCTCGGTGGGGCTCGCGTGACCCACTGGGACACGCTGATCATGATCGTTGCCACGATTACGGCCGGCTGGCTTTGCCAGCAAGCGATGGCCTCGGAGCATCCCGAGAACTACTTCATTCCGTTCCTGATCACGTTCATCGTTCTCTTTGCGACCACCGGCATCGGCAACGGCTCCACCTTCCGCATGATCGGCGTGATCTTCGACAAGGACAAGCGGGGGCCGGTACTGGGCTGGACCTCCGCCATCGCCGCCTACGGTGCTTACCTGATCCCCAAGATCTTCGGCGAACAGATCAAGGCGGGGACCCCCCAGAACGCCCTCTACGGCTTCGCGGTCTACTACGCGACGTGCCTGGTCGTGAACTGGTGGTACTACGCCCGCAAGAACGCCGAGATCCCCTGCTAGAGGAGCACGGCCATGCACACGAGCACCAAGCTCTTCGCCTTGATTGCCCTGCTACTCGGTGGTTCCGCCATCGTGGCGAACTCCGACGTGCACCTCCCGGGCAACCACCAAGGCTATGAGCCGGTCCAACCCATCGCCTATTCCCACCGCCTGCACGCGGGGGAGATCGGTATCGACTGCCTCTACTGCCACTACGGCGCTGCACGCAGCCGTCATGCAGGGATTCCTTCGGGCCGCATCTGCATGAACTGCCACTCGGTGGTCACCGACTCCTTCGACAACCTGGTCGAGGAGCGTCAACGGGCCGCCGCTGCCGGTGAACAACCCAAACGCACGATCTCGCCCGAGCTGCGCAAGCTCTACGACTACATGGGGTTGGACAAGGACTTGAAGCCGGCATCCTCCCCCCAGCCCATCCCCTGGGTCAGGGTGCATCACCTGCCGGACTTCGCCTTCTTCGACCACTCCACCCACGTCGCCAAGGGGGTGGCCTGTCAGACCTGTCACGGCCCCATCCAGGGGATGGAGCGAGTGCGCCAGGAGAAGAGCCTCTCGATGGGCTGGTGCATCTCGTGCCACCGCCAGAGCATTCCCACGCCAACCTGCGTCGCCCCGGAGGGCGAGCCCTCCCACGTGTCCACTGACTGTGTGAGTTGCCACCTGTGAAGTACCCGCTCCAAGATGACGGGCTCTGGCTGCCCGGCGAAGACGATGTCGAGCCCTCGCGGCGCACCTTCCTGAAGCTGGCCGGCTTTGGAGTCGCCTCGGCCGGTCTGGCGGGCTGTTCCCGTGCACCGAGCGAAGAGGCTCTCGTGCCGGCCTATCCCGAGGTACTGACCACCGCCGGACTGCCCTATTCCGTGGCCACGGCTTGCGGCGGCTGCAGTGCGGCTTGTGGGATCCTCGCCCGCTGCCGCGACGGCCGGCCGATCAAGGTCGAGGGCAACCCCGAGGATCCGCGCACGGAAGGCGGCCTCTGCGCAACGGGCCAGGGGCAGATCCTCGAACTCTACGACGGCCTGCGCCCGCGAGGCCCCCAAGAGAAGGGCAAGCCGAGCTCCTGGATCAAGGCAAATGAAGCCCTAGCCCCCCTCCGCTCCACAGGTCGCGTGCGCATCCTGACCGGCACGATCACCTCCCCCAGCACGCGCTCGTGGATCGAACGCTACCTGTCGGGCTGCAAGGATGGAGCGCATGTCGAAATCGACGCGATCTCTTCCAGCGCGGCTTTGGACGCCCACGCCCGCACCCATGGGGAGCGCGCACTGCCCACGCCGCGTCTCGATCGTGCCCGCGTCGTCGCCTGCTTCGGAGCGGACCCCCTTGGAACAGGACTGAACCCGGTGGAACACACCCGGGCCTGGTCCAAGGCCCGCCGCCCCGAGTCGGGACCGCTCTCCCAGTGGTGGCAATTCGAGGCGACCCAGAGCCTAACCGGAGGCGCTGCCGACCGACGCCTGCGCCTCGCCCCCTGGGAGTACGCGGGTGCCCTGGCCTATCTGGTCGAGGCTCTCGCGACTCGCGCCGGGCGTAGCGTAGCCCATGGCGCGCCGGAGGATGTCCCCCACGCCGAGGCCCTTGAAGAGTTGGCCGAAGCCCTCTGGAGCGCCCGGGGTGAAGCCCTCGTGCTGGTGGGCGGCAACGACCTCACTTCCCAGCTCCTCGCCAACCACGCCAACGACCTGCTCGACGCCTACGGCAACACCCTGGACTGGAATCGCTCCTGCTTGGCGCGACGCGGCGACGATAGCGCCGCCGCGGAACTGGCCGAGGAGCTCGCGGCGGGAAGCGTGGATCTGCTCATCGTCGAGGGTTGCAACCCGGCCTATGAACGGCCGGATCTAGCACCGCACCTGCGCGAGGCGCGTACTCTGGTCGTCTGTTCGATGGGGAGGAACGAGACGACCGCCCTCGCGGATTGGCATCTGCCGACCCCCCACGCCTTGGAGGCCTGGGGGGATGAAGAGGCCGAGACCGGAATCCTCACCCTCCGCCAACCGACCCTACCCCTCCTCTTCGACGGGCGCACCCTGCGCTCCATCCTGGCCGGATGGTGCGGAGTCGAGCAAGAAGACCGCGAACTCGTCGAAGAGCACCTGCGCTCCCAGGTCTACCCGCGAACCGATGCGGGCATCCCCTTCGACAAGTGGCTGGCCGACGTCCGTCAGCTAGGCGTCGTCGTGCTACCGGCCGAGGGTCGATCGCTCTCGTTCGAGGCTCCTACCGTGCAGGTCGCTCCCCCCGAGCGCGACCCGTCCCTCCTGGGAGTGGTTCTCTACGAGAAGGTCGGCCTGCGCAGCGGCGCCCACGCTCACAACCCCTGGCTCCAGGAGCTACCCGACCCGATCTCGCGGATCACCTGGGACAACTACGCCTGTCTCTCCCCCGAGCGGGCGGCCAAGCTGGGCCTCGCTGAAGGGGAGATCGTGCGGCTCGAGGCGGAGGGGGTGAAACCCCTGGAGCTGCCCGTACATGTCCAGCCGGGTCAGCACGATGACATCGTCGCCGTCGCCCTGGGCTACGGGCGCGCGGGAACCGACCGTTTTGCCGGTCTGGATCCCGAGTGGATCGAGGGACGCGCCACGATCCACGCAGGCGAGACGATCGGCGTCGCGGCCTCGCCCTGGCTCGCCTGGGTCGGCGGTCGCCAACGCACCGATACTCGCGAGGCACGCCTCGTCCCCACCGGCGCATCGGTTCAACTGGCCGACATCCAGGACTACAACCGCCTCGAACTCCCCGCCGCCCTGGCTCCCAAGGGCGCCGAGGTCCGCGACAACATTCGCCTGGCCGACGCTGACGGCCATCTATTCGAGCACGGTGAACACCACCCAGCAGCCCCTGCGGAGCTGTGGCCCGAGGATCACCCGCGGCCGGGGCACCGCTGGGCAATGGCAATCGACCTCTCCGCCTGCACGGGTTGCAGCGCGTGCGTGGTCTCGTGCCAGGCGGAGAACAATGTCCCCGTCGTCGGTCGCGACGAAGTGAGGCGTCACCGCGAAATGCACTGGATTCGCGTTGACCGCTACTACCGCGGCGAGGATGACGACATGGCTCTCTCCTACCAGCCGATGATGTGCCACCACTGCGACAACGCCCCCTGTGAGGCTGTCTGCCCGGTGCTGGCCACGGTCCACTCCAGCGAGGGACTCAACCAACAGGTCTACAACCGCTGCGTGGGAACCCGCTACTGCGCCAACACCTGCCCCTACAAGGTGCGGCGCTTCAACTGGTTCGAGTACCGACGGGATGATGCAACAGCCAACCACGCCCTGAATCCCGATGTCGTCGTTCGCGACCGCGGAGTCATGGAGAAGTGCTCGTTTTGCGCTCAACGCATCGCCCAGGCCAAAGCTGCCGCCAGGCGCGAGGGGCGCCCGATCCAAGACGGCGAGATCCGTACGGCCTGCCAGCAGTCCTGTCCCGCAGAAGCCATCGTCTTCGGAGATCTGGCCGACCCGGACAGCGCCATCACACGCGCCATGGAAAACGGACGTACCTACAAGGTTCTCGAAGAGCTGAATATCAAACCGTCGGTGGCCTACCTCGCGGAGGCACGCCACCACCATCCCGCGAGCCCCCTCAGCGAAAAAGCGGAGGCGCCCGATGTCCACTGACAGCGCTGCCGTCCCCCTCATCACCGGAGGCAAGACCCCCGCGGATGTCACTCGTGATGTCTGCACCCCCCTGGAGCGACGCCCCACCGCCCTGTGGTGGCTGGGTATGCTCATCGCCGTGACCGCCCTCGGAATCGGCGTCGCCTCGATCTCCTACCAAATCATGGTAGGGATCGGAACGTGGGGCTTGAACCGCACGGTGGGTTGGGGATTCGACATCACCAACTTCGTGTTCTGGGTCGGGATCGGCCATGCAGGCACCCTCATCTCGGCGGTACTGCTGCTCTTCCGGCAGAAGTGGCGCACATCGATCAACCGCTCGGCGGAGGCGATGACGATCTTCGCCGTGATCTGCGCGGCGCTCTTCCCGCTGATCCACATGGGGCGTCCCTGGCTCGCCTATTGGGTCTTCCCCTATCCCAACCCCCGCGGCCCCCTGTGGGTGAACTTCCGTTCCGCTCTGCTCTGGGACGTGTTCGCCATCAGCACCTACTTCACGATCTCGCTCGTCTTCTGGTACGTCGGTTTGATCCCCGACCTGGCCACGGTGCGGGATCGCGCCACGGGCCGCTGGCGCAAACGCATCTTCGGCACCCTCAGCCTCGGCTGGAGCGGAACGGCCCGCAACTGGTCGCGTTACGAGACCGCTTGCGTCCTGCTCGCCGCTCTGGCAACGCCGCTGGTCGTCTCGGTCCACAGTGTGGTCAGCTCCGACTTCGCAACGGCGGTCATCCCGGGCTGGCACGCAACGCTCTTTCCGCCCTACTTCGTGATCGGTGCCATCTTCAGCGGCTTTGCCATGGTGCTCACCCTGATGCTCGTCGCCCGCAAGGTGATGAACTTCGAGGACTACATCACACGCAAGCACATCGAAGCCATCTGCAAGGTGCTCGTCTTCACGGGGACCATCGTCGGCCTGGCCTATGCGACCGAGTTCTTCATGAGCTGGTACTCGGGCAGCGGCTATGAACGCTTCGTTTTCTTGAACCGCGTGGCCGGCCCCTTCTCAGCCGCCTTCGGAGTCATGGTGCTCTGCAATGTGATCACGCCGCAGTTGCTCTGGTTCCGAGCCGTACGCAACAACCTGCTGGTGGTCTTCATCATCTCACTCATGGTCAACCTGGGCATGTGGTTCGAGCGTTTCGTGATCATCGTCACATCGCTCTCGCGCGACTTCCTGCCCTCGTCCTGGTCCGGCTATGTGCCGACCTGGATCGAGGTCGGCGCCTTGGTTGGCAGCTTCGGACTATTCTTCACCTGTTTCCTGCTCTTCTGTCGTTTCGTTCCCGCGATCTCGATGTTCGAGGTCAAGGGGGTACTGGAGCACAAGCACTCCGAGGAGGGAGCCTAAGCATGGGTCGTCGCCTGCACGTCGGCACTTTCGACGATGCTCACCAGCTCCTCGACGCCGTCCACGCTTGTCGTGAACAAGGCATCGAGATCGTCGATGTGATCTCGCCCTTCCCCGTTCACGGACTCGATGAAGCCATGGGCATCCGGCCATCCCGCCTACCCTGGGTCACCCTAGTTGCAGGTGCGACCGGGCTCAGCCTGGGGTTGTGGTTCCAGTACTGGGCCAGCGCAACCAACTGGCCGATCGATGTGGGGGGACGTCCCTTCGACTCCCTTCCGGCTTTCATCGTCATCGGTTTCGAGATGACCATCCTCTTTGCCGGACTGGCCACGGTCGCGGCACTCTTCCTGCGCAGTCGTCTCTGTCCCTGGCGCAGGCTGCGGCCCGGGCTCGAGCGAACGACGGATGACGAGTTGCTCCTCGTCGTCCGGGAAACCGACGCCCGCTTCGTTCCTGGAACGCACTCCGCACTGCTGCGTGAGCACGGTGCCCATGCGGTTCACGAGGAGGTCGAGGAATGAACCAGCTACGTGAAATCGCAACCACCGTGATCGTCGTCGGTCTCATCCTGGCGGCTTTCCACTCCCTCCTGCGGCCGCGACATGACATCCGGGGCTACGAATTCCTGCCTGGAATGGTTCAGTCCAAGGCACTGGAGAGCTTCTCGGCAAGTCCGCTCCTGCCAGGTGGGTTGGTCCAGCAGCAGCTCGTCCACGGGGTGATTCCCCGCGGGGCCCGGCCCTTCCCCTATGGAGAGGGCACCGAAGAGGCCACGCGAGCCGGACAGGAGCTCAGTAACCCCTTCGCCGATGCCACCGGCAAGGACCTCGATCGCGGACGCGAACTCTTCGGTATCTACTGCGCGATTTGTCACGGGCCCAGCGGCGATGGGGATGGACGGGCCGTGCTCCACGGGATGGTCCCCCCGCCCAATCTGCATGCCGAGCGGGCACGGACTCTTCCCGACGGCACGCTGATGCACATCCTGACGCGAGGGCAGGGGAACATGGCCAGCTACGAGGCACAGATCTCACTCGAGGACCGTTGGCGCATCATTCGCTGGGTCCGCGAACTGCAAGGAGGTGAACGGTGACCGAACGCGCGCTCTACCGCACGCAGCCGAGAACTCTGCGTGCCCTGACCGTCCTGGCGGGGGTCGGCGCCATACTCTTCCTGGTCGGGCTCCTCGTCGATTCCCACCGGGCCTGGGCCGGCTACCTGATCGGCTTCCACTACGTCGTCGGACTCGCCCTGGCCGGTCCCCTTTTCATCGCCGTTCTGGCACTCTCCGGAGCGCGCTGGGCGGACGCCGCGGCACCCGTGCCGCGACTGATGGCCCAGCGGCTGCCTCTCGCCTTCGGCCTGGGGCTGATTCTGTGCCTGGGAATTCCCTCGCTCTACGAGTGGTCCCACTCCGCCCAGGTCGCACAGGACCCGCTGCTGCAACACAAGGCGCCCTGGCTCAACACGGGGGGGTTCATCGTGCGCCTCCTGCTCTACTTCCTGGCTTGGTACCTGGCAACGCGCCTGCTCCTGCGCCGCTCCCAGGGTGGAACGCGGGGGGCGCTGCTGCGTGCCTCGGCCCTGTTCATGCTCGTCTTCGCCGTGGGCTACTCCCTGGCGAGTGTGGACTGGATCGAGTCCCTCGACCCCCACTGGTTCAGCACGATCTTTGCGCTCTACATCCTGGCCGGGCTCGGGGTCTCCGGGTTGGCCTGCGCCATCCTGATCTTCATCGGTCTGCGCCGTGCAGGCTCCCTGGGTCCCGGACGTCATGTGGAACTGCTCGATGACCTGGGCAAGATCGCCATCGGCCTGACCCTCTTCTGGGCTTACATCTGGTATTGCCAGTACATGCTCATCTGGTACACGGACATGCCCGAGGAGACCCCCTGGTACGTCCTGCGCCTGCGTGGAACCTGGCAATCCCTGACCCCCGCCTGCCTGGTGCTCAACTGGGCCATCCCCTTCCTGGCCCTGATGCTGAGGCGCCTGCGCCGCAGCGAGGCAGCGATGGCCCGCATCGCCATCGTCATGCTGATCGGGCATGGGCTCGACCTCTACCTGCTCATCTCGCCCACAGCCCACCCCAGCGATCCCTTGATCGGACCCTGGGAGCTTGGGCCCATCCTGCTCTGCCTCTCTCTGTTCACCCTGGCGCTCCTGCGCGGGCTCGAACGACGGCCGGCAGAGCTGAGCGGCTAGCGGAGCTGGGGTAGCTGGGCTGGGCTGTTCGGACGGGGCTGGCTGGGTCGGCAGCGGACGGAACGCCCAGCCCCCCCGCCGCTGGAGTCCTGCGGTTCTAGGTACGGGCTGCGGTCCATCCGGGCCGATATGATGCTGTCATGACCAACTTCGGGTGCCCACGCCCGTAGGGTCGTCCACCCCTGGCATGAAGAGCATCCCCATCCACTCCGTCCTCGCGCTGCTGCTCCTGGGAGCCTGCGGCGACGAGGGGTCCACCCCCGCTCCCTCCGACCAGCCCGGCTCCTCACCGGCAGCAGAAGAGGAAACCGCCCCCCTGCCGGATCGGATCGAGATTCCTGACCCGACCGACCGCATCACCCAGCTCGAGCTGGTCGAGGATGAATCCGAGGCGGTCGCGGACAGGCTACTGGCCTTCTCCGACAAGGTGCGTAGACGCGACTTCGCCAGCGCCCGGGAATGGCTCAGCGACGACTTCGCCGGGGAAAGCATGTCCGGGCTGCCGGTCGCCGAGGAGAGGGAGCGTCCCTTGGATGTCGAGGAGATCTCCTACGACGTGTCCGCCCCTCCCATCCAGGGACCCGATGAGTTCTTGGCCGGCGTCGCTTCCCTGATCGCTCCCTGGTCCCGAGTGGATTCGGCCATCTGGAAGGTCAAGGGTGCGGAGTTCCAGCGGGGTCGCCCCCACTGGGGCAAGATCAAGCTCTTCATTCACTTGACCGGGCGCGGGCCCCGCGGCGGCGGCGAGGCGGTCAAAGCTTGGGGCTACGCCCGTGTGAAGCAGGTCAGCGGGACTTGGATGGTCGACCGCTTTGAGCTCACCTCCCTCTCCACCAGCCGGCGCGAGAGCCCCATCTTCGTTTCCGTCGCTCCCGCCGCCGGCGTGGGTTACGTCTCGACGCGCTTCGGCAAACCCGGGAATACCAGCTTCGCCTTCAATGGAACGGCCTGTGCCGACATCGACGGCGATGGCGACTGGGACCTGTTCGTTCCCTCCGACGGTCGCAACTTCCTCTATGTGAACAGCCCCGAGGGCTTCAGCGAGGAGGCTCGGGAGCGAGGCGTCGATCAGCCTGACGGCGGAACGGGCACAGTCTTCTTCGACTTCGACAATGACCACGACCTAGATCTCGTCGTGGGTCATGTCGATGACGGTCAGACCGCGGGGACCCGCATCGAACTCTACACCAACGACGGCCAGGGCCACTTCACCCGAGTCCCTGGCGGACTCGGATTGGGTTCCAAGGAGGTCGTGGCCTACTCGCTCACCGTCTTCGACTATGACGGCGACGGCTGGCTCGACCTCTTCGCCTGCGGCTACGGCATCACCGCCAAGGAACACAACAACTCCTGGGTCCAAGCCACCAACGGCTCCCCCAACGCTCTCTTCCACAACGAGGGGGGCAAGCGCTTCGTCGACGTAGCGAGCGAGCTCGGCCTCGCCGGCAACTCCTGGTCCTACGCCTCGGCTGCGGCGGACTACGATGCCGATGGAGATGTCGATCTCTACGTCGCCAACGACTACGGGACGAACAACCTGTGGCGCAACGACGGAGGCACCTTCACCGATGTCGCAGAGGATCTGGGGGTCCTGGATCCCGGCAACGGCATGGGCTGCAACTTCGCCGACCTGAACGGTGACGGCCGTCTCGACCTGTACGTCTCGAACATGTCCTCCACGGCGGGCAACCGCATTCTCGACCGCTACGCGGATGAGCTCGACCCCCAGGTGTATGCCATCCTCAAGAAGAGTGCCGCCGGCAACACGATCTTCCTCCAGGACCCGGACGGAGGGTTCACGCGCCTACCGAAAAAGAACGGCGGCGTCGGCGGGAGTTGGGCTTGGTCCACCGCCATGGCGGATTTCGACCTCGATGGTCGGATCGACGTCTTCTGCACCAACGGTTTCGTCACCGGTGACCAACCCTTCGACACATGAAGCACCTACTGGCGCCACGTGGTGGCGTCCACTCAGGGTGAGTGTGGTACGGATGAAGGCCTGAAGGACTTCACGACCCAGGAGGTCGGAAACCAAGGATACGTGCAGCGACACAACACACAGATGTTCGCAGAGGGTCGCTCCTTCAGCGGCAACGAACGCGACAAGCTCTGGTTGAACCTGGGGGACGGACAGTGGTTCGATGTTTCCGACCTCTCCGGCTGCGACTCACCGAACGATGGTCGTGCTCTGGTCACCTGTGACTTTGACGGGGACGGAGATCTGGACCTGTTCGTGCATGAGCTGCAACGGGAACGGCATGCCCTCTACCGCAACGAACTCGGAACCCTCTATGGCAACCCGATTCGCCTGCGCTTGCGCGCGACCAAGGGTCAATGGGAGGCGATCGGAGCAACCGTCACCGTGACCACCGAGGATGGGACGCGCAGCCTGCCCCTCTCCCGGGGAGCGGGGTTCGAATCCAGCCAGCCAGGCGAGTTGATCTTCGGTCTGGGACCGGACGCCGAAGAGGCCCAGGTGCAGGTCCGCTGGCCCGGCGGAGCCGTCGATGAGTACACCGTCGGCGCGGGACAGTCCGTCACCCTCGTCGAGGGCGGTGAGAGCGAGCCCTTCGAAGTCGTGCGTTGTCCCCTGCCCGATCCCCTGCCTCCCGGTCTGCGCAAGCACACCGGCGACACCGTTCCCCCCCTGGCGGTCATGAACGGTTCCGACGAAGAGGTAGAGCTCGATCCCGTAGCCCTGGCCGACGGCAAGCCCCTCTACTTGAACCTGTGGGCCAGCTACTGCGGACCCTGCGTCGCCGAGATGCCGCTACTCCAGAAGAAGCATGTCGAGGGCGAGGTGCGCGTGGCCGTCCTCTCCATGGACGCACCCGCGGACCAACCCAAGGCCGCCGCCATCCTGAAGAAGGTCGGGGCCACCTTCCCCGCCTTCTACCTGGGAGCCAAGGCTTCCGCGGGCGGCACAGCCCATCCCATCGAGGAGCTCCTCGACCTGGAGCGACTGCCGATCCCGACCACCCTGGTACTCGACGCCGAAGGAAACATTACCGACATCATCCGCGGACCCCTCCAGGAGGACTGAGCCCCACGGCGCTCCG
Source organism: Planctomycetota bacterium (assembly GCA_027083445.1). GTDB lineage: Bacteria > Planctomycetota > UBA1135 > UBA1135 > JALWOP01. Next base: position 21,714 of record JALWOP010000005.1, on the reverse strand, counting down.
GATCCCCGCCCGGAGCCTTCCACCGTGTGGGGCAGCAGATCATGCTGGAGGGGAACCCGGGGCGACTCGAGCCCGTCCCCTTCCCCATGATCACCGCCCTCACCGCCATCCTCCTCGCTGCCCCCGCGGCCTCGATCCAGTGGACCGCCAGCCTCGACGAAGCCCAGGAGCGGGCGCGTTCGGAGAAGCGCGTGCTCTTCGTCGCCGTCCACCTACCGGGCGAGGCAGCCAATGAGCGCATGGCCAAAGATGTCTACACCGACCGGGCCATCACCGCCCTTTCCCGCGAGACGGTCAACGTGCTCGCCATGGCCATGGACCGCTACCAGGAGAACGGCACCCGCATCGACCTGGGCGGCCTGACCGAGGAGGATCTCCGGCGCCTCGACATCGACCTGCGGGCCCGCGTCCTGAAACCGGATGCGGACGGTTATGTCGTCGCTCCCCAACACGTCTTCCTCGCGCCCGACGGCAAGGTTCTCCTCTCGGTGCCCTACGAACTCACCCGGGCGGAACTCGAGTGGTGCTTCATCGAGGCCATCCGGGCCGTGAACCCCGATGCAAAGCTGCACCCCTCCTCGGATGTTCACCCGCCCAAGCGCCTGATTCGCTCGGGCGTGATCGAGGGTAGCGATGAATCGATCGGCGCGACGGCGGCCACCCTGGAGGAAGTACGCGCGCTCATTCGCGAGTTGGCCAAGGGACGTGCACCGGATCGGTTCGAGAAGATGATGCGCATCTTGACCGCTGACGAGGAGGAGGCCCGCGATTTCATCACCAAGCAGCTGCGGGGCGGGGGACGACGCGGTGATGAAAACAAGGCGGGCATGATCCACAACATCCAGCGCCGCTCTCCGCCCTCCTGGTGGGAGGTCGTGGTCGAGTTCGCCGATCACACCAGCCCCAAGGTCCGTGAAGAGGTCGCGGCCTGCCTGGAAGTCCTCGCCGCCCCCGACTCCCTGCGCACGATCAAGAAGGTGCTCAGCAAGGAGAAGGATCCCCGCCTGACCGGGATGTGGCTGCGTGCCCAGGCCAGCGCCGGCGCGGGTGAGACCAAGATCGCAAAGATCACCCTGCGCGAGGCCGGGCACGCCCACGACCCGCAGCGGCGTGCCAACGCAGTCTTGGCCCTGGGCTACTTGGCTCCCAGCGAGGAGATCCGCGCCCAGTTGCGCGAAAGCCTGGCCGACCCAAAAGAGCCGCAGACGGTCCGCATGGCGGCGATCTGCGCCATGGCCCTGACGCGCGACGAAAGCTACCGGGAGGTGCTCGAGCCTGTTGCTGAGGGTGAAGACGACCTGGCGCAGGCTGCCACAGCCGCCCTGCAGACCTTCACGGCCGGCGACCTGACCTCCCTGGGCCCCTTCGTCAAACAGGCCTGTGGGGACGAGGTCGACCGCGAACGCATCTTCGGCAAGTCGAAGGCGAGTCGCTGACCGCCACCAGCACTCTCAACGACTTTCAGGCGGAGCTGCCGCCGCTTTGGGGCGGAGCTTGTCGGTGGCCCATGTAGCGGTCTCCTCGGCTGCCTGGCAGGCATGACCGATGCGGGTCATGGCTTGGATGGCGTTCCAGGCCGTCGCCCGGTCGGCGTTGACCATGGCGGCGAGTGGCCGGCCGCTACTGCTGTCCTGGAGCTCCAGTTCAAAGGTCGCCCCGCCGTAGTCGAGGGGCCAGAGGATGACCAGCCCGGTGAACCAGTTGACGAGCATGTTGGTGGTGTCCACCTCGGTCAAAGCGGTGCGCAGCCGCAGAACATCCGGGCCGGGTTCCTGGGCCAGGGTGAAACCCTCGGGAAGTCCCGCTAGCACATACCGCCGGAAGTTCTCCTCGAGCAGGGCTTCTTGCTTCGAGTTGAGCTGGTTCTGACTCGCGTCGGTCAAGCGGATCTCGAGGGGATCGACGAGCAAGGCGTGGTACCGGCCGAAGTCGGCGTCAGGAGCGGTCCACGTCGCCCGAGCACGCTCCCCCTCCGCAGGCGATAGCCGAACCTCGGAGGAGAGGAACCCCGAATCGGTAAGCCCCACGGAGGAGAGGCAGGCACTGAGGGAGAGAGAACAGAGAAGCAGGAGGAAGGATCGAGTCGGTTGCATCGGGGCGTCTTGGGACGGGCCACGATAGGAGCGGGAGACAGAGCCTACCAAGCGTGATGCGGGTGAGGTGTCCCGAGCGTCAATCCCGAGAAGAGAAAGAAGCTCGATGTCGCCTGGCCGGCTTGACTCGTCCTGACCCGGCAGGCCCGACCTCGCCGCCGGAGAAAACCTCTGCACCACGGCAGCGAGTCCGGTGTTATCCTGCTGCTGGACCGGGGGAGCTTCCTCAGTCCATTTCCACAGCTTTCACAAGCAGCTCCAACAGTACAGAGTGCACCGCTCCAGGCACTCTCCAGGTCAGCATCCTTCCCGGCCCTGCTCGACCTGATGACCTTGCTCGCCCATGAATCGCTCGCTCTCCTTCCCCTTTCATACCTTCCTCTCCCTCGCCCTCACCCTCCTCGTAGCCTGCGAAGGCTCCAACAATCCCGAGGGGGAACCGGTCCAGGGGCTTCTGGGGGTCTCGAACCTCCTCGGCGCCATCGATGAGATGGATGTGCGTGAAGCCCCCGAGGGTTTCCCGCCCCGACTGCACCTCATGCGTACCGGCCAGGGCAGTACCGACGGCCGGGGCCCCCTACCCTGCATCCAAGTCCGGCCAAAGACCGTCCTCGCCCTCCCGGTCCCCCCTCCCCCCCCAGGCGCGGTCCTGGAGATCGCCCTCGGAATCCGCAGCAAGAGCTATCGCGGGCAGGGCCAGGTCACCTTCCGGGGCACCCTGGAGGGCGAACCCCTCTTCGAACGCAGGATCGACTGTTCCGCAGAGGTCCCACAAGAAGAGCAGCGTTGGCAGGAACTAGAGATTCCCCTCTCCAGCGGCGGCGAACTGCTCCTCTGTGCCGACTACGAGGGGTCCGAGAAGAAGGGTCCCGTCGTCGGCTTCGGTCGCCTGCGCATCTCCCTGCCCTATGAAACCCACCGCCAGCGCGCCTCCAGGGAAAAGCCCAATATCGTCCTGGTCGTCATCGATACCCTGCGCGCCGACCGACTCTCCTGCTACGGCAGTACGCGCAAGACCAGCCCGACGCTGGATCGCCTCGCGGCAAAGGGAACCCTGTTCGAGCGCGCTTACTGCAGCTCCACCTGGACGATCCCCGGAACCACCTCGATCCTGACGGGACTCTCGGCCCCCGAGCACGGGCTCGGTATCGCCGACTCGAGCTACCTGCCGGATGCCATCGAAACCCTTCCCCGCCTCTTTGCAAGGGCCGGATTCGTGACCGCGGGCTTCGCGACCAACCCCCTGATCACGGCCAGCCGCAACTTCGACCAGGGCTTCGAAACCTTCCAGAACAAGCGCTGGGCCCCACTTCCGACGATCGCACAGCAGGTCCGGAAGTGGATTGCCTCCGTCGGAGAGCGGCGTTTCTTCCTCTACCTGCACGCGAGTGATCCACACGCCCCATACAAGCCATCTACCTCTGCCATGGCCCATCTCGAGATCGAGCCCCAGGAGGAGTTCGCCAAGACTCCGACAGGAGTGGTCGTGGGCAGTTGGTATGCGAGAGGCGAAACCGACCGCGCGCTCATCGAGCGAGCCAACACCTACGGATTGGACCTCTATGACGCCGAGATCTATCAGTGTGACCAGTCCCTGGGGGCGATCTTCCGCAGCCTCGAAAAGAGCGGACATGGAGAAGACACCGTCATCTGCATCACCGCCGATCACGGGGAGGAGTTTCTCGATCACGACCTGATCGGGCACTACCACCAGCTCTATCCCGAGACCACCCACATCCCCCTGATCCTGTGGGGTCCAGGCATCCCCCGCGGCAAGCGGGTTTCCCTGCCCGTGGAGAATCGGCGGGTAGCGCCCACGCTCCTCGCTCTTGGCGGCGTGGACCCCCCCGAGGCGATGGGGCACGCGACACTCCTCAGAGACAGCGATCTGGAACACTTCGCCGCGCGCGGTGTCTTCGCCTCCGCCAACATGGGCAGAGTGGCCCACTTCGACACTCACGAGTACTTCGACCTAGGTCCCATGCACTCCATGATCGACGGTCCCTGGCAACTGCTCACCTGCCCGGAATCAGGTTCTCCGGGTCACGGCTATACCAAGCTCTTCGACCTGCGCAGCGATCCCTTTTGCCACCAGGACCTATCCGGTCAACATCCGGATCGAGTCAAGACCATGCTCGCCGCCATCCAGGCTTGGCTGGATCGTTGCACCCAAGCCCGTCCCGCCATGGTCCAGACCACCGAGGAGACCCGCGACCTCCTGCGGAGCATCGGCTACCTGGGCGAGGATGAATGAACGTCGCCTTACCTGCGCCCTTCATCCCTCCCATCACGCGGCGGCACAGCCACCAGGGAGGAGGGACCCTTCCCATCGCGTTTCGCTCGATGTGGGTCGTCTTGGGACACGCAGGACTGCTAGGGGTGAACCCAGCTCGTACCCAGAATCAACGGACAGCGTGCTAGGCTGCGGAGATCCACCAGGTCCCCACGATCATGAGCCGCCTGCACCTCTCTCTCCTCTTCCTACTCCTCCTCGGCCTGGGCCTCGCCGCCACTCCTGGCGAATCGGGTAATCGACGCGAGGATCGCTTCGCGCAGCTCGGCTCCCTGCTGCCCACCCCCAGCGAGACTCGCACCGGCTCCGGCGCTCCAGGCCACGCTTACTGGCAGCAGAAGGTCGACTACGTGATCGACGTCACCCTGGATGATGCGACCCAGCACATCCAGGCCAGCGAACGGGTGACCTACCACAACAACTCCCCCGATACCCTGCGCTACCTCTGGCTGGAGATCGACCCCAACATCTTCGCTCCCCAGTCCCATGCGGTGCTCAGCGCCCTGGCTCCCGATCTCGAGCACCAGAGCATGAGCCGCATGTTGAACACCCTCGCCAGGAGTGAATTCGACGGCTCCGCGACCGTGACGCATGTGCGCGACGCGGCTGGAGCGCCCCTGCACACCCAGGAGAACGGCACGGAGCTGCGGATCGACCTTCCCGAGCCCCTCGCCGCGGGCGAATCGTTCACTTTTGCCCTGGACTGGGAGTACACGGTCAACGATCAGCGACGCTTCGGCGGGCGTACGGGCTGGGAACTCTTCGAGGAGGACGGCAACTACATCTACGAGATCGCTCACTGGTTCCCGCGCCTTTGTGCCTATACCGACTACACCGGCTGGCAAAACAAGCGCTTCTTGGGCCGCGGAGAGTTCACCCTGGAGTTCGGGGACTATCTGGCACGGATCACCGTACCCGCGGACCACATCGTCGCGGCGACGGGCGTCTTGCAGAACCCCGAGGAGGTCCTCAGCGAAGAGCAGCGCGCACGCCTCGAGGATGCCGCCCACGCGGACCGGCCCCTCTTCATTGTCACCCCAGAGGAAGCCCAGGCCAAGCTCTCCACCCGTGCAGAGGAGACACGCACCTGGATCTTCCAGGCCGAGAACGTGCGCGATTTCTCCTGGGCCAGCTCCCGCCGCTTCATCTGGGACGCGATCCTCCACCCCCAGGCAGAGGGGGACCCGGTCTGGTGCATGTCCTACTATCCGCCCGAAGCGGAGCCCCTGTGGAGCCGGTACTCCACCCAAGCGGTCATGCACACGATCGACGTGTACGGCAAGTTCGCCTTCCCCTTCCCCTATCCCGTCGCCTCGTCGATCAACGGTCCGGTCGGAGGGATGGAGTACCCGATGATCTGCTTCAACGGCCCCCGGCCGGAGAAGGACGGTACCTACTCCGCACGCACGAAGTACGGACTGATCTCGGTCGTCATTCACGAGGTAGGCCACAACTGGTTCCCGATGGTGGTCAACTCGGACGAGCGCCAGTGGACCTGGATGGATGAGGGTTTGAACACCTTCCTGCAGTACCTGTCGGAGCAGGAATGGGAGGACGAGTATCCCTCGCACAGGGGAGAGCCCAAGAAGATCACGGGCTACATGACATCCCAGCGTCAACGTCCGATCATGACCGGATCGGAGGAGATCCACCAGTTCGGAAACAACGCCTACGCCAAGCCGAGCACCGCTTTGAACGTGCTACGCGAGACGGTCATGGGACGGGAATTGTTCGACTTCGCCTTCAAGGAGTACGCCAACCGCTGGCGCTTCAAGCGGCCCGAGCCCGCCGACCTCTTCCGCACCCTGGAGGACGCTTCGGCAGTCGACCTCGACTGGTTCTGGTACGGCTGGTTCTTCACCACCGACCACGTGGATGTCTCGATCGAGAGTGTGACCCGCTACGACCTCGACAGCGGGGACCCCGATGCTCGCAGGGAACGCCTCTTACAGGAACGTGCGGCCGAACCGCGCACGCTGAGTCAGCAGCGCAATGCTGATCTTCCAAAGCGGACCGAGCGCTATCCACAGCTGCTCGATTTCTACAACGAGTACGACCCCCTGGAAGTCACCGAAGCCGAACGCGAGGCCTACCGTGCCCGCCGTGAGGCGATGACCGAAGAGGCGCGATCCCTACTCGATTCGGGGCTCCTGCTCTATGTCGTCGAGCTCAAGAACCTGGGCGGCCTGGTCACTCCGGTCATTCTGGAAGCCCGGTTCGAAGATGGAACGAGCCGTGAGTATCGCCTGCCGGCGGAGCTCTGGCGCTCCGACCCCACCCGGGCAACGCGACTCCTGGTCTGTGACTCGCCCGTGACCTCCGTCACCTTCGATCCCCACCTCGAAACGGCGGACACGGACCCTTCCAACAACACCTACCCGCGCCCCATCGAGAAGCGGCGTATCCAACTCCAGGGGCCCTCCCCCAAGGGGCAGAACCCCATGCAGCGCGCCAAGAAAGGTCAAGAGGGCCAGGGCGACTGATCGAGGTCCCATACGCAACGGGAGAGCCACCGTCGGCGCCATCACAGGAGGTGACTCGACGCGATCCTCGCGACGAGGGAGGATAGAAGTGCAGCCGCCGGCCACGAGACCGCAGCCACCCTCCACCCTTGACGCCGCCTTCCAAGCCCCACGCCCTCGAACGCTGGATTCGGACTCCTTGGCGACGCTCCGTGCTCGTCCTCGCCGGGGTGGTGCTCTTGGCAGGAACCCGCACCCTGCTTCTGGCCGATTCGATAGCCGCGACGGGACGTGACCTCAACCTCGGTGTCGCCTTCGCGCGGGGACTCATCACGTGGGGCCTGTGGGGGCTGTGCTTCGAGCCCCTGCTGATGCTCTCAGCCCTCTTGTCGCGCCTCCTGCACGGGGTCGCCTTGGTACTTCTCGTGCATGCGGGCCTGTCGGTTGTCCTGGCCTTCGGCCTGCACGCCGCCGATCGCTGGCTTGGCGCACAGATCCTCTCTGACCGACCCCTCATGCAGGATGCGCGCCCATTCCCCCGGCGCACTCCAGATGCGAGCGCGCACCCGCCCGAGTGGAATCCGGGGCCTGCTCCCCTGCGCGACCGCCTCGAACGGAGGCGAGCGATCGAAACGGCTCGGGCCCGCTTCGGCCGCAACCGCTGGGCTGAGTCGGGCATCATCGTCTATTGGCTGATCGTCGGGCTGGGGCTGGCCGTGCGCAGCTATATGAGCCACCACGACCAGGAGCGCCGTAGCGTAGAGTTGGAGCTGCGCGCCGCACGCCTGGAAAGTGAGCTCACCACCGCACGCCTGGCACAGCTCGAATCCCAGCTCCAGCCCCACTTCCTCTTCAATGCCCTGCATTCGGTGGGCGGTCTCGTGCGTAGCGGTCGAAGCGACGCGGCTCAAAAGGCCCTCAGCTCCCTGGCCTCTTTGCTGCGTGCCTCATTCCAACACGCCACGACGGAAGAGGTTCGCCTGGGTGATGAACTCGACCTCGTCGAAGCCTACCTGGAGATCGAACGCATTCGGCTCGGGGAGAGGCTCGGGGTGGAGTTCCAGGTCGACCCGTCCAGTCTCGGGGCGCGCCTGCCGCCCCTGATCCTGCTGCCCCTCGTCGAGAACACGATCAAGCACGCCATCGCTCCCCGCCCCGAGGGAGGTCGACTCGAATTGCGGGTGCACCGGGATGGCGAATGGCTCCGTATCGAGCTCCTCGATGACGGGCCCGGTTTCCCGCTCCAGGTGTTGGAGGCCTTGCCGGGGGAGAATCCCTCGGGCGGAATCGGACTGGCCAATACCCGCAGTCGACTGCAAGCTCTCTTCGGCAAGGACGCCCTCCGACTCGAGAACGACCCGAGCGGGGGAGCCCGGATCATCCTCTGCATTCCCTACCATGACTGACCAGAGACTGCGCGTGCTCGTGGTCGATGACGAACCACTGGCCCGTGCCACGCTCCTGACACTCCTCGCCCGGGATGCCGAGGTGCAGGTCGTGGGTGAGGCCGCGAACGGTGATGCCGCTCTGAGTGCCATCCGACAACTGCACCCGGACCTGGTTTTTCTCGACATCCACATGCCAGGCAAGGACGGGCTCCAGGTCCTGGAAGCCCTCGATCCCGACGAACGCCCCCGGGTCATCTTCACGACAGCGTACGATCGCTATGCCGTACGCGCCTTCGAGGTGCACGCCCTCGACTACCTGCTCAAGCCCTTCGACGATGAGCGCTTCGCACGCGCTCTCGCCCGTGCCAAGCAGGATGCCGGCAAACGTGCCGCCCCCCTCCTCGAGGAGCTCCTGCAGAGCGTCCGCGGCCTGGGCGAGAGCGCTCTGGCAAACATCGAGCCCCCGCGAGGCGACGTCGAGTCCCAGGGGCGCATCACCATCCACCGCGAGGGACGCATCGATGTCGTGGCGGTGGACACGATCGCGTGGATCGAGTCCGCGGACCAGTACGTGCGCCTGCATACCGACGATGGCGAGCTGCTCATGCGCGGCTCGATGACGCACATGGAGGAGACCCTGGATCCTGAGCAGTTTCTTCGGGTTCACCGCTCGGCGATCGTGCGCCTCGACCGCGTGCGACGGCTGGAGAGCCAGGGCAAGGGCATCGGGCGCCTGCTACTCGTGGATGGCACCTGGATCCCGGTCGCCCGCGCTCGCATGTCCCGCGTTCGACAGGCCCTGGGATGAGCTCCCCTTGAGAGGCGTGCCGCTAACCCAGCCCATACAGGCCCAAATGCCGGCCCGCTTCAGCCCTTGCCAACAGGAGAGCGTCCTTTCCCTCCCCTTGACCGAACCCCGCTGGTGCTACTGGGGTTCCTAGGGTAGGGGTGGTATCCATCACGGCGTTGGCCTCCGCCCCGCCTAGCCCCTGACTCCCCGGACCACCATGAAATCCTCCCTGCTGTTGATCGCCGCCCTCTCCGGAGGGGTGACCGGCCTGGGCGCCTCGCTCCTGACCTCTGGCCGCAGCGGAGAGCCGAGGCCCCGCCCGGTTCCGTCTCCGACCGAGTCCGCACAGCGCGAGATCGAGGAACTACGCTCCGCAAGCGCCCGCCTCGAGGAGCGTCTACGCCTGCTCGAGAGTCAGATGGCCCTGGCGGAGAGCCGCCGAGAGAGTGCCGTGGTCTCTTCGCCGGTCGAAGCGGCTTGGGATCAGCAGGCCATCCAGGATCTGCTCACCGCCCTCAACCGACCCGACCGACCCGCCCCCCCCGGCCTGGCGCGCATCGTCGAACAGGTCGTCGACGACAAACGTGCCCGAGAGGAAGCCGAGCGGGAAGAGGCCCGACGCGCCGAACGGCAGCAACGACTCGATGAGCGCCTGGACAAGCTCGCGCTGGAGCTGGGCCTCGATCCCAACCAGAAGAAGGCGGTGCGCAAGGTGATCAGCGAGCGGGACGAAGCACGGGAGGCCCTCTTCCGCAGCCTGCGCGAAGGCGGCCTGGGCGGCGATCTGAATCGCGAGGGGATACGCGCCAGCATGCAGGAGATCAATGCCAAGGCCGACCAGGCCCTGCAGGCATCCCTGACCCCGAGTCAGTACGCCGACTACAAGAAGCAGTTTTCGGGGTCATTTCGTGGCTTCTCCCAGCGTCCCTCCATCCCCCGGCAGCAGTAGCGAGCCCATCGGTGCCGGGCCTCCCCCTGCCGGGGGCAGCCGGCGAGGCCCTGGTCGGGTAGGCTCGTCCCGATGAGCACCATCTTCGACAAGATCCTCGACGGGGAGATCCCCTGTCACAAGCTCTACGAGGACGAGCAGGTCCTGGCCTTCCTCGACATCGGTCCCCTCTCGACAGGCCATGCCCTGGTCATTCCCAAGGAACGCAAGGCCTACTTGCACGAGCTTTCCGACGCTTCCGCCGCGGCCATCGGCCGCGTCCTGCCACGCCTAGCACGCGCCATCCTCGAGGTCACCGGCGCCCAGGCCTACAACGTGCTACAGAACAATGGTGCCGCCGCACATCAAGAGGTTCTGCACGTGCACTTCCATATCATCCCGCGCGAGGAGGAGCGGGGGCTGGGCATCGTCTGGAAGAGCGGCTCACTTCCCAATGGTGAGGAGCTCGCCGCGCGTATTCGCAAGGCTCTCGAGGCATGAACGCGGATCTTTGGGTGCGAGGTGGAACGCTGGTACGACCCAGCGGTGACGAGCGCGGCGATGTGCTCATCCGGGGCGGGCGAATCGCGGCGGTTGGACAGGTTGACGCTCCCACGGATATCCCCCAGCTCGACGCGAGCGGAATGCTCGTCTTCCCGGGACTCATCGATCCCCAGGTTCACTTCCGGGAGCCGGGTCTCGAGCACAAGGAGGACCTCGCTTCCGGTTCGCTGGCTTGTGTCGCCGGAGGCATCACCGCGTTCTGCGAGATGCCCAACACGCGGCCACCCACGGTCGACCCGCAGGCCCTGGCCGACAAGCTCGAGCGCGCCGCGGGCCGCTGCGCCGCCGACCACGCCTTCTTCTTGGGTGGCACCGCCGAGAACGCGGACCAACTCGGGGAGTGGGAGCACCTGCCCGGCTGCGCTGGGATCAAGGTCTTCATGGGCTCCTCCACCGGGAACCTCTTGATCGAGGACGACGCAACCCTCGAGCGGCTCCTGCGCTCGGGCAGCCGGCGCGTCACCGTGCACTCCGAGGACAACCCCCGCCTGTCAGAGCGCTATGCCGCTCTCCCCGAGGGTGCCTCGGTCCTTCAGCATCCCGATGTACGTGACGTCGAGTGTGCCCTGCGCGCCACCCGCAGACTGCTCGACCTGGTCGAAAAGACCGGCCGCCCCGTGCACATCCTGCACGTCTCGACCGCTGACGAGCTGGAGCTGATTCGGGAACGGGACCTGGGCGATCTGGTTACGGTCGAGGTCACGCCGAACCATCTCTTCCTGGCCGCCCCCGAGTGCTACGAGCGTCACGGCACCCTCGCGCAGATGAACCCCCCGGTGCGCGGCATCGAGCACCAAGAGGCCCTGCGACTCGCCCTGCGCGAGGGACCGGTCACTTGCATCGGCAGCGACCACGCCCCACACACCCGGCTGGAGAAGTCGCGTCCCTACCCCCAGTCCCCCTCGGGGATCCCAGGGACACAGACGATCCTGCCCCTGCTCCTCTCCGCCGTCGCCGAGGGTTGGCTCGACCATGCATCGATCCTGCGTCTCTGCCTGGAGGGACCGATCAAGGTTTACGGCATCCAGGGCAAGGGCCCCCTGGAGGTCGGATGCGACGGGGACGTCGTGCTCGTGGACCCGACCGTTCGCGAGCCGCTCCCCCTCGAGTGGCTCGAGAGCCGCGCCGGTTTCAGCCCCTTCGTGGGGACTGCGCTGGCGGGCTGGCCCTCCACGACGGTCCTGCGGGGCCGCATCGTCTATCGCGATCACCGGCTGCTGCCGCCCCCGAGCGGCCGGCCGCTCAGCTTCGGCGGGCAGGCGGCCTCTCAGACGTCGTAGATGAACTCGGTCGTCGGCGCGCTCGTCAGCTTGAAGAGTACGAAGGCGATCAAGGCCAACCAGAAGGCGAGCGGAATGAGCCAGACGAGGGGGTGGGCCCAGAGGTAGGTCCGCAGGCGAGAGATCATCGCGTCTCCTCTTCAGGCCAGGCAGCGAGCATGCGCGCTGCGAAGGTCTCCAGGGCGTGCTCGCCCGCAAGGGGTCCCAGGTGACAGTGGTCGACCATCAACTCCCAGCCGACCAATCCATCCTCCGTCGTGCTCTGGAAGTGCCGGTCGAGGTCGACGAGCAGCACTTCGGGGAACTCCGCAGCTAGCTCCAGGACATGCTCGTTCGACAGGGGCGTTCCCTTGCGGGGCGCGTGATCGTAGCGGGCCGCCTCCTCGAACCAGCCCCGCACCCGCTCGCCGCGTTCTCCAAGGGCCCAAGCGACGAGAGCCCGTTCGAAGAGGGCCTGGGCGTGGTGCGGCACGAGGGCTAGGACCTCATCGAGCTTGGCCGCGGCCTGCTCCAGGTCGGAGCGACGCTCGGGCGCGACACCCGCATGGAGCTTGTCCAGAGCGTCGTAGAAGACGTGGATCTTCGGATCCCAGTGTCCCTCGAAAAAGCGTGGCTCCACCCCCGCGAGGGGCCCGGTGAGCGGTCGCAGCCCGGGGAGATCCCGGGGAGCATCACCGTGGGTGCGACCCCAGTCTTCCATGCGGACTCGATCGAAGGCCTCTGCCGGTAGCAGAGGGGTGAAGTAGGCCGGGTAGAGGGCACGTGCCGCGCGCAGATCGCTCTCAACCGTGACCCGCGCCGCGCTGTCCAACTCCCCCAGGGTCGAAACGCGCGGCTCGCTGAAGCGGTTCCAGACCACCGTCGCAAGAACGACCCTGGCCCCCGAGCCCAATGAGGCGCGGATCATGTGCCGCAGGTTCTCACCGTAGCGCTCGAACTCCGCCTGCGTTTCGCTGTAGGGCAATGAAGAGAACTTGCCGTACTCGGCGATCCACGCCAGGGGATCGTCGTGACGCCGGGGACGCTGGCCCCGGGCCACGTCTCGCAGAACGCGGGCGATGCGCAGCTTCTCGGCCATACGCGCGATCCAGCGCATCCCCGCTCCACCCCACTTCTCATAGTCGGCTCGAAAGCTGCGCTCGACGAACTCATTGTGGCCGCTATAGATCACCACGATGTCCGGGTCGAGCGCACTGAGAGCCTGGTCGAGCAAGATCGAGACCCGACCCGAGCCGTAGCCGGGACGCCCCAGGTTGAGCACCTCCCACTCCCCGTCGCTCCCCGCTTCGAGCGCCCGTTCCAGGATCTGCTCGCGAAAGCCGCGCGTGTTCGACCCCCCCATCAGGAGCACGCGCCGGGCCGACCCCTTGGGCGGCAGAGAGAGCTGGTCGATGGCCGCTACCCCCAGGTGGGTGCGCCAATTCCCGGGATGTTCCGGGTCCGGACGCAGGTACTGCTGCGAGGGGTCGAATCCACGGCTGAGTTCGGGAGGTCTTGCGCTCTCGACGTGCATGAGCCAGAGCCCGCCCTCGACACCCAGCAACGAGAGCAGGGTGATCGCGATGCCGAGGAGGGCGTCGCGCAGGGACCAGAAACGCGGAGTCATTCGACCAGGATACCTAGAACCTCCCCCCGACACCGCTACCCTGGCCGGTCGGAAAGGACCCCCCATGGCGTGGATCAGCGAACCCGAGGCCTGGATCGCCCTCTTGACCTTGACCGTGCTCGAGATCGTGCTCGGCATCGACAACATGGTCTTCATCTCGATCCTCTCCGGACGCCTGCCGGAACACCAGCAGCACCGAGCCCGCCGCGTCGGACTGGGTCTCGCCATGCTGGGCCGCATCGCTCTCTTGCTCTCCCTCGGGGCGGTGATGCGCTTGACGGCGGATCTGTTCGAACTGTTCGGACATGGGTTCTCCGGGCGAGACATGATCCTGGTTCTCGGCGGCCTCTTTCTGATCGCCAAGGCCACGCACGAGATCCACAACAAGCTGGAGGGAGCCGAGGTCCAGGAGGGCAAGAGGCCCGCGCCCCCCACGTTGCGGGCGGTCTTGATTCAGATCATGATCCTCGACCTGGTCTTCTCCCTCGACTCGGTCATCACCGCGGTCGGGATGGCGGAGCACCTCTCGATCATGATCCTGGCCGTGGTCATCGCCGTCGGCATCATGATGCTGACCGCCGATACCGTGGCGAACTTCATCGAGAAGCACCCCACGGTGAAGATGCTGGCCCTCTCCTTCCTGCTCCTGATCGGCTTCACCCTGCTGGTGGAAGGCTGCGGGGCCCATGTCTCCAAGGGCTATATCTATTTCGCGATGGGCTTCTCCATCCTGGTGGAGATGCTCAACCTGCGCATGAAATCCCGCACCCCTCCGGTCGATCTCCACGAGCCTCGCCTGGAAAAGGCCCTCGAGCGCAGTTCGGAGTGACGGTCAACTCGATTCCTGCTCGCTGCCCAACTCCAGGTCGATACTGCCGAGGAGGCGCGAGGAGTTGGCGATCACGAAGACCGCACCCGCATTGTGCAGGGCCGCTCCCGCCAGGGCGCTGATCACCCCCGCCGACGCCAGGGCGATCATGCCGACCGAGAAGAGGGTCCCGATGACTGCGTTTTGCACGACGGTCGAGCGCGTACGTTCCGCCAAGCGCATCATGAGCGGTAGGCGCTCCAGGTCGGCGCTCATCAGGGCCACATCGGCACCCCCCAAGGCGACCTCGTTGATGCGTGCTCCGATGGCCACTCCGACATCCGCTCCGGAGAGGGCCAGGGCGTCGTTGATCCCGTCCCCCACCATCATCACGCGGTGGCCGGCGGCTTGCTCTTCGCGCACGATGTCGAGTTTCTCTTCGGGCAAGACCTCAGCCACATAGGCATCGAAGCCGAGTTGGCTCCCCACCTCCCGTGCAACCTCTTCCCGGTCTCCGGTCAAGAGCACGAGCCGATCGATGCCCAGGTCGCGCGTACGCCGCAGGGCCAGAGCCGCCTCCTGCCGCGGACGGTCGATCAGGGACAGATAGGCCAGGAGTTCGTTCCCGCGGGCCAGCCAGACCCCCGGCCCCGGTACGGGAGGATCGAAATCTCCATGCACCCCAAGCGCCGCGAGCCAATCCGCCCGGCCCAGGCGAACGGTGCCCTCTTCGCTCGGTGCCTCGACCCCGCGGCCGGGTACCTCGCTCATCTCGCGGGCGGGCTGAAAGCTGATGCCGCGTTCGACGGCCGCAGTGGTGACCGCCTTGGAGACAGGGTGCAGGGAGCCCTGGGCACAACTCGCCGCCAGGGCCAAGACCTCCTCTTCCGCGAGGCTCTCCAGGGGGAAGATCCGATCGAGGGAGAGGGCACCGACCGTGACCGTTCCGGTCTTGTCGAGCACCAGGGTGTCGACGTCGGCAACCGTCTCCAAGAAGCCCGCGCTCTTGATCAAGATGCTGCGCCGAGTCGAGGCGGTCATGGCCACGACCATGGCGGCGGGACCGGCCAGGACCAGGGCGCAGGGACACGACACGACCAGCACCGCCACCGCCCGATCGAGCTGGCCGGTGAAGAAGAGGGTCACCCCGGCAACGGAGAGGACCACCGGCAGGTAGACACCCGCATAACGCTCCAGAAGGCGCAGCACCGGCAGCTTCGAGGACTCGACCCGGCGCAGGACCTCGAGCACTCGCCCGATGACCGAGGCGTGGCCGACACGGGTGGCGCGCACGCGCAAGAGCCCCCCCAGGTTGATCGTGCCGCTATAGACCGCCTCGCCTGGACCGACGTCCTCGTAGACCGACTCCCCGGTGATCGGCGCCTGGTCGACCGAGGAGTGCCCCTCCTCGATCTCGCCGTCGACGGGAATGACCTCCCCCGGTCGTACCACGACGCGGTCGCCGACACGGAGTTCGTCGGGATCGACGCGGCTCTCCACTCCGTCCCGCCAGAGAGTCGCCTCCTGGGCCGAGAGGCGCCGAATCCCCTCGATCGCCGCCCGCGCACCGCGCGAGGAGCGCTCCTCGAAGAGGTGCCCGAGCTCCAGGAAGAGCGGCACCAGGGTGGCGGTGACGAAGTCGCCGGTCGCCATGGCCGCCAGGATCGCCAGGGAGACGAGTTGGTCGGTCAGATCGGTCGCCTGACGGGCCAAAAAACCCGCCAAGCCACGGCGCAGGATCGGCACCGAAACCAAGAGCGCCGCGCAGGCCTGCAAGGCGCTCGCGAGCTGGGCCTGATCCGGGTTGAGCCAGCGGAAGAGGGAGGCCAGGGCCAGGATGCCCGCACCGGCGAGCAGCGGTCCGAGCTGCGCGGCAATCGAGCGCCGCTCCTCCGCGGTCAAGGGGGCTTCGAAGTCCTCGATGCCGAGGGCGCGCGGGGCTTCCGCTGCCTGAGCCGGGGGAGGATTCATCAGAAGGGCACCGTGATGCGGAAGTCGGAGTAGCGCTTCCCGTCGGGAGGCGGAGGCAAGAGACGCAGGGTCACGCGGGCCAGGGCCCGCTCCAAACTCTCGCGGTAGAGCCGTTCCCGCAGCAGGGGGCCCTCCTTCTCGGCCTGGGCCAACAGGGAACGGAAGGCATCCGCTTCGCCCCGGGCTCGGGCCGTGCGCGCCTCGGCCGTGCTGCGCGCGTCGGAGAGGATGCGCCGCGCCTCGGCCTTGGCCCCGGGCACCTCGGTCGCCTGGTAGCGGCGGGCCTCCTCGATGACGGTGATGGCGGTGATCGCCGCGTCGATCACCCCGCTGAAGGCATCCTGAACCTGCTGCGGCGGGCGCAGCTCAGGCAGCTCCAAGGCCAGCAACTCGACCCCCAAGCGATGGCGGTCGCACTCGAGTTGCGCCCGCTCCAGGGCGAGCCGCGGCAGCGCGGTACGCCCCTCGGATTTGAGCACGGCATCGACGGACATCTCCCCCGCCGTGCGCACCATGGCGGCCAGGATCGCATCCCGCAGAGCCGCCTCGGGCTGGGCCTGTTCGAAGGTCCAGGCGATGGGGTCTCGCACCCGGTAGCGGGCCAGAATGCGCGCCTGCAGCACGTTGCGATCGCCGGTCAGAAAGTATCCGTCCACCTCCGGGTCGATCGTGTCACGGCGCGCGAAGGTGGCCACGCTGCGTCCGCCCGTGGGATTGTAGGTCAGATCGTCGATCTCCAGGCTGCGCACGCTCTCCACGTCGACGCGCACGATCTCGTCGAGCGGACGTGGCCAGGCAAAGAGGAAACCCGGGCGGTGGATCTGCTCGGCGGGAGTCTCTCCCACCAGCCGGCCCAGACGCAGGACCAGGGCGACCTGGCCCGGCTTCACCACCGTGGAACCCGAGCCCAGGTAGAGCAGAGTCAGAATGAGCAGCGGCCAGTGGTAGGTGCGCAGAATCAAGCCGAAGCCCGCGAGGAGCGGCTGCGCCATGCGCAGTGCCTCACTCCCCTGCCGCTGGGGATGGGGGGCTTCGCTCTTCAGGGTGCCGCGCTTCACTGATCGCCACCCCGACTTTCGGAACTCTCGTGGGGCGCTTCATCCAGGACGGGCGCGACTTCCCGCGCCTCGATACCGGGCACCGACTCCCCGAGCAGACCGAAGGGCGCGCTGTCGGTACGCAGGATGAGACTCGCCTTGGCATCCCCGCCGAGCACGCTCTCGAGAGCCTGCAGCTTACGCAGGAAGCGGTACAGGCTGGGGTCGAGGGCCTGGGCGGCGGCGTAGATCGCTGCTGCCTGCGCCTCGGCCTCTCCCAGGATGCGCGCGGCCTCCTCCTGGGCCTCGGCCTTGATCTTGGCCACCTCTTCGTCGGTTTCGGCCCGGATTTCGGCCGCCTTGCGCTCGCCCGAGGCCTGGAAGCCCGCCGCCTCCCGAGCCCGCTCGGCACGCATGTGTCCGAAGACCTTGGTGATGTTCTCCTCGGGCAGGGAGAGGCGCTTGAAGCCGACCTTACTGACCTCGATGCCGTAGCGCGAACTCGCCTCCTGGACCGCCGCGAGCAGCTCCTCTTCGATGCGATCCACCGCCAGCTCCTCCTCGTCGGTCGAAACCAGGGCCGAAAGGTCGTGTCCGCTGATGACCTGGGCCTGGGCATCGAGCATGAGACTATCGAGCCGCTCGGCGGCAGCTTCTTCCGATCCCACCGCGCGCAGGTAGGTCCAGGGATCCCCGATGCGCCAGACCGCATAGGCCAGCAGGATGACGTTCTTCTTGTCCCGGGTGAGCGTCTCACCATGCCGCGTCTCGAAGACACGCCAGCGCCGGTCGAACAGGCGCGCGCGATCGATCGGCCAGGGTAGCTTCCAATGCAACCCGCTCTCATCGATCGTGCGCACCGGATCCCCGAAGCGGGTCACGAGGGCGGTGCGCCCCTCGCGAACTTGGAAGGCGGTGGCGTAGAGGACCAGCGCGGCAAGGGTGACGCAGCCCACGATCCAACGCAGGATATTGCTGCTCATAGGTCCTCCAGGTCGATGGGCTTTGGAATGTCGGGTTCAGGCGGCACGCGCCCGTCCGCCAGGGGATCGCCCGTGGCGCGAATCACCGCGCCCTGCTCTTCGAGACGCTTGTCCAGGACGACGAAGGGTCGGCCCCGGAGCTGTTTTTCACGGGCTTCGAGCAGGCGCCGGAAGCGGAAGAGATCGGGCGCGGCGCGGCTGGCTTCGGCCTGGGCCCTGAAGGCTTCGCTCTCGCCCCGGGCCAGGGCGGTGCGGCGCTCGGCCTCGGCGCGAGCCGCCCCCAGGGTCTTGCGGGCCCGCGCAGCGGCTCCCGGCAGAGCGCGCTCCCGATCGGCCTGGGCCTCGTACTCCAGGGTGTCGCGCTCGATCTGCGCACTGACGACCGCCTGGTAGTCGCGGGCGACCGCCATCGGCGGGTGCAGCCCGATCAGGTTGAAGTCCACGACCTCGATCCCGAGGTCGAGGGCGTCCGCCTCGCCCTGCACGGCCCTCTCGACCGCTTGGGAGAGCAGGGCCACATTCTCACTCAACACCCCATCCAGGGTCTCGCCGACGGTCACCTGCATCAGGGCACGGTCGGCGATCGCCGCCAGGGTGCGCTCCGCGTCCGCGACCTGATAGAGGTAGGCCCGCGCGTCGGCGATGCGATAGTGCAGGATGGCGTTGACGGTGATCAGGTTCTCGCCCCCCCCCAGGAGCAGGGCGTACTCCTCCTGGGCGTGACGCCGAGTCCACAGCAGGCTGGCCCGCTTGTCACCGCCGCTGAACCCGATCGGCATGGTGCGCACCCGTCCCACATCGACCCGCCGTACGCGCTGAATCGGCCAGGGCCAGTGCAGGGCGAGGCCCGGCGAAAGGTCCTCGCCGGCCCGCGGCGCACCGAAGGTCTCGAGTACGCCGACCTCGCCACTCTCGACGACGGTGAGGGAGCTGCCGATCCAGGCGAGGCACGCCAGCCCCAGGGCGAGCGGCGGAAGGGAGCGCTGGATGAAGCGCAGGGACCAGGTACCGCGCAGGTCGATCCCGAAGGCCTCGGTCAGGGTGGCGAAGAGGCTGGAGATCGGATTCCACCGCGCGGCAACCAGGCGCAGGAAGAAGAGGTCCGTGGCCGGATCGACCCGAGCGGGCCGGCGCAGCACCCCGCGCAGAATCGACTCGACGAGCAGGATGGCGAGTAGACCCTCGCCGCAGCGGTGGGCCAGGGTGTGCAGGGCCGGCGTCGCGCCTGGGTAGTAGGCCCGGGAGAGGAGATAGAGTCCCGCGAGGAGATTCAGCCAGGCCGCGGCCCGCAGCCAGGCGGCCAGGCCGCGCGCCTCGGCCAACACGGCCCCCTCCGTCGCCCCGTAGAAGCGGGCAAAGAGGGCGCTGATCCCGAAGGCCGCCAGCACCACCCAGCCGAGCCGGGCCGGACCGAGCCAGGCGATCGGCCCGGCGCCAAGATGCAGGACGGGCGTCACCCGCTGGCCGTACTTCCACAATAGGGCCGTGGCCACCAGGCCGATGAGGCCCATGGTGAAGGCGAGGCGCCGGCTGGGGCGGGGGGGTTCCTCTTCCTTTTCGACGGCGCGGACGCGCGCCGCGAGCCGCCGGCGCAGGGCGGCCAGCAGGGCGGCGCTGCCGAGGAGCGGGGCGGCAGCCAAGGCCAGGACGCGCGCCTCGGCGATCCACAAACCGGCTGCGAGCCAACCGATCCCCTGGGGCAGGGGGCCCAAGAGGAAGACCCAACCGGCGATGCGGCGGTGTTCGATCCAGAGACGAGCCCTCGGCTCGGGGTCCCTGACTTGACGGGGGCTAACAGGAGGCATGGGAGCGCGGATTCCAGGCAAGAATACCCCGTTCGGGGCTGCCCTACGCCTTTGGACTGAAGCTGTTGGTACGGGGCACCGCCAAGACCTCACCAGACCCTTGCTTGCCGCCCCCCTTGGGTCCTGGCAGCCTTGGACCTTTGAAGATGCGCCTAGCCCTCCTGCTCTCGACCCTGCTCCTCTCCCCGGCCGCCCACGGCCGGCCGGCCCAGGATCCCCCGCCTCCCCCTGCCCCGCGGGGCGCCGATCCCTCTCCCGATGCGCGCAGGCTGGGCTCACCGCCCGCGCTGCCGGCGAACACCCTCGAGGAGGATACCTGGCGCGCGGCGACCGCGGAGGAGTGGCGCCGACCGGTCCTGGTCAAGTGGCAGCGCAGCTTCGAGGACGCTCTGCGCGTCGCCCGCAGGGAGGGGCGTCCGATCCTGGTCGCGGTCAACATGGATGGCGAGATCGCCAGTGAACACTTCGCGGGGGTGCGCTACCGCTCCCCCGAAACGGCGGCCCTGCTCGAGCCCTACGTCTGCCTGATCGCCTCGACCTATCGGCACACTGCGCGGGACTACGACGAGGAGGGTCGCCGCATCCCCTGCCCGCGCTTCGGCACGGTGACCTGTGGGGAACACATCCAGGTCGAACGGGAGCTTTACGGGCGCTACTTCGACGGTCGGCGCATCGCCCCGCGCCACCTCGTCCTCGACCTGGATGCACACAAGTCGATGGACGTCTACTACGCCTGGGACACCCGCAGCGTCCTACGCGGCTTCGCCGAGGGGGCGGCGGGTTGGCCGGAGCCGCGCCCCGAGGGGAAACTCGACCTCGAAGAGCTCCTCACCAGCCCGCGCGTCGAGCACCGCGAGGAGCTCGAACGGCGCTACGCAAGCGCCGACTCGGCTGGAAGGCGAACGCTCCTGCGCACCCTGATCACGGTGCACGCCCGGACGAGGGACGCCCCCGACCAGGTCGATCTCCTGCGCCTGGCGGCCTTCGGCTTCGACCGGGAGGCCGCCCGCCTCGCGCGCCGGGCTCTGGCCCAGTGCCACGGGGATGCGGCGTTGGACCTGTGTGCCGAGCTCTTGAAGACGCCCCTGGGCGAGGGCGAGCGCAGCATGCTCCTGGCGGCGGTGCAGCGCATGGCCGCGGACCTACCCCGGGCGCGGGCCCTCGCCTCGATCCAGAGCGGTCTGGCCTTGGATTCGGCCCTCTTGGACAGCGGGCAGGCGCAGGAATCCCCGTCCGAGGAGCCCGACGACGCGCTGGCACTCCTCGCCCAGGCTCGCACGACGACCGATCACAAGCTCCGCGGCCTGCTCCAAGAAGACGCCGCTCAAAGGCTCGCGGGCGAAGCCGATCCAGGGGAAGAGGCTCGCGATCTGGCCGCCCGGGCCCTCTTCGCCCGCGACGCCGGGGAGCTTTCCGAAGCGCGGCGGCTGGCGCTTCTCGCCGTCGAAGCGGGGCTCTACCGGGGCGGGGGAGGGCCCGGTGGTGAGCTCGGCTGCGAGCTTCTGCACCTCTTCGCCCAGGAGAGGACGGCCGCCATCCACGCCGCCTACCGGCGGGGCGAGGGCTGGCCGCCGGAGTGGATCAGCGATGCCCACGCCGCCTATGTTCGGCTCGAAGAGGAGGAGAAGCGCCCCGAGATTCTCGGGGGGATCTACCTGGAACACTACGACTTCCTGCACTGGATCGGGGCCGAGGCGGGGAAGCGT
>JALWOP010000004.1 GCA_027083445.1 Planctomycetota bacterium | reverse complement strand
GTCGCCGCCGAGCGCGTCGGGGTCGATGGTCAGGCCGAAGGTGGCGGTTCGGCCGTCGGTGCTGCTCAGGGTGGTGGACCAGAGCTCGTCGAAGGCGCCGTCGGCGGTCTGGAAGCCGAGGGTGACGTCCACCTCCAGGCGGTCCTCGCAGCTCGCGGCGATGGCCGGGCAGTCCTCGGGATCGCTGCACGGCAGCTCCGTCGAGTCCACCCAGCGGGTCTCGCCGCCGTAGCTCAGGGCGAGGCTCAGGGCGGTGGTGCCGGCGGTGTCGACCCAGTACAGCTCGGTCTCGGTGAGCGCGCCGGCGAGCTCCAGCAGGTCCTGGCCGCTCAGGCCCAGGGCGGTGGGATCGTCCGCGGCGATCACCGCGGGGCTGTCCTCGCAGCTCGGGGCGCTGGCCTCGTCGACGAGGTTCGCGCTGTCGGCGGCGCCGCCCGAGCAGCCGAGCAGGGTCAGCAGCAAGTGGGTCATCGTGCGTTCCTCCTGTCATCCAGGATGTCTCGAGATGGCGGGGTCCGCAGGGAGGAGTGCGGGGGCGATCGGGCGCGCTGGTAGGAAGGAGCCGCCCGCCGCCGAGCCGGCGGCTGGGCATCAGCCGGTGCTTACGAGGTTACTTGCTGAAGATGGCAGAAACACGCATCGTTGGTGCGTGTTTCTGTTGCATCTGGACACGCAAGGCTTGGGGTTCTACACTGGATCAGATCAGCGTCAACACGCACCCATCATGCGTGTTTCAGCAAGAGGTGTACAGTGTCCTCAGAAGAGTTCTTCCAGAATCACCCCGTGTTCACGCACGAGGAGTACGCGCAGAGTCGTGGCCGCGGGAGCTCACGCACCGTGGACAGCCTGCTTCGCAAGCACGTGCAGAGCGGCCGGATCGCTCGGGTGCGGCGTGGTCTCTACGTCTCGATTTCTCCGGGAGCTGCCGCGGAGACAGTCGATCCCTATCTGGTCGCGACGAAGGCGGCGGCGGACGCCGCGATCAGCCACCACGCAGCGCTCCAGTTCCATGGGCGCACGTACTCGATGTGGAGCCAGGTCACGTTCCTGACCCGAGGCCACACGCGGGGGTTTCACTTCGGCCCGATCGAGTACGTTCCGGTGCGCGCTCCCGCGGTGGTCGCCGACCGTGAGGACATGGGCGGTGGTATCGAGGTGGCGGCTAGCGGGGGCGGACGCGTGCGCGTCTGCACCTGCGAGCGCGCGATGGTGGACGTACTTCATACGCCGGTGCTCGGCGGCGGCTGGGAGGAGATCTGGCGCTCGCTGGAGATGATCGAGTTCCTCGACCTCGACGCCGTGATCGCCTACACGCTCCTCCTCGGCTCGGCGACGACCGTCGCTCGGGTCGGTGTCTTCCTCGAGCAGCACCGCGAGCGCCTCTTCGTCGAGGACGCACACATCGAGCGTCTGGTCGCGCACGCACCGAAGCACCCGCGTTACCTCGACGCGTCGCGCCAGCCCGGGCGCCTCGTGCATCCCTGGAACCTCATCGTGCCGGAGCGCGTGCTCGACCAGCGCTGGGCTGATGTGGCCTGATGCTCACACGAAATCAACTCCAGCGCGCCGCGACCAACAGCGGGTTCCCCGTCGACTCGCTCGAGAAGGTGTGGATGCTGGTGCGCCTCCTCAACATGATGGTCGCGCACCCCTTCATGGGGAGACGGGTGGCCTTGAAGGGCGGCACCGCGTTGAACCTCTTCGTGTTCAACGTCCCCCGGCTCTCGGTCGACATCGACGTCAACTACATCGGCGCAGTCGACCGCGCTGCGATGATCGCCGAGCGCCCGAAGCTCGATGCCGCCCTCGGGCAGGTCGCCTCTCGACTCGGGCTCGTGGTCAAGCGCGCGCCCAGTGAGCACGCTGGCGGCAAGTGGCGCCTCTCCTACACCTCAGCTCTCGGTCGACCGGCGATCCTCGAGGTCGACGTCAACACCATGCTCCGGGTTCCACTGTGGGACCCGACGCAGCGGGACTCGCGAGTGTTCGTCGGCGACCGCGCCGAGCGGGTTCAGGTGCTCGACGATCACGAGCTCGCGGCCGGAAAGCTGGCCGCGCTCCTCGCACGTGGGGCCAGCCGCGACCTCTTCGACGCGCGGCTGCTGCTGGCCGAGGGCGCCCTCGACCTGGACAAGCTCCGGTTAGCCTTCGTCGTCTACGGCGGCATCAACCGCGTCGACTGGAGAGAGGTCTCGACCGACTCCGTGACGACGACCGTGGACGACGTGAAGCGCCGGCTCCTGCCGATGTTGCGCCAGGACATCCGCCCGTCGGCGGGGGACGTAGAGCGCTGGACAGACCACCTCGTCGAGGAGACCCGCGCGCTCCTCGGCGCCGTCCTCCCGCTGGCGGACCATGAGGTCCAGTTCCTGGAGCGTCTCAACGGCCACGGCGAGATCGAGGCCTCGCTGCTGACCGGGGAGGCCGATCTGCAGCAGCGCATCGCGGACAACCCGGGCCTGCGCTGGAAGGCGCTGAACGTGAAGAAGCACATCGGCGGCGCGTGAGTGTTGTCCCTGGCCGCGATCTCGGGCGACCACTCCCTGCGGGCGAGCTCCTCGAGAATCCAGGTGAGGTAGGCGAGCTCGTGGACGCCATGCGATCTGGCGGTGACGACACCCTGCACTTTTCGTTTCGTGATGGGCATCGGCTCCTCCCAACTTGGGAGGATGGAAGGAGCCGCCCGCCGCCGAGCCGGCGGCTGGGTATCAGCCGGTGCTTACGTCGCGAAGTGTTCTACGATGCCTCGCGCGGACTGCTGCTCGTCCGAAGCAGGGCCATCAGGGTGCCGATCAAACATCGGCTGCGAGTGTCCGTGGAGATCGGGTGACGCACAGGCCGATGCTGCCGTAGCCCAGCGGAGTCATGCCCGGGGCCCGAGGGCTCGGAGCAGGTCTTGGGCGAGCAGCTCGCACGAGACGGCGAGCTCGTCGGCGTCGACGAGGCCCCCGGCCGAGCGGATCGCCATCTCGATCCCCTCGGCCGCCCGCCGGCCAAAGAGCGCCTCGAGGAGGTCCAGCGCCTCCCGGGCGACCGCCTCGCTCCGCGCGTCCGCGAACAGGCGTCGGATCCGCTCCGCGAGGTCGGCGGTCTCCACGCCGCGCAGGAGCCGGGCGACGTCGAGGGCGTCCTTGTCGCTGTGGGGGTCGTCTCACGGCGGTCGCGGATCTTGAGCAGCTTGGCGACCAGCAGCGCCGCGGGGCCGGCGACCTGGACGTCGAAGACCCGCTCGTCCCCCTCGGCCAGGGCGCCGAGCTTCATCCGCTCGACGTCGACCAGGGCACCCTCGAGGCCGACCACCTTGCGGGCCGCCAGCGGATCGTGCCCCGCGAGCCGAGCGGCACGGCGTCCCTTGCCCGGGCTCACGCTCTCGGGGACCAGCAGGTCGACGGCGACCTCGGTCTTCGGGCTGTGGGAGCTCTCCCGATGCGTGATCCACACGCCGACAGAGTCGGTCTTCTTCGGAAGGAAGCCGGCGTCCAGAAGCGCGCGCTCGAGCGGCGGGATCTCGCCGAGCACGGCGGGGTCGAGGACCAGGTCGCCGTCGGTCGTGTACGGAGCGACCGCAAGATCCGCGTCGCCGACGTGGAGGTAGACCGCCTGGGTCCCACGAGCACGATGGCGTCGCGGTGTGCGCCGAGGGCCTCGAGCGCGTCCAGAAGCACCTGGCGCGCGAGCACGTAGAGTTCATGCACGCCAGGCCTCCTCGTTAGAGGTCATCCACTCCATGAGCGCTTCCGCTTCGGCCGGGCTGCGGCCGGGGCCAGTCAAGAGATCGGCGGCGACCTGCACCAGCGGCGCCCACCGTACACCGTCCTCGTCTGCCGTGGCAGCCGACAACACGCTCGCGTCCTTGGGCTCGATGAGCAGGACGTTGGCGCCGGCGTCGGTCTCGCGAAGGTCGAGGACGCGCCGTGCGATGTCGGTCCTGTCGACGTAGATCGTCGCCAGCCGGGGTGGGGCGACGGGGGCGACCCGGGCCGCTGCGAAGGAGCCGGTCACGGCATGCTGCAGCTCGGCCTCGCCGAGGCGACGCATCATGGTGGAGATTCCTCGTGGGGCGATGAAGAGACAGGAGCGGCCGCGCGCCTCGATCGGCGCCGCCTCGGCCCATCGACGCACGAGGCGCTGCCAGTCCGCGCTGGTGACGCGGCCCTTGTCGTCGCGCTCCACCAGGGCCTCGCGGTCGAGGAAGGCGAACAGCCGGGAGACGTAGCCCGGATTGGTGTCGGTGGCTGTCGCGAGCTCCCGAACGCCCCAGGGCTTGCGCCGTTCGCACAGCGCCTGGACGATGCGCCCGGCCTTGGCCCCGGCGAGGCTGCGGGCGGGGCGGCGACGCGGGCTCGGGTTCCTGTCTGCACCGGAGGCCTCGATGAACAGACCGGGCTCCGCGAGCGACACGCGCAGGTTGCCCGTCTCGTCCACGAAGCCGATCCCTGCCTCGCGCAGGCGCCGGCGGACCTCCGGGCTCAGGTAGGGCGCGACGACCAGGTCGGGTAGTGCCTCGCCGCATTGCTGCTCGATGTCGATGGCCGATGCCAGGGTCGTTGCCTCTCGTTTGGTGTTGCGCACCCCGGGCAACAGGGTGCTTCCAGACAACGGCTCCGTCAAGGATTCGTTGCCTCGCAGCCACCTGTTGCCCGCGTCGGGCAACGCCCATCATCGAGACAACAGCAGGTCCAGGCGCCGTTGGACCGGGAAGCGTGCCCGTTGGACCGGGAATGGCACGCAAGGTAGACCCTTCAATGCTCGTGAGGATTGACTCCCTCCTGTTCGTGAGGATTGACGTAAGCACCGGCTTACCATTTCTCAGCCCCGCGGACCGCAGAAGCGGTCGCCGTTGTAGTGAAGAAGATGGGTTGGAGCGTCAGCGATCCACACCTCGGTCTCCCACGCGATCTGGTCGGCGTGGCGCTTGAACTCGCGGAAGTCAAGGAAGGCAGACACGTAGACTCGTCCGGCCTGACAGTCACGGAGCGCGTGTTCGAGCTCCATGTGCCGCTTCGGCGACACCGGGCCGTGGGAAGTCACGGCCTCAATCAGGAACAGCCAGCCTCGTTCAGTATCCATCGCGACGATGTCCGGGAGCTTGTCGTGCTCGTTGACCGGGATCCCGAGTTCGGCGAGACGGTCGGCCTCGACGTGGAGCGCCTTGTGGTCGGTGTCGCCGAGGTAGAGCAGAAGCGCCCCTGGCGCGAAGCGGGGGAGGAAGACCTCAACAACCTCGTGCTGAAGGACATTGTGCTTGCCAGGCGACAGGACAACCTGGCCACCTCCTGGGAGCTTGACGGGGATCGACTTGCTGGCTCGTCGGCGGGCGTACCTCGCAGCGAGCCCACCACCAACCGCCGCCAAGAACGTGGCGGCCTCGCTGTCGAACGACCCTGTCCCGAAGGCTTGGACCACCCGAACAGCCTCGTCGGTTAGCGCGTAGTGGGTTCGCGGGCTGTTGGTGGGCAGTGACGGATCGTCTGGATTACGCTGGAGCACGCCACCTTGGACGAACTGGTGGATGGCCTGACGACGGATCGTCTCGCGCGTGTTCTCAGCGTAGACCTTCCCGTAGTGATCGCGTGCGAACTCGATGACGCGATGGGGATTCATTCGCGGTTGCGCCGCACTATTCCAGGGCGTGTCGGGTCCCACACCCGCCATCGCCAGCAGCGTATACGCCGCATTCTCGTTCCTCTGCCGGGCAGGCATGCCCAGCGCCTCCAGGATCCGCTTCGCCTCTTCTACCTTCGACACCGAGCACCTCTTCTACGACATGGTCTACCGGCTGCAAGGGCTCGACGGCAAGTCGGCGCCCGATCTCCAATGTCAGGTCCCGCGGCGGGAGCGGCATGGCACGGATCTCGGTCGCGTTGACCTGGGTGTTGCCGTTGACGATGCGGAAGTACCGGTCCAGGAGGCTGGAGTTCAGGAGCGCTGCCAATCCCGTTGCCTCGTCCTCATCGATGTGGCCACCGGGCCGGTGGATGAAGTTCACATGGTTCTCAAGGCCGATGACATCCCCAGGTAGGGCTCCCCGGCGCAGGACGGCGGCTGTCAAGCGCCGCTGCTCCTCCTTGGCCGAGAAGCGGCGAAGCAGGATGTAGGTTCGGTTGGGAACAAGGAGCTTCGACGGCGCGGAAAGCCGGATGTGCTCTTGCTTTCGGAAGCCATCACCGATCGGCCATACCACGCCCTCGGCCCGAACATGCTGCATCCAGAGGAGGGGAGCGACATCAGAGCCCTCGGGGCTCCTCACCAGCTCGCCAGCGGCGCGGAAAGGCACAACCGGCCCCGTCGATATCTCAAGCCCGTAGTCGCGTAGGTTGGATGGCCAGGCGCCGCAGTCGCGCAGCACCCTGACATCGTCCTCGCAGGCCGGCAAGTGCAGGATGGCGAGCGGATCTCGGGGGTGCAACAGGAGCGAGGTGGGGACCTGCAGATCCCGCGGATTGTCGAGGTCATGGGCCCCGCACGACGAGGTCACCCGTACCGATGCTGGGCCCGCTGCCTGCTTTCGGTACTTGACGATGATGTTCTCTTGGAGCACGCCTTCATCCTTGAAGGCATCGCGGCGTGAGTCGAAGACGTGGACTTGCTCCAGGCTCATCGACGCGTGGAAGCTCTTGCGAAACCGCTTGAAGTAGAGGCCCGAGGCGAAACTGCGCGGAACGATGTAGACGAGCTGACCTTTGGGGCGGAGTAGCCGGGCACCGATCTCCATGAAGCGAGCGTAGATGTTGGGGGCGGTCCCACCGCGCCCGTCGGTGGGGCTCATCTTGAAATACGGTGGATTCGCGATTACGCAGTCGAAGGGGGTGAGTGTCGGCACCCCGATGGTCGGCTGGGCCATGGCCAGGAAATCTGCGTCCACTACTTCGAAGGTCAGCCGACCCCGGCAGGTCGACGCGAACTGGTGGAGATTGTGCCGCAGACGGGCCAGGACGCCGAGCTCCGCCTCAACGGCCACAAGGTGAACGGGCCTGGAGTCGAGATCGAGGAGTCGGAGCGCTGCGGCGATACCGAGGATGCCGGCCCCCGCGCCTGGGTCAAGCACGCGAACGGGCCCGTCACCCGAGCCTGCTCGACCTAGGAGACGCCCCATGAACTCCGCCACACCGACGCCCGTGAAGTACTGGCCCCACTTCTTCTTGTCGCTGGGGTCTGTGGTCGCCGAGTGCCTGGTCGCGTCGTCAGCAACGCGCGCGAGGGGGCTCTTGTCGGCCCCGCCCTCGGGCAGCACCTCGGACACTCCGCTCACGAGTCCTCCCCTGGGTCCTTGGGTGCGCCCCCGTGCCGCGGTCCCGCAGGGTCTGCGGCGAACCGTGCTGGCTGACGATGCCCCTGCACGTGGCGCTCGACCTCGCGGATGAACCACGCCTCGAGGGTAGGGCGGTCTCTGGCGAGCACCTCGTACAGCCCTGCCCGGAGGTCGGGGTCGACCTCCGCGGCGATGCGGCCTGAGTATCCACGAGCCATGGCGACTCATACTACACAGGGCACATGGCGTGCAAACACCTCCCCCAAGCCCTGATCGTCGGGTCGTTTTCGGCATGCCGGCGTCGTCGTGGAGGCGGCCGCAGCAGGAGAAGGTGAGACGGGACGGCAAGGTCTTGGTGGACCCCGCCGTGCCTGCGTACAGGACGCCTCCACGGCGATGCCGGGAGCTCAGCTACCTCATCGGGCCGAGCCCGGATACTGGTCCATCTGGAGGTGTCGAAGTGGCTGAGGTGACAGGAATCGGTGGGGTCTTCTTTAAGGCGGAGGCCCCGAGGGCGCCCGCACAGTGGTATGCGGAGCACCTGGGTGTTTCGCTCGAAGCGTGGGGCGGCGCCATCTTCGACTGGTCTGCCGATCAGCGGGTGCAGTCGGCCAGGGGGGTACCGCTTGGCACCTCGCCGAGCGAGGCGGTGACTGGTTTGCTCCGAGTGCGGCATCGTTGATGATCAGCTATCGCGTCGACGATCTCGACGCCCTGCTGGAGCAGCTCACTGCCGCTGGCATCGAGCCGCTCGATGGGCCAAACGACGAACCCAACGGCCGCTTCGCGTGGATCCTGGACCCGGAGGGCAACAAGCTGGAGCTCTGGGAGCCCCGCGACCCAGACTAACGAGTTCATCATCTGTTCGATCGAGTCCAGGCTGGTGCCGGGCTGCCAGAGCCATCCCGCGATCGAACAGATGGGGGTTGTGGGAGCTGGAGTGGATAGCGCAGCCCGCGCTGCGGCCTCAGAGATCGCTCCGGTCGAAATTGCAGTTGAGCAGGTTGCAGCTCCGCTCACAGCGACTGACCTGCCAGCGCCGCCGCAGGGTGCGCGGGGCGTCCCAGGTGGCCGCCAGCGGAGCCATATCGAAGACGGTCGCCACCGGCTCCAGGAAGTAACAGAGCCGGATATTGCCCTGGGGATCGAAGGAGATGTCCGAGTGCCCCGCCTTGCAGGTCAGGCCGTTGAACCGGCTGGGATCTCGGAAGTAGCGCTTCATCGCCGCGAGCTGCCCCACTGCGTTACAGACCGGCCCCCCCCGGCGGCGCTCGGCGATCAGCAGGTCCAGGGCCGCGTCGATCGCCCCCAGATCCCGGGGCCACATCGCCGAGCTGCGCCACCAGTCGGGATCGTAGCGGTTGTCGCCGAAGTTCTGGTACAGGGGTTGGAGCACGAGCTGGTAGCCCCGCTCCCTGACCAGGGCCAGCAGCTCCTGGATCTCCGCGGCGTTCCGACCGTGTAGGATGGTGGAGATCACCACCCGGGGGTTGGGCACCGCGTCGAAGTGATCGAAGGCCTCCATGCACTTGCGCCAGGAGCCCGCCCGGCCCCTGGAGTGATCCACTGTGGACTCCCGGGCCCCGTCCATGGAGATGTAGACGATCGACACCCCGGCCTCGGCGATCGCCCGCACCCGCCGCCGGCTCAGGAGCCAGGCGTTTGTGTTGAAGCTGACGGTATTGCCCAGCTCGACCGCGCGGGCGAAGAGCCGCTCGAGATCCCGGCGCAGCAGGGGCTCGCCGCCGACGAAGTTGACGCTGGCCGGGCCGATCCATTGGGCGAGGCGATCGAGGACATCCAGCCAGATGGCTTCCGGCAGATCGACCGCCTCGTTCTTCCAGATGTCGCAGTGCAGGCAGGGCAGGAAGCAGCGGTCGGTGACCGAGAGGTGCACCTGGGTCGGCCTTCCCGGGGCCCGGCGGAGCTGGGCCCGGTCCAGGGCCCGCTCCACGAGGGCTGCCGCCCGGCTCATCGCCGGGCCTCCCAGGCCCGCTGGGTCTCTCGCTCCGCGGCGGAGACCCCGGTGTAGTTGGACGATCGGGGGATGAAGCAGGACCGGCACAGAGGTAGGTCCGCGTAGTCCCCGCGGCCCACCGCCGCCCGCTGCGCCGCCGCCTGTGGACCCCACCACAGCGCCGAGAAGGGCGCGTCCGCGAGGTTGCCCAGCCGGTTGACGTGCAGGTTGTCCCGGGTGCAGACCGTCACGTCCCCGTCCCAGCTCACCACCGGGGACTTCCACCAGCAGCCGCAGGGCGAGAGGTTCTCCGCCCGCAGCGCCAGCGGCGCCTTGTCCTCCCGGGGCAGGGGCAGGCCCTCCCGGCGCATGGCCTCGCGGAAGACCGCGTTCTCCCGGGCTTGCTGCTCCGGGCTGGGGCAGTCGAGCTGCCGGAAGTACACCACCGCCTCCTCGCCCCCGGGCACGTCCTGGGCCGCGGCGGTCACCGGCAGCCCCGCCCGGCGGCAGCAGGCCTCCCAGCGGCGGCGGAAGGCCGGGACCTCCGAGGCGTTCTGGCCGGAGACGATGAACTGGAAGACCGGTCGG
>JALWOP010000003.1 GCA_027083445.1 Planctomycetota bacterium | reverse complement strand
CCCGGAGCAACGAAGGGCTCTGGACCTGCTCAAGCAGATCGCGGTGTAGTCAGAACCGCGACCACCATGTCGCTCGCAACCATCGAGGCTGTGCGGACTTGGGCTGGGACATCCCGTCGAACTTCAGACTAAAACATGACTAGATTAGTAGAAACCTAGTAGCACACACATCCTAGACCTTCCCTGAGTTGGTAGATTCCAGGCGTTCTACTCTAAGTCTAGTATCTATAACAACTTGCGAGCAGGCCACGGCTGCGCTCCCCACCTGTCGGGACGCTTCCAGCCCGCCAGCGACCAGGATGGACCGGCGCTGAGGGGTGGGTGCGGAGTGGCCGTACCCGATCCTGGTCGTCTCGTCCCACGGTCGCCTCTGCCACGGTGCAGTGGTGACTCCCCTACGACCAACGCCCGCCGCCGGGGATCTCGTGGCCAGGCAGCCGTGGAGAGTGAGCCCCGATGTTGCCTTATCTCGTCCCGTCAGACGGCCCATGCCGCCTGCAAAACCGGGAAGACGCCGTCCTCAGCCTCTGGCCAGTGGGGCTCCAGTGGGGCTCCTGCTCTTCTGACCACTCGATGTACCGGGTCAGGCCAGCCCGAGCGGCACAAAACGCTCGACTGGGGCCGTTGCTCGACTGGGGCCGTTGTTCGACTGGGGCCGTTCAGCGCCCCAAGCAGGATCCTGTAGGCATCCTATTGGAGTCGCTCCCCAATGGGCCTCGATGCCCCCCCAAGCCCCTTGGGCGCGAGTTGGAGCGGCTGATCGGATTCGAACCGACGACATCAACCTTGGCAAGGTTGCGCTCTACCACTGAGCTACAGCCGCTCGCGAGGGGCGCAAATCCTACCCTGAACGCCGGGGATGGCAAGCCCTTCCCACGGGAAGGGATCCCAGGCGCAGGCGGGCCGCGACCAGCGCGGCCGCGGCCATGCTGGCTGCCTCCAGGGAGGCCCCCCGGGCCAGCCCAATCGCGAGGGCCGTGGCGAAGCGGCAACCGCTCCCCCTCAAAGTCCCCGCCAGACGCGGGTGGCACAGCCTGCGCGGAGACCCACCCGGCGTGAGGACCAGCTCCGAAACCTCCCTCCCCTGAGCGTGTCCCCCCTTGACCACCACCCCCCGCGCTCCCATCGCAATCAGCTCGCGCGCCGCGGCTTCGGGCTCCTCCCGGCCGGTCAGGATGCGCGCCTCGGGCAGGTTGGGGGTGACGATCGGACCGGCGGCGAGCAGGGTCCCACGGAGTTCGACGAGAGCCTCCTCGTCGAGGAAGAGGTGCCCGCTGCTGGCCGCGATCACCGGATCGACCACCGTCCCCTCCCGCACGAGCCGGGCGGCCTCGCGGATGTGTTCCGCTCCGGGTAGGAGACCGAACTTCAGGGGTCCGGTCGCGGGCACCTCCCGCCACCATCCGGCGACCGGCTTCACCGCGCGCACGCCCCCCCCGTCCTGCTCGGTCCAGGCCGTGGGCACACCCCGGAGAGGGAACCCGAGGATCTCGGCCGCATCTCGATCCGCATCGAGGCCGGCTGCCCCCGAGGAGTCGACCCCCCCACAGGCACAAAGGTACCGGCTCACTCGCCGACCGGCCGTCCCTCGGGGGGAATGGCCTCTTCTTCACCCGAGGGGGCGATCACCTTGAGTGCATTGGCCCGGAGGCGACGCTCCATGCTCTTGATCGTGCTCTCCCCATCGTCCTCCAGGGGAACACGGCCGCCGGCGATGTGGCCGTGGCCGCCGAAAGAGCCCTCGCCACCGAGCACGCGCTCCATCAGGGGATAGGCATTGCCGAAGGTCTTGTCCGTGCGCAGGGAGAGCACGTACTCCCCCTCATAGGCGCCGCCGACGACCACCCAGCTCGCACTCTTCATGCGCAGGAAGAAGTCCGCCATCTCGGCCACGGTCTCGGGGTTTTCGATCTTGCCCAGGAGGGCCAATACGAGCGGACCGTGCTGGCGAGCCGCGGCCATCGCGCCGGCCACGGCCCGGTAGTAGCTGCGTGGCAGGGGCGGCTTGTCGATCTCGGCGATGCGAATACGATCCGCGTGACGGAAGGTCTCGAAGTAAGCCTCTTCGTCGAGGGGCGAGACGTTGCGCGACAGATCCATCGTGTCGTAACGCACACCGCAGAAGAGTGCCGAGGCCGTACGCTCATCGAGTTCGACCCGCGCATCCCGCAGGTACTCGTAGATCATCGACGAGGTCGCCCCCAGGCCCAGACGCACGTCACGATGCGGCACCTCGGGACGCTCCCCGTCACTGTCGGGGGGGACGTGGTGATCGAAGACCGCGACCAGGGGAGGAGCAGCGGGCAAGACGGTGTGGCCGAACTCGGGCTGGGTGTCGACCAGGGTCACCCCGGCGTAGGTGGTGACGTCGATCTCGTCGTAGTCGACCAGGGCCAGGTCGAGGGTACGCACCAGGGCCAGGTTCTCGGCGCGGTGGATGCGCCCCAGGGTCGCTACCGTGGCCTCGTAGCCGAACCCGAGCTCGAGCAGACGCCGCAGCCCTTCACAGGCCCCCAGGGCATCCGGGTCGGGCCCGCGGTGGGTCAACACCAGGAAACGGCCGCGCGCCTCGGGGGGTGCCTCCCGGGAGGCCCGCGCGAGCGCGGTCCGCAGGTGGTCCACCGGCGCGGACCCCGCTCCGAACGGGGTCGCGCTAGGGGGTGAAGATGTTGCGTGCTCGGACATGAGAGCCCTGGAGCCCCCTCTATCGGACAGGGGCAGGTCCGTGGGGGCCCCGAATCGGCATTGTTGCCCACAGGTCGGATCCCTGGGAAGGGGGGCTGGGTGGCCCCAGGGGGCTCACGTAGCCGTAAACACCTACAAGAGCACGGGTTATGCGCATATGGCCGTTCCAGGGGAGCTGGACGGCCCGCGCCCTAGAACCCAAGGTCCACCAGGAACTGCACCGACGCGAGCACCTCGGCACGCCCGTGGCGAGGGTTGACCTCGATCACGTGTGCGGCCTGGCGCGGCACGTACTCCGCCACGAGCCGGAACTCGACCTCCCCCTGACCCGGGGGAAGCTCGGCCTCGTCGGCGGTAGCGTCCTGCAGGTGACAACCGAGCATGCGACCCGCAAAGGAGTCGAGCCAATCCCCCTGGTTGGGCAGACCGCAGATTCCCCGCTGGTGGATGCGCCCGGTGTCGTGCCAGTAGCCGACGTTCTGGGAGGCGAGGTCATCCAGGGTCCACTGCACCGCCTCGTAGTTGAGCAGGTCGTTGAAGCGCACGCCCGGCTCGATGGCGAGGCGCGTCTCGGGGAATTCCTGGTGCAGGGCGTGCAGGGAGCGACAGAAGTGCTCGAGCTGACGCTGGCCCTTGCGCTGCACACGAGCGACGAAGTCACGAATGCGCTCCTGCAAGGCCTCGCGTCCGTCGTCGTCGACCACGAGCAACTCTCGCTCGAGCTCCGCCGCCTGCGCCGCCAGTGCGGGATCTTCGACCGCGCATCCCCGCACGACCACCACCGGCGCCCTGAGCTGCTGGGCCAGGCGCAGGTGTCGGCGCGTGCTGTTCAGAGCCAGCTCTCGCGCGGTGCCATCCAAGCTGCCGAGCATCGAACCGCTCATGTTCTCCGCTCGCGGTTTGAGCGCTCCGACGATGACCGAATCCACGCGGATACCCGTCTCTCGAACCGCGTCCTCCCAGCGCGTCAGGTCCACCGGTTGGTCCGACAGCCCCAACTCGAGGCGACGGAAGCCCATCGCCACGGCGGAAAACGCCTGGTCCTCGATCGTGCTCAGCCGGGGGCCGTAGCACGAGGTCGAGAGAACCAGATCGTTGGGGATTCCGGGTTTGGTTACCAGAGGGACCACCCCTGTGCGAGTCTCTGAATGGGTCGCCGCCGAACGCTTCGACGAGCCGTCGCCGAAATCTACCCCGCCAAGGGCCGAGGGGCCGTCGGGAGGTGCGAGTCCTGCCTGCCCCTGCCGGGGGCGGTTGCAGGATTCCAAAAGCGAGAGGTCTCCGTCAACCGCTGCGGTAGGGCTGGGCGGCCCGATAGAGGGCGAGGCGCCCCTCGATCGCCTCCGCATAGGCCTCCCGGCCCCCAGCGCGGGCCGATTCGAGGGCACGCTCGCAGACCCGGGACGCCTCCTGAAAGCGTCCCAGCTCGGCCAGAGCCATCGCTCGGAGATCCAGGGCGACCGCATCCGAAACCCCGGCGCGGGCGGCACGCTCGGCGAGGAGGAGGGCACGGGCCCCGTCGCGTACCCGCTCGTCCGGGGCGCTGGCCAGGAGACCCGCCAGGTTGACCAGGGCCGGTTTCAAGTAGGGATCGGCGGCGAGGGCGCGCTCGAAGGCCTCCCTCGCAGCGGCAAGATCTCCCCCCAGGCGCTCGAGCCAGCCCAGGTCGTTGGCCGCCGCGGCCAGGCCCGGATCCCGCTCGAGAGCGGCCAGGTAGAGGCTGCGGGCCCGCTCCGTCTCCCCCAGTTCGCGCAGCACCTTCCCGGCCCGGTGGAGCACCCCGGCATCCTCGCCTCCCAGGGCGAGGGCCTGGGCCAACTCCGCGCGGGCCTCCTGGGCCGCCCCCCCGCGGGCGTGGGCGAGGGCGAGGACCAGATGGACGTCGGCCCCGTAGAGGGGCGCCAAGCGCACGGCTCTCTCGAGGAAAGGACGCGCGGCGGTGAGCTCCCCCGCCATGGCCAGGGACTCTCCCAGGTGGAAGTTCGCGTTGGCGTGGCCGGGATCCGCGCGCAGGGCACGTTCGAAGGCTTCCCGCGCCCGCGCCTCATCTCCCTCCGCGGCCAAGCGAACGCCGACGTTGTTGTAGGTCGTCGCCACGGGCGACTCGGCGCTCCGGGGCGGACGCACGAAAGCGATCGCGAGACCGAGCGCGAGGAGCACGACGACGCCTCCCCGGGGCAGACGGGGTAGCTCGAGGAGTCCCCCGGCCGCCAGGAGTGCAAGCAGGGGCAGGGCCGGCGCCCGGAAACGGCCGAAGACGAAGAAGGGCAGGTGCGCCGCGAGGATCAGGACGAGGGGCGGCAGGATCCAACGCAAGAGCTCGCCGCGCCGGGTCAGCCCCACCAGAGCCAGGGGCAGGAGGAGCCCAAAACGCATCACGGCGGCCAGGAGGGCGAACCAGCCCACCTCCTTGCCGAACGCCTCCTGTGAAACAGAATCCATCCACTCGGTGTCGGAGAGGAGCAACCAAGCCCGTTTGACGCAGAGGCCGAGCGCGGCCAGGGGATGGGCTCCGATCCAATCCAGAGCCTGGGCACGCCAATAGCCGGAAACCTGACCTCCATCGAGCGGATGGCCGAGCGCCTTTTCGGCGAGTTGCTGCGCGTCATGCCGTTCGAAGGGTGGAGCCCCCCGGCCGGGGAGTGCCGCTTGGTAGAGGCCGTCCGCGCCGGGGTGGTTGCCGATCCACAGGTTCGGGCCCAGGTTGGCCGTGTAGCTCCAGGGGTCGACCCCCGCCGCCAGGTTCCGCAAGCCGAGGGGCACCAGGGCGAGCAGTGCCCCCCCCAGCGAGGCGAGGGCCGCGCGGCGATCGCAGCGCCACGCGACGAGCGCCGGCAGGAGGAGTAGACCCGCAAGGAGCGCTTCGCGGGTCAGGGCGGCCGCTCCCATGGCGAGCCCCGCGGCAAGGCCCCAGCCGAAGCGGGCCCTGGCACGCTCGGCTCCCCGCGCGCGCACGCCCAGGTCCAGGGCCAGGATCAAGAGGAGGGTCGCGGGCGCCGCCTTGCCGAGGCGCAGGGCGATGAATATCGCCGGTGCGTAGAGGGCGTAGATCCACCCCGAAAGGAAAGCGACCCGGCTGCCGGCCAGGCGCCGTCCCAGATCCCAGACCCCGACGGTGGTCAGCGCTCCCAGGAGAGCCCAAAGCAGACGCGCCGCGACGAGGCTGCCTCCCGCCAAGCGCATCCAGCCCCCCAGGAGCCAGGCGGCACCGGGAGCTTGCCAGAGCCTCCCCGGTGCGACGAGTTCGCCCGCCGCCACGCGCCTCCCCCACTCGAGGAAGACCTGCTCGTCCCCCACGGCGGTGGCCAGGACCAGGCTACCCCGAGCGGAGAGGACCGCAGCCACCCGCAGGGCGAGAGCCGCCCCGAAGAGCAACACCAGACCCCTGCGATGACTGCGAGCAAGATCGGCGGGCATCGGTGCCTTGTACCGCGTCTGCTCGTGAGCGTCAT
This sequence comes from Planctomycetota bacterium, assembly GCA_027083445.1. Taxonomy (GTDB): domain Bacteria; phylum Planctomycetota; class UBA1135; order UBA1135; genus JALWOP01. The sequence goes on along the minus strand of JALWOP010000003.1, from coordinate 3,666 downwards.
CTACAATCACTCCCCCATGCTGAGTCCGCTCCTCGTCGCCTGCATCCTGGCCGCATCCCATTCATCCGAGCCCCAGACGATCCGTGAGGCCGCCCTGCGGGCCGATGTGAATTTTCTCTGTGATCCTCTCCTCGAAGGCCGCGCCACACCCAGCCGCGGGCTACGAACGGCGGCGGCCTTCATCCGCGCGCGCTTCGAGCGCCTCGGGATCGCTGCGTTGCACGAAGATGGCTACGAGGACCCGATTCCCCTCGCCTACCGGCGCATCGATCCCAAGCGCACACACCTGGTCCTCGAGGGCCAGGCGGGCCGGCTCGAACTCACCTTCGGCGAGGACTACTTTCCCGAACGCCTCTCCCACCTGGTCCCCTGGTCGGCCACCGGCCCGCTGATCTCGGTGGGAACCGGCCAGTCCCCGGAGATCGCCCCCCTGGACCTCGTGGGCAAGTGGGTCGTGCTCTTCGAACACGAAAGCCCCCGGCTGCGTCCCGCACTCCAGCGGCTGGCCGCGGCGGGAGCCGCCGGTGCCATCGTCGCTCCCGGACCACACTATGCGGGCGACACCTTCGCCGACCGCTTCGGCGACGGGGCCAGGAAGATGCTCGACGGTATCACCACCCGCCTGGGCGGCGAGCCCAGGGGGCCCGACCTGCCCCTGGTCGCCCTGCCGCGCACGACCTGGGAGCGCATCGAGGCCTGGAGTGGGGTGCACTCCCCGGCGGACGAGCCGACCGAAGCGGGCACGAGCTACGGGGTGGTGGTCCACGACAGGCGGACCCTCGTCGAGGAGGTCCCCGTGGCCCCCAACCTGGTGGGATTCCTGCCCGGAACGGACCCCACCCTGGCCGGCGAGCTCCTGCTCGTCGTCGCCCACTACGACGGGCCCGGCACCCTTGGAGGTCGGCTCTACCCGGGAGCCAACGACAATGCGAGCGGCACGGCAGCCCTACTCGCCCTCGCCGAGGCCCTGGCGAAGCGGGGCGGCCTCTCCCGCGGCGTGCTCTTCCTCGCCACCGCGGGCAGCGGCCAGGGGAGCCTGGGCGCGCGGCGCTTCCTCACACACACCGGTCTCGAGGAGGGGCAGCGCGTGGTTCTCGTCGTGGAGCTCGAGAGCCTCGGGGGCGGCCCCCCCGACGCGATCCGCGTCGGGCCGCCCCTGACCTCGACCTGGCGAACGCCGCTCGTCGGGAGCTTCGCCGAGTTCGCCGCGGCGCAGGGCTTCCCCGTGGTGCAGGAGGCGGACCGCACCTGGCCCCGCAGCGAAGCGCGCGTTCTGACCCAGGGCCTCGAGGCGCCGTCGATCCTGATCACGGGAGGCCCCACCCACCGAGAGCGCACCCCCGAGGATCGGCCCCATCTGGTGCAGTACGGCAAGGTCGCGCGGGCGAGCCGGGCAGCTCTGGCGCTGCTACGAGCCTATGGCGACTAGATGCGTGGGGTCGCGCGGCCCGCTCCGAAGGTGTTGCGCGGTCTCCGCCGCCGCCGGCTCACCAGGTCGGCGCAGGCCTCCTCGATCGCGGGATGCTCGAACGCAAAGCCCTGCTCTTCGACCCGGCGCGGCCGGACATGCTGGCCCTCGAGGAGCAGGCAGGCGCGCTCGCCCAGGATGGCGCGCAGGAGGGGTGCGGGTAGGGGCAGGTGGGCCGGTCGACCCATGGCGCGGGCGAGGGCGCGGACGAAGGTGCGCTGGTCGCACCCGCCGGGGGCGACCCCGTTGAAGGGCCCGAGACGATCCGGATTCAGGCAGAGCCAGGTGTAGAGGCGGACCAGGTCTTGGATGTGGATCCAGGGGAAGGGCTGGTCGCCGGAACCGACCCGGCCCCCCAGCCCCAACCGGAAGGGAAGCCACAGGCGGGCCAGGGCTCCGCCGTCGGGCCCCAGCACGACGCCGACGCGCACGACCGCGGCGGGCGTCTCCCCCAGGGCAGCCTCCCAACGGCCGCAGACCTCGGCCAGGAAGCCTTCCCCCCGGGGTGCATCCTCATCGAAGATCCGCTGCATCTCCCCGGGGCCGTAGTAGCCGACGGCGGAGGTCGAGACCAAACGTCGCTCGGCCGCTCGACACAGCTCGGCAAGCCGTGCGGTCCCCTCGACCCGGCTCCCCTCGATCTGTCGCTTGTAGGCATCGTCCCAGCGGCGGTCCATGACCGGAGCACCGGCCAGGTGCACGACCGCATCACAGCGATCGATCCCCCGGCGCAGGGAATCTTCGTCCCAGTCGATACCGACGTGGGGTCGGCGGCTGATGACCTCGACGTGGTGGCCGTGCCGCTCCAGGTGCCCCGCCAGGTGGCGACCGATGAAGCCCGTCCCACCGCTGATGAGGATACGCATGACTCGAATTCGGCTCCTTGAAGGTAAGCGGCAGACGGCCCCTCGGTGCTATCCCCAGCGCCCGATGCAGAGCCCTGCTCCAGCGTGGGAACCCCGCCGCGGGCACCTACCGTCCGAGCAGCCTACCGTCCGAGCAGCCTACCGTCCGAGTAGCCTACTGCTCGAGCACCGCCAAGGCGCTCTTCAGTTCTGCCGCCAGGGTGGCGGAGCTGCCCTGTTCCAGGCGGGCCTGGACGGCGGCCTTCGCGCCGAGGGTCGCGTGTAGGGCCGGCACATCCCTCAGGATCGCCGCCCCGCGGGCGGATTCCACTTCGTCCGCCGCCGCCAGCAACTCCAGGGCAAAGGGTGCCAAGACCAGTTGCAAGGAGGTCTCGCTCAGGGTCTCGCCCACGCGAACCCGGCGCAACCCGAGGGCCGCGGCGCTGCGCAGGTCGGCAGGGGTCTGCGGTTGCCGGTAGAGGAGCAGGTAGTCATCCAAGTACTGCTCGTCCAGATAGGCTCCGAGGAACTCGAGCAGGAGGGCCCGCCGGCCGGAGACCACCTCGCCGGCAGTGGCCACCAACTCCCCGAGGTTCCATTCGGGCGGCAGCTCCTCGGTCGGCGGCTCTTGCCCGAGGGCGAGGGCGAAGAGGGCGGCTCGTAGCCCTGAAGGCAGATCCGAGGTCTCCCCATTCCCATCCTCGGCCTCCCCATTCCCAGCCAACCTTCGGGTCAGTTCGAAGGCCAGCAGCTTGGCTGCCGCCTCGTCCAGGCCCAGGTCCCCCAGCAGGGTGCCCAGCACCAAGCGCAGCTCCTCGGGATCGTCGAGGCCCCCGGCGACGACGGCCGCCGCCTGACGCAGGACCGGGTCGCTGGCGTAGAGGTGACCCAAGACATAGCGCAGACCGCGCTCCCCGCCGGAGCGAGCGGCGATGTCGAACCAGGGTGAGAGGTAACCGACCGCGTGGAGAGCGCTGCCGGGCACGGCGAACTCTTCGACCCGGCGGCGGGCGAAGTGGAACAGACGGGGGTGTTCGGAGGGACTGGGAGCGTCGAGCAGCGGAGCCAAGAGGGCCTGGACCGCCGCACCGTCCCCGTGGTGCACGCAGCGCGGATCCTCCAGGGCCTCGACCACCGCGGAGAGGGCCTCCTCGCTGCCCTCATCGACCAGGGCACCGAGCAGCTCTCGCTCCCGGCGGGAGTCCACCTCGTCTCCGGTTCCCAACACGGCCCACAGCTCCCTCACCAGGGGCAGGTGGGGTGCCAGGGCGGGAGGAGGCTCCTCGGTGGTGCGGGTGGCGTCCCGGCGCTGGGAATGACCCTCGGAGAAGGCCTCCCCAGGGGGAGCTTGGG
>JALWOP010000002.1 GCA_027083445.1 Planctomycetota bacterium | reverse complement strand
AGGATGCGCAGGCAGCCACCACCCCCGCCACCTCCGGCACCCTTCTCGTCGGAGTTGGGGTTGAAGTTGGGGTGGGGGAAGGTGTCGGAAAACACCGAATCCCCGCCGGCTCCACCACCACTGCCGGCCCAAAGATCATCGAGCTCACCCAGGATGAGCTGCCCATCGGTGGTGCGCATCGTCCCGAGAAAGTCGTTGTTCGGATCGATGTCGTTGAAGGGGAGCGGCGCCGGAAGACCTCCGATCGCACCGGGCTGATTGCTCTCGGCACCGAGGGCCTCCAGTGCCCCCATGTTTCCATACTCGGCGTCGAGTCCCGTCAGCATCTGGCAGCGGACGAGCTCCGTAGTGGAGTTGGAGTCGTGGTCGTAGTAGACGTCGTGCCCCAGGGTTCCCCCTCCACCCCCCGAACCGCGGCGCTGGGGTCCGGGAAGGTTGACGTAGGAGGCCTCTCCGCCCTGGCCTCCACCATCGATGACCTGGAAGGCACCGAAGCCGGCTCCCCCGCGGGGGGTGGACTGGGTCGTCAAGTAGGAACCCGTACCACCGTCTCCCCCACCAGCCGTACCGACCGCACCCGCTTCGGGTTGATTGGCCGTGTTGAGCGTGGCCACGCCCGGATTGTCCGAACCCGCAAGGAGGATCAGCCCCTGAATGCGTACCGAGCCGCTGGCCAGGATCGTGCAGGTGTTGGGTCCGACGATGCGCAGGGTCGAGGAGGGTGGTAGGAAGAAATCGCGGACGTCGACGATCCCGTTGATCACGGGGTTGGATCCGGTCTGGGCCCCACCCGGACCGCCGAAGATGACGTCGTTGGTCGTGTCCAGCACCAATTCGGTGGAGGGAGGAATGTGCCAATCGAAGTCGCCCCCCGGTCCGCCGGTCCCGCCGAAGGCGAAGTTCGCCTCCAGTTGTCCGTCGCCCCAGATCGCACGCGGAACGGGGAAGACCGCCGTCTTGTCCTCCAGGTCCTCGACCCCGAAGGTCTCCAGCACCTCGTCGACCAGCGGGTTGTCCACCTCCGGGAAGAGCGGGTTGGGATCGCCACCGCTCACGGTCTCCGCCACTGCGATGTCGTCCGCCGTCGCGACGGTCGTGTCACCGGAGAGGTCGGAGAATCCGGCATCGACCACGACGCGGATCGAGCGGTTCTGGGGCAAGAGCCCTTGGGGCAAGACACGCACGCGGGAACCGTCCTCGGTGCAGTTGACCTCGAGCTCGACCTCTGAGGGTAGGGTCTCCCAGCCGGTCGCCGTCAGGTACTCGAGCCGCAGCTTCGAGAGGTTCCCCGCAGTTCCCAGGATGGCCTGGTCGAACTGGACGACGAAGGTGACCTGGTTTTCGGGGATGCTGTAGTGCGAGAGGGGCAGGGCCAGCCCAGGCTCGAGCAGACCCTCCTGGGTCAGGGGATCGCGGCCGAAGAAGCGCGAGATTCCTCCGATCTCCACGTGGGTCGCCGGGGTGTCGGGATCGATCACCTGCCCGACCTCGGGGCGACTGGGCAGGATGCGCACCGAAGGGGGACCGGGGACCGTGTCCTGGAATAGGTCGAGCGGGTCGTCGGAGTCAGGCGTGCTGAAGCTGCGCAGGATCCCTCCGGTGAGGGGTTGCCCGGCCGTGCTCCTGAGGGTGGGTGCCCCCACCGAGCCCGTGATGATCAACTGGTAGTCGTGGCCCGGTAGCAGCCCTGCGTCGGAGAAGTCCTCCTCGATCGGACAGGAGGGCTGGAAGACGACCCTTTGCCTGTCGATCTCACCCGTTGAGGGATCGGTAGGCTGAAAGAAGAAACCGATGGCCGAGAAGCCGGCGGCATTGGTGATGCGGAAAGTGTTCAGGCTGACCGTGCTGAAGTCGACATCCTCGGAGAATCGGACTTCGATCGGGCGGTTGATGCGCCAAACCTGGCCATCGGCAACGTTGGCCGAGAGGACGTGGAAGTCGCCCCCCGCGCCGGTGGCCAACCCTCCGCTCCCGCCACAGCCTTCGAAGAGCCCCGCGACCATCGAGAGAGCCAACCAACCCAGCGTCTTCCGAACCATCATCCGATCTCCAATCCTGCGCCAGGTCCGTCCGCTCCCGATCCTATCAGGAAATCACTCCTTCCCCAGGGGGAGGGGTTTGAAAGGAGTCGGTAGCCCCCCCCGAATGTCGGCACGACTGGAATCGGCAGGGCCAAGGGACTCGTGCTCGCCCCACCCGCAGGCGCCCCGTGGGGGATGCTCCACTTCGGGAGTCCTCCACGGAGTCCTGCTTGGAGTCCTTCTGGGGGCGCAGCGGATTCGGTTGGATCGCTCTACAGGAAGGGATCGACCGCCTTGCGCAGGGTGGGCGTACGCATCTTGTTGATCGCCCTGACCTGGATCTGACGCACCCGCTCGAGGCTGACGCCGAGTTCCTTGGCCACCTCGGAGAGGGTGTGCTCCCGGGGACGGTTCACGCCGAAACGCATCTCCACGACATAGCGCTCCCGATCCGAGAGGCGCTCCAGGGCGGCTCCGAGCCCCTCTTCGAGGCTGCCGTCCTCCATCGCGGTGGAGTACATCTCCCCGGAATCCTCGTCCCCGAGCAGGTCCGCGAGGCCGCTGCCGTCCTCTCCCACCCCGAGGGGACTGTCCATCGAGAGGATACTGCGCCGGGCGGCAAGGGCACTCTCGACCAGGTGCAGCCCCAGACCGGACTCCGCTGCGATCTCCTCGGCGGTGGCGCTCGGGTTGCCCAGACGCTCGATCGCCATGCGCACGTGCTTCTGGGCCTTTTGCAGATAGACGGGCACGCGCACGGTCTGGCCCGTGTTGTAGAGGTAACTGCGGAAGGCCTGGTTCAGCCAGTGGACGGCATAGGTGCGGAAGAGCAACCCACGCCGCCAGTCGAAGCCGTCCACGGCCCGGAAGAGGCTCGCCGACCCCTCCTGGATCAGATCGAGGCGGGAGACGCCGAGGTGGGCGTAGCGTTCGACATTGATCAGAACCAGGTACAGGTTGCGCTCGACCAACTCGGTACGCAGGGCGTGCAGTTCGAACCAGCGCTTGCAGATGTCGCCGGGGAGCTTGCACTCGGGCTCGACCTCACCCCGATGGTTGGTCAGGTCGTAGGCGACCTGGCCCACGAGATCATCCTCGTCGAGGCCGTGTTCCTCCAGGGCCAGTTCGAGGCGGTAGCGCGCGAACTCGATGCGCCGGGCGAGGCGGGCTTCCTCTTCCCGGTCCTGGCGTTCGATAGCTTCGATCTCGGCTCGCAGTTGCTCCTCGATCGAAGCGACTCCGCCGGGTCGAGGCAACTGGGGCGTCCCCCGCCGGCTCTCCGGTCCCGGAACGTCAAGATCGATGCCCTCGGTGTTCCAGCGCCTCGCCAGGGCGCGGGCCTTCTCGGCGAAGGTCTCCGGCTGCTCGGCCAGGGGGTCGAGGAGTCGATCGAGGGTGGAATAGGTTTCGAGGCGTTGTTTCATCTTGGATGCCCCCTAGTGAGGGCTGGGGCGAGCCCGGCTCCCCGGCCAGGGCGGCCCCTGTTGCTTCCTGCCTTGCGTGCGACCTCGCGCGGAGCGAGGGGTCGGGGAGACCCCCCTGCGAGGGACCGGGTGAGCGCGACGGGGTGGATGGCTCGTTATGGGGCAACCTGCCCGGGGGATTACCCCAGGCGGGCGTAGGGACTCTGCCGGGTCCCACCCCTAGAGCCGACCCAACCTGAGAGCCGAACCCATCCGATACGGTTTCTGACGACCCGGAACGAAAAACCTTCCGCCAAGGCGAGGGTTTCGCGCCCCGAGGCGTCGTCTCCCCACCTACGAGGCGCATGCCCCAGATTGGGTAATGACTCCGTAACCCCTTGAGGGTGGCCGGATTAGGCGCGCAGGCCCGGATCGATCTAGCGCGGGGCCACCCGTCCTAGACCGCCCCCTAGACCCGATACGTCAGGCCTTTTGGGCTGCCTCGCCCTCTTCCAGGTAGGGCTCCTGCACCTCGGTCGGGATGTACTCCTGCAGGTGATCCAGCTCGGAGCACTCCCGCACCAGGTGGCGCGCGATCACCAGACGCTGGATCTGGTTGGTGCCCTCGTAGATCTGCAGGATCTTGGCATCCCGGAAGAACTTGGCGATGGGGTAGTCCTCCATGAAGCCGTAGCCCCCGAAGACCTGCACCGCGTCCGTGGCGACCTCCATCGCCATGTCGGTGGCGAAGCACTTGGCCATGGCCGCCATCTTGGAGTTGACCGGGCAGGGACCCACGGCGTCGATCCCCGCCGCGGCGGCATAGACGAGCTGCCGGGCCGCCTCGGTCTTCATCGCCATGTCGGCCATCATCTTCTGGACCATCTCGTGCTTGGAGATCGGTACACCGAACTGCTGGCGACGGTTGGAGTAGACGTTGGCGAGATCGAGAGCCCCCTGACAGGCGCCCACCGCCTGGGCCGCGACACCCGGTCGAGCGTAGTCGAGGGTCATCATGGCGTGCTTGAAGCCCACCCCGGGCCGGCCACCGATCAGGTTGGCCTTGGGGACGCGTACGTGATCGAAGTGGGTCTCGACAACGGGCACACAGCGGATGCCCATCTTGTCCTCGACCTTCTTGACCTCGAAACCCGGAGTGCCCTTCTCGACCACTAGAGCGCTGATACGCCGCGACTTGGAGGTCGGGTCGGTTACGCAGAAGACCGAGTAGATATCGGCGACTCCCCCGTTGGTGGTCCACTTCTTCTCGCCGCAGATGACGTAGTCATCCCCGTCTTCGAAGGCACGCACGGAGAGCCCGCCCGCATCCGAACCGGCAAACTTCTCCGAGAGGCAGAAGGCGACGAACTTCTCGCCCGCGGCCACCTGCGGCAACCAGTGTTTCTTCTGCTCCTCGGTGCCGCCCAGGATGATCGGGAAGGATCCCAGGGCGTTGACCGCGAAGGCTACTCCGAAACCGGAATCCGCCTTGGCCAGCTCCTCGGCGACGAGGGCGAGGGCCAGAACCCCGGCCCCATACCCGCCGTACTCCTCGGGGATGAAGGTGCGAAAGAGGCCCGCCTCGGCCACTGCCCGCGCCGCGTCGTAGTTGTACTCCTGGGCCTTGTCGAACTTGGCCGCCGCGGGTCTGACGTAGGTGTCCGCGATTTCGCGCGCTTTGGCCTGAAGCTCGAGGGCTTTCTCGCTGAAGACGATGTTCTGCTGCGTCATGGGGGGCTCTTCCTCTCTGGCTTCGAGCCGGGCAGTATAGGCACGCCCCGGCCCGGAGTCGGGGCCCGAGGGAGCAAACCTCCCTCAACGTCGCCGCAGGTGTAGGAGCTGGCGGGGAGCGGCCGGGCCGAAGGGCGTACCGTCAAAGTCGCCTTCGACGTAGAGCCGCTCGAGCCCCCGGGCCGCGGTCAGGGCCTCGAGCTCGTCCGGCTCGTACATGCGGACGTCCTCGTGCCACTCCCGTACGGCCCCGTCCGGAGGGACGAGCCGCACGCGCTTGGTCACCCGCCGCCCCCCATCGCGCAGGACCCGGCTCTCCTCGAGCCGTCCGGCTGCGGTCTCGCGGGTCGAGTGAGGCACCAGGGCCGCGCGGATCCGGTCGGGGTTCATGAGGTCGAGGACGACCCGCCCACCCGGGCGCACGACCCGCGCGATCTCGTCCAGGACCCGGCCGTCCCCCTCCTCGCCGAAGTAGCCGAAGGAGGAGAAGAGGTTGACCAAGGCGTCGAAGGTCCCGTCCTGGAAGGGGAGCCGGCGCGCATCGGCCCTCCCCAGGCGCCCCTCGAGCGGGGCAGCACCCGCCAGGTCGCGCGCACGTTCGAGGAGCTGGGGGGATAGGTCGATCCCAAACACATCGACCCCCGCCTCCGCCAGGGCCAGGGAGTGGCGTCCGAAGCCGCAGCACAGGTCCAGGACGCGCCCTGCGACCCCCGCTCGCAAGAGGTGTCGGACCTCCTGCCGCGCGGATTCCAGGTCCCGGTGGGCGTAGACCTCGGGGTAGTCGCTTCCGAAGGCGGAGACGTACCAGGGCTCTTCAGCCACGGGAGCGACCTCTCCACGACGCCGACGTGCTACTCGTGCTCGGATCCATGCCAAGAACGTAGACTTCCCGGCCGATGCGTGCCCGAAAATCGAGCCTCGAACGCCACCGCCCTCCCCGCGCCCTGTCCCAAAGCCGATGAAGGCGAAGCTTTGGACGCGCGCGGACAAGGAAAGGCGGGAGGCGCTGGAGCTGGCCCCCTATGCCATGCACAGCGCCGACTCCCGTGGCCGTGTCTACCCGGAAAAAGAAGACGACCTGCGCACCGTCTTCGAGCGCGACCGAGACCGGATCACCCACTGCACCGCCTTTCGGCGTCTGATGTACAAGACCCAGGTCTTCGTCAACTCCCAGGGTGACCCCTACCGTACGCGGCTCTCCCACTCCCTCGAGGTCTGCCAGGTCGCCCGCAGCGTGAGCACGGCTCTACGCCTCTGCGAACCCCTCTGCGAAGCCCTGGCGCTGGCCCACGACATCGGACATCCCCCCTTCGGACACCGCGGAGAATGGGCCCTGGACGAGTGCATGCGGGGCCACGGCGGCTTTCGTCACAATCGACAGGTGCTGCGCGTCGTCGACCGCCTCGAGCGCCGGAGTCCAGCCTATCCCGGACTCAACCTGACCCGCGAGCTGCGCGAATCCCTGCTCAAGCACGAAGCCGGTGAGGATTGGCCCGCGGAGTTGGCTCCACGGCCGAAGCGTCCCCTCCTCGAAGCCCAGGTGGTCGACCTCGCCGATTCGACTGCGTACGACAAGCATGACCTGGAAGACGGCCTCCTAGCCGGGATGTTCCTCGAAACGGAACTGGAAGCGGAGTGCGACCTGTGGCGGGAGTGTGCCGAACGGGTCGAGGAGCGCCACCCCGGCCTCAGGCGGAGCAGCGACCCCAAGCTGCGGGTTCAGCGCATCGCCAACGAGTTGATCGGAACCTGCATCCTGGATCTGGTCGAGTCGTCCTCTGCCCGCATCGCAGCGGCCGGGGTGCACTCGACGGCGCAGGTCCAGGACGCGGATCGGGTCTTGATCGGACATGGATCCGCGCTGGCCCCCCGGGTCGCCCAGCTCCAGCGCTTCCTGAGCCACCACTTCTATCGGCACGAACACCTGACGCGCTTCCGCGACTACGCCCACCAGGTCCTGCAAGCCCTCTTCGAGGCCTATGGCAAGGCCCCAGAGGAGCTCCCCGTCTGGTACCGGGAATGGGCGGAAGAGGTGGGCCTTCCCCGGGCGATCTGCGACTACCTGGCAGGCATGACCGACCGCTTCGCGCAGGCCGAGGCCGCCCGCCTGGTCGATCCGCGCCTAGGCGAGTTCCCCAGGGCCTGACCCCCAGGCTCAGGCGATCCGGCTAGTGCCGGGCGAAAAGCAGCAGGCCCAAACCCAAGACCAAGCCGAGGACCAGTCCCAGAGCCACCCAGCCCCGGAGGGACGTGCCGCGCCGCCCCTCCGCTGCCGGGAGGGAGACATCCCGCCGGCTCGGCACCTCGAGAGCGCCGAAAAGGGGCTCGACCAGGTGGTCATGGGGTCGCCTGTAGTCCTGGCCCATGGGGATAGTCTACCCCCATCCTCCCCGGTGGCGGCCTCGGTGGTTCAACCGGCCCCCTCGAAACGTCGCCGATAGCTGCGGAACGCGGCCCAGACCAGGACGGCTCCAGTGGCGTAGAGCATGGCCACATCGGCTCCAATACCGCCCAACTCCGCGGTCGGCAGAAGGCCCTTGCCGTACCAGAGCACACCGTGGAAGGCGTCCATGGCGTAGGCGGTAATCGTGAACTGACCGGCCAGGCGGAACCACCCGGGGGTGATCTCCCGTGGGAACCAGGCGCCGCCGACGGCGCTCATGATCAAGATGACCAGGGTCGAGAGGCCTTCGAGTTGCTTGCGCGTGCGACAGAGGGTGGCAAAGAGGAGACCGAGCCCCGTAGCCGCGAAGACGACGCCAACAGCGGTCAGGCCCAGAGCGAGCGGCCGTGCCAGGATCGGCACACCGAAAACGACCCGACCGTAGGCGAAAAGCACCGAAAGCTGGAGCAGCCCGATGCAGCCCATGCTGAGCAGCTTGCCGAGCAGGATCGAGGAGCCCCCCCCGGGAGCCAGTTGGAGCCTCAGGAGCGTGCCCGTCGCCTGCTCCTCGAGCAGCGTCCCCCCCGCCGCGACGAGGCTGAACATGAGCATCATCACCGCCATGGAGGCGATCGCGTGGGAACCGCCCGCACTCGGCGCCACCTCTGAATCCCCCTGCGTAGCCCCCCCGCCGGCGACCTCCTCGACAACGACGCCGAGCAGGGCGGGCACCCTTTCCAGAAAGTTCACCCCGCTTCCCCCGGCGGGGTCCCTCGCCCCACCCCCCTCTCCTCTAGGGGCTCCCCTCTCGGAGAGGACCCGATCCATGCTCAGCCAGGTCTCGTTCAGGATCGACTGGGCCTGGCTGCGGACATCGCCGGGAAGATCGAAACCCTCCAGGACGTGAGTCAAGAGGGCCGGACCGGCCTGGCCCAGGGTCTTCTCGAGCAGGACGGGAAGCAGACTCCCGGCGATCACCGGCCCCGCCAGGGTCTGGGAGGGATCGCGCAACAGGCGCAGTTCGGGCAGCTCGCCCCGCGCCAGAGTCTCGCCGTAACCCTTCGGAATGAGCAGGGCTGCCGGCACCTCTCCACCGGCCACCGCCCGGCGGGACCCCTCTCCACGGATGACGTTCAAGGCATCCGTTCCCTCGAGGCTCACAAGGAGCGCCTCACTGGCCGGCGAAGCATCCCGGTCCTCGACGAGAAGATCCACGTGGGCCTGCGCCCCTCCGCTGCCTCCGCTCATCGCCCCCATCGCCGCCCCGAAGACCGTCGCCAGGACGACGGGCAGGAGCAGGGTCAGAGCCAGGGCACTGCGATCGCGCACGAACAGACGCAGGTCCTTGTGCGCCACGGTCCAGGCATCTTTCAGGATCATGCTTCATCCCTCAGGGCGCGGCCGGTCAGCGAAAGGAAGACCTCCTCCAGGTCCGGAGTCGGTCCGGCGATCTCGGCCTGAATGCCCCCCTCGCGCAGGATGCGCGCCGCCTCGGCGGGATCGGTTCCCGGTGGCAGGCGGAGCTCGGCGGGCCCGCTCTCTTCGAGACCGGCGCGCAACTCGGCCAGGGTGCCCTCAGCCAGAGCCCGCCCGTGATCCAGGATCAGAATGCGATCGCACAGGCGCTCGACCTCCCCGAGCTGGTGGGTGGTGTAGATCAGGGTCAGCCCCCCCCGGCGCAGTTCCTCGACCATCTCGAAAATGTGGCCCCGGGACTGGGGATCGACCCCCACGGTCGGCTCGTCGAGCAGGACCAGGCGCGGCTCATGCAGGAGGGCGGCGACGATGTTCAGGCGCCGTTTCATGCCCCCCGAGTAGTGACGCACCAGGTCGTCTCCCCGATCCGCCAACCCGGCGGCATGCAACCCCCAGGCGACCCGCCGGGGGAGGTGTGGGTCATCCAGACCGTACATGCGCCCGAAAAAGGCCAGGTTCTCGGCTCCGCTGAGCTCGCCGTAGAGGGCGATCTCCTGGGGCACGACCCCCAGACCGGCCCGGATGGCCGCGGCGTCGGCCCTGGGGTCCAAACCGAGGATCTCGAGCTGCCCCCCCGAGGGCTTCAGCAGGGTGGCGAGCATGCCCAGGGTGGTGGTCTTGCCCGCGCCGTTGGGCCCCAGAAGCCCCAGACACTCCCCGGGGAACAGATCGAGGTCGAGGCCGTCGACGGCCTTGAGCGTCCCGAAGGTCTTCTCGAGGCCACGCGCGTGTACGAGCGGTGCTTGCGGGGGGGTCGTCATGGGGAGGCGCTGCGCCAAGGGCTCCGCGAGGGGCTAGCATGTCCGTTCGGGGGGAGAGCGCCCTCCTTCGCCAAAAAGGCGAAAAGCACGATGGAGATCCCCCATTCGTTTGCCGACCCCGGCCTCCTGGCCCTGGCCTTGACCCACTCCTCCACCGCGAAGAGTCGGGACAACGAACGCATGGAGTTTCTGGGCGACGCCGTGCTCGACCTCATCGTGGCGGAGCAGCTCTTCCGGGACCAACCGGACCTCGACGAGGGGGAGCTGACCGAACGCAAGGCGTGGGTCGTCTCCCGCCGCAGCCTGGCCCGGGCGGCGCGGCGCATGCAACTCGGGCGCCAGGCCCGCATCGGTCGCGGCCTCGATCGAGAGACCCTCTCCCGCTCGGTCCTGGCCAATCTCTACGAGGCGGTGCTGGGGGCGGTCTATCTCGATGCGGGCCTCGCCGCGGCCCGGGCCTTCGCCCTGGAGACGCTGGCCACCGAGCTCGCGCGGGCCAACTCCAGGGAGAACCGGCGTCCCACCGCCTCTCCCAAGCAACTCCTTCAGGAGTGGTGCCAAAAGGAACACCACACCCTGCCGCGTTACGAGCTGCTCGAAACCCGGGGCGAGGCCCACGCCAAGGCCTTCCTCATGCGTGTTCACGTGGGCCGGCGCGCCTTTCCCCCCGCCTGGGGCCGCAGCCGCAAGGATGCGGAGAGCTGGGCGGCCCGCGAGGCCCTGCTCGAACTCGATCTAGAGGCGTGAGCGATCCCCAAGAGAGCGCAGCGCTCGTCCTCCCGGCGAGCGAGCTCCCGCCGCTCGGTGAGCTCCTCTCCGCCTGGGAGGGGCTCGCCGCCCGAGGCCGTTTGGAGATCGGCAACCTGTGGGGCTCGGCCCAAGCCCTGTGCCTGGCCCATCTCGCCGCCCAGAGAGCGGGGGCCACGCCACTCCTCGTGGTCACCTCATCGGAGGCGGAAGCCGAAGCCTTTGCCGGGGACCTGTGCGCCTTCGGCCTCGATGCCCTGCGCGTTCCGGCCCGGGCCTCCTCGGGCCAGAGGGGCGCGGGTGGAGACAGCGAGGGTGCGCGCGCCCGTATCCAAGCAGCCCAGGCCCTGGCCGGCGGCCGGCGCCCCCCGGCCGTCGTCGCCTCTCTCCTCTCCCTCCTCCAGCCCGTCCCCAGTTTCCGCGATCTCGAAAAACACCTCCTGCACCTTCGGGTCGGAAGTTTGCTCGACTCGGCGGAGCTTCTGGCACGTCTGGTACGGCTGGGATACGAACGCCAGCCCCTGGCGGAAGCTCCGGGCGAGGTCTCCTTGCGGGGCGACATCCTCGACATCTATCCCTTCGCCGCCGACCAGCCTCTCCGTATCGAACTCTTCGAGGACGAGATCGAGTCCCTGCGCAGCTTCGATCCCGACGATCAGCGTTCACGTCGGGTGCACACCGAAATCGAACTCTGCCTGGTGCCCGATACGGGCGGAGTGCGCGACGGCAAGGGCACCCCCCTGGCGACGCTCCTGACGGGAAACGGGGCCTTCGTCGAGGTCGAGCCCCTGCGCATCGAGGAGCAGGCGGATCGCCTGCGGGTACGCTCACCCGACCACGACCGCGCACTGCGGGCGGTCGAGGAGTGCCGCGGGGCGGCGCGGGTTCTGGCCCTACAGAGCCTTCCCGGCGAGCATCTCTCCCTGGATACGCGCAGCGTACAGGCCCTCGAGGTGGGCATGCGCGCAGCCCCCAAGGCCCTGCTCGAAGCCTCGACACGGACCGAACGGTTGATCGTCCTGGTCCTGGGCGATGCCGAGGAGCACCGCCTCGCCCAGGAGCTGGAGCAGGCCGGCGCCAAGGCCGCCGTCGAGCTGCGTCGCGGCCAGGTCACGCGCGGCTTCCAGATCCCCTTCTGGGGCCTGCTCGTCGTCAACCACCACGAACTCAAGGGAGTGCTGGGCTCGCGACGACGAGGCCGCCCGCGCAGTCCCCACAAGGCGCGCGCCATCCAATCCTTTTTCGAGCTCAAGCGCGGCGACCTGGTCGTGCATGCGGTGCACGGCCTCTCGCGCTATCGGGGCCTGGTGCGCATGTCCCGCGGCGGGGGTGAAGAGGAGCACCTGCACCTGGAGTTCGCGGAGGAAGTCAGCCTCTACGTCCCCTCCAGCCGCATCGACATGGTGCAGCGCTATATCGGTCCCGGGGGGAGCGGGCTCTCCCTGGACCGTATCGGCGGATCGACCTTTCGAAAGCGCAAAGAGCGGGTCGAACGCGGCCTGTTCGACATGGCCGCCGACCTGATCGAGGTGCAAGCCAAGCGCAGCTTGCACCAGCGGGCACCCTGGCGCGGCGATCCCGAGTTGGTCACCGACATGGTCGGCTCCTTCCCCTATGAGGACACCCCCGACCAAGCCAAGGCAGACGCCGAGATTCGCGCCGACCTCGAGTCGCTGCAGCCGATGGATCGCATGCTCTGCGGCGATGTCGGCTTCGGCAAGACCGAGCTCGCCGTGCGGGCGGCGTTTCGGGTGGTGAGCGGCGGCGGCCAGGTCGCCGTGCTCGTTCCGACGACCGTCTTGGCGACCCAGCACGAAGCCACGTTCCGCGAGCGGCTGGCCGATTTCCCGGTCGAGATCGCCTCTCTCAGCCGCTACATCACAGGCAAGCGGGCAAAGGAGATCGCCGAACGGACGGCCGCAGGCGAGATCGACATCTTGATCGGCACCCACCGCATTCTCTCCAAGGACGTGCGCTTCAAGGAGCTCGGCCTGGTCATCATCGACGAAGAACAGCGCTTCGGAGTCAGCCACAAGGAGCACTTCAAGCGACTGCGTTCGCAGATCGACGTTCTGACCCTGACCGCCACCCCGATCCCACGCACCCTGCACCTCTCCCTCTCCGGGCTGCGGGACATCTCCTCACTCAACGACCCCCCGCCCGGACGGCAGGCGATCGAGACGAAGGTGGTCTACGGCGATGACGACGCGCTGCTTGCGGATATCCTGCGTCGCGAATTGGATCGGGGTGGACAGGTCTTCTTCCTTCACAATCGGGTCTCTTCCATCGACGGCGTGGCCGAGCGGCTGCGCCGGCTCGTACCCGAAGCGACCTATGTCGTCGGCCATGGGCAGATGAACAGCCGCGAGCTGCGTGGCGTGATGGAGACCTTCATCCGGGGTCACGCGGACGTTCTGGTTGCCACGACGATCATCGAGAACGGCCTCGACATTCCAGCCGCGGGGACGATCCTGATTGACGATGCCGACCGCTTCGGCCTGAGCGAGCTGCACCAACTTCGCGGCCGCGTGGGCCGCGGGAGCCAGAAGGCCTGGTGCTACCTACTCGTCGAGCGCCACAAGCCTCTGCGCGATGTCGCGCGCCAACGACTGAAGGCCCTGGAGGAGATGAGTCACCTCGGTGCCGGCTTCGGCATCAGCGTCAAGGACCTGGAGCTACGCGGAGCGGGCAACGTCCTCGGCGTCGAGCAATCGGGTCATATCGCCGCCGTGGGCTATGACATGTTCTGCCGCCTCCTGCGCCTGACCATCGAGCGCCTGCAGGCGGGAGAGGAGTTCGACACCGCCGCGCCCCGCATGGAAGAGCGCGAAGCCGGGGTCGAACTCGAACTGGGCTTGGATGCCTTCCTCCCCCCCGAGTGGGTACCGACGGCTGACGAGCGTCTCGCCGTGCTGCGCGAGCTCTCCCGCTGCCACGACCTGGAGAGTATCGAGGCGCTGACCGGCTCCCTACGGGACCGCTTCGGGCGCATCCCCGCGCCGGCGGAGGCGTTGGTGCGTCTGTTCCGGCTCAAGCTGCGCCTCGACCCCTTCCAGCTCATCCACCTCGCCTATCGGGATGAGGTCTACCTGGTCCGCTACGCCGATCGAGTGGCCTTCGAGACCCTGGTCGCCCCTCTCGACTGCGAAGTCCGGCGAGTGAAGGGTGGCGTGGCCCATATCGTGCTACCGCGCACGATCGAGGGGCCCGCCGCGGCACTCGACTGGCTGGAGAGTCTGTTGCGAGTGCTGCCGACACCTCCCAGAATGCCCCTGGAAACCCCCTGATGCTGACCTCGACCCTCTTGCTCGCCTCCCTGCTGCTCGGCCAGGAGCCCGCTCCTCGCTTCGTCCCCCCCCCCTATGATTTCGTCGTTGGGGTGGCCGGAAACGAGGTCGTCCTGAGGACGGATCTCGATGTGATGATCCACGAGAACAGCGAGCTCAAGCAGCGCTACGAGCGCGCGCGGACCCAGAAGGAACGGCTCGAGGTCCAACTGGACTCCCTCAGCGCCCTGTTGGAACAGCTCGTCATGGTGCAAGCGGGCTCCGATATCGGCTTCGACCCCAAGCTCGTCGAGCAACTGACCAACCGGGAGTTCAAGCGCCAGATTGAGCGTCAGGGCGGCTACCGGGCGATGAGCGCAGCTCTGGCCGAGCAAGGAATGACCCCCGCACGCCTCAAGGAGCTCAACCGTGACCGCCTCCTCTCGGAGAGCTGGAGACGCTCGAGGATCGGACGGGCTCCCGGCCCGACCGGGCGCGTCACCGTGGATCGCTACATTCGCCCGGGACTCCTGCGCATGTACTACGACGCCTTCGTCGATTCCCGGGTTCAGGCCGAGCGGGAAGCGGTCGGTCAGGTCGACCCGCAGGTGCGCATCCAGCTCTTGCAGATCAACGTTCCCCCGGGGGAGGATCGGGATCGAGTGCTGCGCAACATCCAGGCCTTGGTCGACACCTATCAGAGCGGAGACACGACCTTCGAGGCTCTGGTGAACCAGTACGGGGACGAGTCCGTGCGCAATCTGCGTGGAGTCGCCCCTGCTCCAGTGCTGGACCGTCTGGGACAACTGCGACATAGCTCCCCGGAGCTCGGGGAACTCGCCCGAGAGGGGGAGGTGGGCGCGGTGACCCGGCCACTCTGGCTCGAGATCACCGATGGAGAGGGCCGGGTGCGTACCCAGGCCTGGTGCGTCTACCGCCTGGCCGAGCGCATCCCGGCTGTCCCGGCCTTGCCCTTCGAGAGCCGCGAGTTGCAGGCCAAGCTGCGCGCCTACCTGCTGAAGATCCTGGACGAGGAGCGGGAGGATGCGGCCTTCGCCGCCACCCTGGCGGACACCTACATCTGGCCCGAGCAGTATCGGCGCACCATCATGGAGTCCCGCGCCGAGAGACGATCTCGCTAGCAGCCCGCTCGGGGATGGCCGGGCATGCGCTGGGGAAGGGGGAGGGACCAGGCCATTACGACCAATAGAGCGTAGTTGCCACCCTTTTACAGCCCCATTAGGTCGCTCCCCCCCCAAAGAACTTCCCCCGTGCGTCCCCGCCGCCAGCGGGGATGGATATCCTCTGAACCTCTGCTGGAGCGGGCCGTTCTTACCCTGCCCCTGACCGGGTCCAGAGTCGAAGCCCCGCCTGCCGCCTCCCACCTGTCCGGATCGCCCACCGGCAGGCCCCAAGCACCATGAGTCACGAAGACTACACCCCTATCGAGTCGTCCCTCCCCAAGCCCTGGGAGCAGGAAGAGACCTTCAACGACGTCCTCTACGATTGGATGAGCCGGGCACCGTGGCTGGCGATCTCCGCCGCCCTGCACCTGGTGATCTTCCTCATCATCCAGGCCATCCCGTGGAGTCTGTTCGACTCGGAACCCGAGACTGTCATCGAGGCGGCTCTCGAACAACCGCCCCCGCCGGAGTTCGAGGATCCCCCCGAGGAGATCGAGGAGGAGATCGAAGAGGAGGAGACCGAGGAGGAGCCGATCATCCAGGACTTCGAGGTCTCCGACCACAACGAGACCGACACCGACGAGGACTTCGAGTCGGTCGATGGCGACCCGGACATGTTCGCCAACTCCCCCTTCGACAACAAAGCCTTCAACAACACCATCGGTATCGGTGGCGGCGCGGGCGGCAAGTACGGCGGGCGCTTCGGTGGGCACCGGAACCTGAAGGCGGCCGGTGGCCGGGGCACGGAGCAGGCCCTGAAGGCGGGGCTCGAGTGGCTCAAGAACCACCAGGACATCGACGGGAAGTGGGACTCGGACGAGTTCATGAAACACGACCCCGAGAACGAGAAGTGCGACGGGGCGGGCGATCCCAAGCACGACGTGGGTTTGACCGGCCTGGCCCTACTCGCCTTCCTTGGTGACGGCAGCACCCTGCGCACCGGTCCCTACAAGAACGAGGTCACCCGCGGCGTCAAGTGGCTGCGCGAGCAGCAGGACTTCGAGACCGGGCTTCTCGGCCCGGACATCGGCCACAGCTTCCTCTACAACCACGGCATCGCCACCCTGGCCCTGTGCGAGGCCTACCACTTCTCGATGTCGCCCCTGGTCAAGGGCACCGCTCAGCGCGCGGTCAACTACATCACCCGCGCCCGCAACCCCTACGGCGCTTGGCGCTACGACGTCCCGCCCGTCGGGGACAACGACACTTCGGTCACCGGCTGGATGGTCTTCGCCCTGAAGTCCGCCGAGGATGCCCACCTCACCATCGATGAAGAGGCCTACACCGGTGCCCTGAACTGGATCGACGAGGTGACCGACCCCGCCACCGGCCGAGTCGGCTACGACTCCAGGGGCTCGATGAGCTCCCGGGTCACCGGCGTGAACGACGATTACCCGCCCGAAAAGGGCGAGGCGATGACCGCCGTAGGGCTCCTGTGTCGCTTCTTCTTGGGGCAGGACCCCAAGGAGCACGAGATCATGAGATCCCACGCCGATCTGATGCTCAAGACGCTGCCCGAATGGGATCCCGAGGGGCTGGGCTGCGACATGTACTACTGGTACTACGGCTCCTACGCCATGTTCCAGATGGGCGGCAAGCACTGGAAGGCCTGGAACGCGGCCCTCAAGCCCGCCGTCCTCGACTCCCAACGCAAGGACGGCTCCTTCAACGGCTCCTGGGATCCGATCGGGCCTTGGGGATGGGCCGGAGGCCGGGTCTACAGCACCGCCACCATGGTGCTCTGCCTCGAGGTCTACTTCCGTTACTCCCAGGTACTCGGCGCGCGCTGATCCGGGGGACAACACCCCGAGGCGAGGGCCCCGCGGATCTTTCCGCGGGGCCTTCGCTCCATTCATCGCCAGCCACCTTGACCGGAGGAAGGCACGCGCAGGGGGTACACTGGCCGGCATGAAGGCATACCTCCTGCTCCTAGGCCTGTTCGCCTCATGCGCGAGTCGTCCGATCGCCCTCTTCAACGGCAAGAACCTCCAGGGGTGGCACGCCGACGTCCCGGCCATGGACGAGGATCCGAGTCTGCAGTCCCCCTTCATCGTCCGTGACGGGTTGCTCGTCAGCCTGGGCACGCCCCCCGGGCACCTGATCACCGACAAGGTCTACTCCGACTACCGCCTGCACGTGGAGTACCGCTGGCCCGGGGAGCCGGGCAACTGCGGAGTCCTCGTGCATGCCTCCACGCCCCGCTATCTGTACGGCATGTTCCCGCGCTCCATCGAGTGCCAGATGCACCACGGGAATGCCGGGGATTTCTGGGCCATCGGTGAAGACATCACCGTCGACGACATGGAGGCGCGAAGGGGTCCCCCCGAGAAATGGGGCTGCGAAGAGGGCGACGCCAGGCGCATCCTGAACCTGACCGATGACTCCGAAAAACCACCCGGGGAGTGGAACACGATGGATATCGAGTGCCGCGGCCGGAGTATCGACATCTGGGTCAACGGCGATCTCGTCAACCACGGCTACGACTGCACGACCGACCACGGTCAGATCGCAATCCAAGCCGAGGGAGCGGAGGCGGAGTTCCGACGGATCGAACTGACCCCCCTCTGACTCGGCCCTGCGCCCCTTCTCAAACAGGGCTATCCACGACAAGGGCACGCACGAGAGATTCGTGCGCGCCCTTGGTTGTCGGTGTGGGGTCCGCCTGACGGGACGGGGTGATGCAACCTCGGGGTCAGGTCATCCGCATCCAGAACTTCTTGACGAACTCCGCCACGCGGCTCTTGTCGCGGGAGAAGAGTAGTCCGCCTGTCGACTCCGAGATGCAGTGGGTCTCAGAGTTGGGGATGCCGTCAGGTCCCTCGACCCGAATCGTGATGCGCGATGTCCCCCCGAGCAGACCGCCCCCGGCCTCACAACTGAGCGTGAGCGCGTCGTCATCCACCGAGAGGATCTTCCACCCGGGCAGGTCATCCACCATCTCCTTGGCCGCATGAAAGACATCCTGCTTGCCGACCGGAACCCGGACAGGCTGGTGCCAGCGGCTGGAGTGGTCGAGGCTGGTCTCGAAGCGCCCCACGATCGGAAGTTAGAGGCTGCGGATGTGGCGGTCGAGCTGCGACTTCTTCCGAGCCGCTGCATTGGCGTGGATGATGTTCTTCTTGGCGCACTTGTCGATGCGCTTCATGGCCTCGGGGAGTGCGGCTCGGGCACTTTCGGCATCCTCGGCCTTCAAGACCTTCTTGATGGCGGTCTTCATGGCGGACCGCTTGACCTTGTTGGCCAGACGAGCCTTCTCGTCCTGGCGCATCCGCTTCTTGGCTTGCTTGGTGTTGGGCATGGGTTCTTCGAACAGTGTCAGGCGACCGCCGGGGATCGGTCCCGACGGTCGTCAAACGCTCTGGATCAGTCGCTCTTGAGTTGTTCCATCTTCGCCGCCACATCCCGATAGCCGATGTCGACCTCGAAGATGCGTGAGTAGAAGGCACGCGCTTCGGCTGCGTCCCCTTCCGTCTCGGCGATCGAGCCGAGATTGTACAGGATCTCGCGGGCACGCTCGTCCACCGCGGGACGGGCGTCCAGGGCCCGCTGGAACTCCTTCTTGGCCAGGTCCAGGTACCCCTTCTGGCGGAAGCAGCGGGCCAGCTCGATGCGCGCCTCATTCTCGGTCCGGGGGTCCCCGGTCGCCTTCTGGAGCTCGCCGGCGGCCTCGTCCAACCGCTCCGCTCGCAGGTAGGCCCGCCCCAGATCGAGGCGCAGGCGGGCATCTCCGGGCGTCAGCTCGAGGCGGCGCTCCAGATCCGCCAGCTCCAGCTCCCGCAGCTCACCCTCGAGTCGGTCCGCCAGGGCCTGGTCGCCGGCCTTGTCCGCGCGAGCGATGGCCTTCTTGAGCGTCTTGCGCTCCAGGAGGGCCAGGCGGTCCCGCAGATCCGCCGATTCCTTGCGATAGCTCTGGGCCCGGCGCACCAGGTCGAGGGCGGCCTCGGGATCCTTCAGCTTCTCGTGGATCGTGGCCATCTCGAGCATGAGATCGACGTCGGAGGAGTCCTCGGCGAAGCGGCCCTCCAGCCGCTCCAACTCCTCCCGTAGCTCCTCGGGCGAACGGTGGATGCGCTGGGAGCGCTCGAGGCGCTCGGCCTCCTCCTTGTCGACGATCTGCTCGCGGCTGTGCTCGACCTGGTCGAAGCGGGATCGTTCCAGGGCCACCTCCGCCGCCAGATCCTTGCGCGCCTTGATCGCCTCACGATCGCGGGGATCCGCCTCGAGGGCACGTTCGTAGTACTCCAAAGCCTTCTCGGGGTCGCCCTTGACGCGCATCATCCCCCCGGCGCGGCGCAGGCCTTCCGGGTTCCGGGGGGCGATCTCGCTCAGGAATTCATACACGGCCAGGGCCGAGTTGTAGTGCCCCGCCGCCTCCAGGCAGCTCCCCAGGAAGAGGTTGGCCTCCACATCCAGGGGGTTTCTTGCGAGGTACTGCTCGGCCTGCTTCGCAGCGGCGTCGTGTTTGCGGGCCTTGGCCAGACCCCTTGCCACCGTCAGGGGAGCGGCCCCCGCGATTTTCCCGAAGAGCTTCCCGCCCTTCTTGGCCTCGTGGCGCCGGCGCAGGGCCGTGCGCAGCCCCGCCCGCGCCTCCCCGACGTCCGGATCGATCTCGAGGAGCTGCTGGTAGAGCTGGATGGCAAAGTCGTAGTTGCGGCGGCGAACCGCTTCCTCTGCCTTCTGGATGTGCTTCGAATAGTCGACCACGATTCACGCTCCCCTCGAACGAACGGGCGCCCCGCCGGCGAGGGACCGGAGCGGGGCGGGCAGGTCGACCGCAGGAGGGCCTGCGGAGATAGTATGGGAGGCTGTCAGCGTCGTCAATTCACTCCAACCGCGCCTTCCCCGTCCATGTCCGAGGCCCTGGAATTCGCCCTCACCCTCTATCCCAGCCCGATCCTGCGTCGCACGGCGACTCCGGTCACCGATTTCGATGCCGGCCTCGAACGTACGGTTGCAGCCATGCTCGAACTGATGTTCACGAGCAAGGGTGTCGGCTTGGCAGCCCCGCAGGTGGGATTGGACCGCCGTATCTTGGTTTACAATCCCGAGGGCGATCCCGAGCAACCCGAGGCGAATCGCATCCTGATCAACCCGGTCATCGTCTCCCGGGACGGCGACAAATCGCTCTATGAGGAGGGCTGCCTCTCCTTTCCCGGTATCTATGCCGAGATCGAACGGCCCGACCGTTGCACGGTCGAGGCTTATGACATAAAGGGAAATCGATTTGAACAGGAGTTTTCGGGTTTCGAAAGCCGTGTCGTGCAGCACGAATACGATCATCTCGAGGGTATCCTGCTCGTCGATCGCATGTCGCCCGCGGACAAACTGAAGAACCGAGCAGCCTTGGCCGAGCTGGTCGAACGCTACAAGAGCACACGCTCCTGACCGTGCTCGTCTCCCGTGCGATCGCAGGCCTCCCGCGGACAGGATTCGCCGGATCGGTGGTTTCCATCGGCGTCTTCGACGGGATTCACCTGGGCCATCAGGCCATCCTGGCCAAGAACGTCGAGCGCGCCCGCGAAGGTGGACTCGTCCCGACCGTCGTGACCTTTACGGCGCATCCCAAAGAGGTACTCCTGGGTCGGGCACCCAAGACACTGACTTCCCTGGAACACCGGCTCGAGCTTTTTCGGCGGGCGGGCGTGGGGCACACGCTGGCCCTGGCTTTTGACGAGCGGCTGCGGAACACTCCGGCCGAGGAGTTTGTCGAGAAGATCCTCATTTCAGCTCTGCGTGCCCAGCGCTTCGTTTTGGGTTTCGACAGTAAGTTCGGTCGAGACCGCAGCGGTGGTCCCGAACTCTTGGAACGGCTCGGCTACCCCATCGACGTGGTCCCGCGCGTTTCCGTGGATCAGCGCGCCGTTTCGAGTACGGCCATTCGCGAGGCGGTCGAACTCGGTGACCTGGCGGGGGCGGCGCGCATGCTGGGGCGGGCGGTTTCCGTCCTGGGGACGGTCGTTCGCGGTGACGGGCTGGGCCGCCGCCTGGGCTTTCCCACGGCCAACCTCGACCTACACCACGAGTTGCATCCACCGGCGGGGGTCTACGCCTGCCGGGCCCGACGGCTCGGACACGGGTGGCAAAGCGCGGTCACCAACATCGGCTTCCGGCCCACCCTGGAGGGTAGGGCGGCTGCAAGGCCTCGCATCGAGGTACACCTCTTGGACTGTGAGGAGGAACTCTATGGACAGAGCCTCGAGGTGGAGTTCGTCGCGCACCTACGGGCAGAGCGCCGCTTCGAGGGCCTGGACGCGCTGATCGAGCAGATCGCCAGGGACGTAGCCGTCGCCCGAGAACTCCTTGGGGGTGATGACCCCGGGATGGGCCCCGAGGAAGACCCCTGCCGGCGGTGAACGCAGAACTCCCCCATCCGGCGAGAAAGACCGCAGCCGTCCGAAAAACCTGCTCTACCCCCTTTGACGGCTCGGCGAGGTGGGGCGACAATCCCGCGCTCCCCGGCCGGGTAGCTCAGTTGGTAGAGCACTTGATTGAAAATCAAGGGGTCACCAGTTCAAGTCTGGTCCCGGCCACCAGGGCCTTTCTATCACTGACCGGGGCCTTTCTATCACTGGCTGGCTCCTTGCCACCGGGCCCTTGCCACCGGGCCCTTGCCATCACGACCGGGCCCCTGCCGCCCCCGCCGGGCCATTTCGCCTGATGAGCGCCCCCAACCAACCGGTTCGGATCGGCCGTCGCGACCCTGCCAAGCTCTCGATCGAGTGGGCGGATGGCTGGGAGACCGTCTATACGGCGGCCGAACTACGGCGCCTCTGTCCCTGCGCCCAGTGCGTGCATGAACTCACCGGGAGGCCACTGCTCGACCCCACCAGTGTGCCGGACGACCTGACCCAGACCGACGTGCGCCTCGTGGGCAACTACGCCATCGCAGTGCGCTTCTCCGACGGCCACGATACGGGGATCTACACCTTTACCCGGCTGCGGGAGCAGGATCCCCGGCACGCCTGAGGTGGAGCCCCTTCCGGTCACCGCTCGCTGGGTCATCCCCCCCCACGAACTCAGGGCTTCTTTCGCCCGTTCGGGTGGACCCGGTGGCCAGAATGTCAACAAGGTCGAGAGCAAGGTGGTGCTGCGCTTCAGTCTCACTGAAAGCGCCAGTGTCGGGGAAACCCGTAGAGAGCGCCTTCTGGCCCGTCTGCAGCACAGACTGACCCGCGAGGGGGAGTTGGTCATCCATGCCTCTCGGTACCGGGAGCGCGCCCGCAACCTCGAGGAGGCCCGCACCAGACTGAGGGAGCTGCTCCGTGAGGGCCTCGTCGTCCCCAAGCAGCGCCGAGCCACGCGGCCCACGGCGGCTTCGAAGCGGCGACGCCTGGAAGCCAAGCGTCGCCGGTCGGCACGCAAGCGCGAGAGGGGCCGTGGTCCAGAGGACTGAACTCGGAGGGCAGCCACGGAAAATCACCGCCCGGTTTGCCAAGGAGCGGCCCGAATCGACCCCCTGGGCGCATGGGCCCCATTAAATACTGTCTTACCCGTCAGGAGGCGGGCATACAGAAAAGACCCCGAAACATCCGGGGTCGGGGAGGCGCACCTAACCCCTTCTACTGCCTAGGTTTGGGCTGAAACCCGCCCAGGTCCTCCCGAAATAGGGGCCAAGGAGTCCGCACTCCCGCCGAAGGAATCTCCGGAATCCCGCGCGAAAAAGCCATTGCAGGCTCTCGACGTCCCGGACTCTCCGGGGCATGCTCTGCGCGCTCTAGACCCCCATCCCTGAACTCTCTGTCTGTCTGTCTCCCTCTTTCGGAGTGTCTAACCCCATGAAGAAGCTCGTCTACAGCGCCATCGCGCTGGCAGTGACCAGCACTGGCGCCCTTGCGACCGATACCGATTGGTCCACCCTCGATCAGGAGATCGAGGCGCTCACCACGAGCAGCGCCCTGGATACCACCGGCCCGAACGTGTCCGGTCGCATCCGTACCTCCTACCTCAACTCGAGTGACCTGAACCTCGGTGGCTTTGAAGTCAACGACGTCCGTTTCATCGTGGCCGGCAAGCGCGGCGACTACGGCTACAAACTGCAAGCCGACTTCGCCGACAGCCCGGTCCTGCTGGACGCCTACATCGACTTCCCCCTTGGCGGGCAAGTCAACGGGCGCTTCGGCCAGTTCAAGCCCGGCGTTTCCCGTAGCGGCCTGATCAGCAGCGGCAAGCTGTTCTTCATCGACCGCAACGTCGTCGGCCAGCTCTGGAACGCGCGTACCCCCGGCTTCATGGTCTCGGGTGCCTTCGACCAGATCGCCTGGTCGATCACCGCCACCAACGGCAGCGATGGCCTTGCGGACGAGTACCTGCTCGCCGGCCACGTCACCTTCGACCTGATGGGCGAGGGTGCCAGCGACAGCGAAGGCGCCTACGGTGGCACCGATGACCCGAGCGCGACCGCTGGTATCGCATTCTGGGACGACGGCGGCGTCGACAACAACTCGGGCACCGTGCTCGAGTTCCACGGCGGCACCAACGTCTACAGCTTCGGCGCCGACATCATGGACCTCGACACCGGCCTGGTCGCCACCAACGGCTCCCTGACCGGCATGCTGGGCAGTGCCTCCCTGGCCGCCGACAGCACCCCCTGGTCCATCCAGGGCACCTACATGCTCCAGCCGGACACCTGGGAAATCGGCCTGCGCTACCAGGACTTCGACAACAGCGCCGACGAGAACAAACTCGACCTGGGCGTGATCAACTACCTGGACGGCCACAACCTGAAGTGGACCTTCCAGTACTCGTCGACCACCTCCGACGTCGCCGCCAACGAGATCGACTGGCTGGGCCTCTCCCTGCAGATCATCTTCTGATCCAGACGATTCGAGCCGAACCGGCGGCGCGCGCGTCGCGCCGCTCGGAACCATCCACGAAGGCCCCGCGCGCGTCGCGGGGCCTTCTTTCATTGGTCCGGACCGCCCGGATCAGTGCTCCGGGTCGGGTGCGTCCGCCGTCCCCTCGGGACGCATGGGGCTACCCATCACCGCCCGCTCGCCGTAGCGCAGCCGCTCGGCGATGGTGCGGTCGAAGCGCGGATGGCGCGGCACGTCCCGAAAACCGCGGTGGATCGCACCGCAGGCGTAGCAGTGCACCTCTTCGGGAGCGCTGTGGTAGATGATGAAGTCGAGTAGGGCCGCGACCGCCAGGCTCAGGTAGGCGGTGAAGGGCGCCAGGAGGGCGGCGACGACCACAATCGCGATCCCCAGGCCGCGCGGGAAGCGCTTGACCGTGAAGAGCTCGGGGTGACCGCAGGCGATACAGCCGGTGAGGCCCCCATCCTCGGTGCGCCGATCGAGGTGCAAGCGTATCTCACCCTCACCCTCGGGGTTCAGGTAGAAGGGCCGCAGGGCGAAGGGCCCGTCAGCTTTGAGGAAGATCAGACGGCTGGGATCGTCGGGCCGGGGTAGGCCGAGTTCGATCCAGCGGACAGGCGGGAGGTCACTCACGGTGGAATCAGAGGGGGATGCCGTAGGAATCCTGGAGGGAAAGCGAGACCGCCGCGCCGATCAGGACGAGGACGGTCGAGGCGTAGAGGATGCCGGTCGCCGAACGGGTGTTCCCGTACTTCAGGGAACCCGCTGTCATCCAGGCGAAGAGCAGGGGTAGTACCAGGCCGACCGCGACGCGGGCGGAGAGGTAGAAGAGCCCCCAGGGTCCCAGGAGGGGCGTCCTGGCGGCGGCGAGGGCGTCGGCGTTCAGGAGAATGCTGGCGGTCAGGAGGATCACCGAGGCGATCATGGCCACCGCCGTGTAGCCGTTGAGGCGCTTCAGCCAGGAGACGGGCAGTTGGGGCACGGTCAGATACCAGTGCCCGACGACCATCGCCAGCCCCACCCCCCCCGCCACGGCCCCGGTCGCCATGGCGGAGAGGCTGCCTAGGAGCATGCCTCCGGCGCCCTCGACGCCCGGGGCGGTCCGCACGGCGAGGACCAGGGCCAGACCGCAGCAGGCGGTGCTCCAGGCGGCTCCCAGGGTGCGCTTGCGGCTGCTGAGGGGCCCCGAGAAGATGGGAAAGCCCACGATGGCCGCCCCGCTGGCCAGGGAGACCGGTGAAGCCCAGCTCCCCTGGGCGAAGAGAGGCGGACCGGCAGCGGCGAGAAGGAGCGGCAGCAGAGCCGTGATCCCCATCAAGCGGTGGAAGAACAGCCCCAGGGGGGCCCTCTGCACGAGGCAGAGCCCCAAAAGGGTGCCGAAAGCGAGTTCCAAGCAGAACTGGGTGCCGAGGGGACTCCAAGCCATGGAGACTAGAGTCTATCGCGCCGGGCCGAGGCGAGTCGATCCGAGGGAGCCGTGTAGAATCCGCCGTCCCTCCAGGACCCCCCCATGAGCATCCGCATCTTCATCACCGGCGGCGGCCGAGGTATCGGTCGCGCCATCGCCCTGCGCTTCGCCCGGGAAGGCGCCCAGGTCGCTGTCGCCGCACGCACCTCCTCCGAGCTCGACTCGGTCGTCGGAGAGATCGAAGCCGCCGGCGGGCAGGGCATCGCCTGTCAGATGAACCTCCGAGATCACGGCTCCATCGAAGCCGCGGTCTTCCGGGCGGTGGACTTCTTCGATGAGGAGATGGACGTCCTGGTCAACAACGCGGGCATCTTCGAATCCAAGCCCTTCGAAGAGACCGAGCTGCGCGACTGGGAGCGCATGGTCGAGGTCAACCTGACCGGTCCCTACCTCACGACCCAGGAGTCCCTCGCAGCCCTCACGGAGAGCCCCAAGGGCCACATCTTCAACATCGCCTCCATCGCTGCCCGGCAGGGTTTCCCCGGTAGCAGCCTCTATTCAGCGACGAAGGCCGGCTTGATGGGATTCTCGAACAGCCTGCGAGAGGACCTGCGTCCCCGGGGCATCCGCGTCTCGACGGTCTACCCCGGCCCCACGGCAACGACGATCTTCGAGGGGGTGGAAGGCGATTGGGATCGCGATGCGATGAACCAGCCCGAGGATGTCGCCGCCGTGATCTGGGAGGCCTACCAGGCCGAGGGCGATCAAGCCGACCTGGAAGTTCCTCCGCCGTCCAGCTCCACTTGACCACGGGCGAGAGCCCGCGAATGCGGGCGGGCCGTCCACCAAAGGTGGACGGCCCGCGCCGGTCTGTTCCGAGAATCGGCAGGACGGGGCGGCTAGGCGATAGCTACTCCCGTTGCCGCACGCCGCAGGGTGGGATCGCTCGCCGCCCAGGTGAAGCCGTTCTCGACATCCCCATCCGCTCCGGGGATCAAGATCCGTCCCGGATGGTTGCGATCCAAAACGCACCCGAGGGTCTCGAGTTCCTTGCGCGCCAGACGCAACTCACGACGGTGGACGGCCAGTGCAGCCCGCAGGTTGAAGAGCTCAGCGCAATACTCCCCGCGTCGCTCATAGACGGCGATACGTCCCTGCAGAACGCGCTCCTCGTGCATGCGCTCGGCGATCTCGACGCCGATCGAGCGCAGGAGCGGCAGGAGACGTTGGACGAGTTCTCGGTCGTAGGCTTTCTTCATGGGAAGACTCCGCTAGGTACATCCGAATAGCCGATCCCCACCCGTCTTCCGAAGCCCAAAAAAACTTCGCCAAGCCTTACGAATGGGCCTCCAGGGGTCTGAATCCGGGATAGACATCCTCCTCCGGCCTCCAATCGGGACCCCAGCGGCAACCTCCCTGACGCAAGTTACGCATTGCCAGCCCCCCTCCGGCGAGGGAGACTCCCCTGCATGCCCAAGGTCGCCCTCGTTCACCGCGTGCGCTTCTCAGCCGCTCACCGCCTGCACTCTCCCCACCTGGACGCCCAGCAGAACCGCGAGACCTACGGTCCCTGCGGAAACATCCATGGGCACAACTACCTGGTCGAGGTCCGAGTCGCGGGGGAACTCGATCCCCGCACGGGGATGATCATGAACCTCGTCGATCTCGATAGCGCCATGCAGGAGGAGCTTGTCCAGGCAGTGGACCACCGCCTTCTCAACGAAGACGTGCCCTTCCTGCGCTCCCTCGACATCATCACCGCCGAGACCCTGGCGATCGCTTTCTGGGAGCGCCTGGTTCGGCGCGAACCGCAGTGGGGCGGCGCCCGTCTCACCCGCGTGCGGGTCTTCGAAACCGAGGACAGCTACGCGGAGTACCGGGGAGAGGACGAAAGCTCATCCACCCCGATGCTGCATTAGGTCGTCTGTTGCTTAGGTCGTCCCGAGTCCGCACGTAGGGGCCCGCTAGTCCCTCTTCCGCTGGGCTCCACTCCGTGAGGTTCTCGGCTGTGGGGCACTCCCCACGGGACGGACGGTCCCAGCGTTCTTGACCCTGCCTACCGAGCGCACACCCTTGCCACCGTCACGGCTCCGCGCAGCCCCAGCGTCCTTGGGCTTGGCCGTTCGGCGTCCACTTCCGGCCTTGCGTTCGGTTCCCCCTTGGGCGGGAAGAGCGGCCTTGGCCCGAGCATCGAGAGCCTGGGAGAGCTGGCGCCCCTCCTCTGAAGTCAACGCTCCCGCCACGACCAGCGAAGTGATGCGCCGTTTGGCTGCGGCGAGGGCAGTCCGCAGGGTGTCCACTGCGACCGCATCGGAGCTGCCCGAGGGCGGTGCGGTCAGCAGGGTGTAGAAGTCCCGTGCCTGCTGGGTGGTGAGACGGCCGGCCTTGACCAGACGCTTCACGTAGCCCGCGGCACGCTCCTCGGGGGTGGCCGCCTCGTCCTTTTCTTCCTGCCTGCGCCGGGCGGCTTCCGCAGCCTCCGCTTCGGCACGGGCCTGGGCAGCACGCGCGGCGTCTTGGGCCTGCTTCTCCTCACGCGCCTTCTGCGCGCGGGCGGCGTCCTGGGCCTGCTTCTCAGCCCGAGCCTTGGCGGCTCGCGCAGCGTCCTGGGCCTGCTTCTCCGCTCGGGCCTTCTCAGCACGCTGGGCATCGCTCAGACCCTCCTCGGGAGGCGCGGGGGGCGGATCGGCGGACTGGACGCTCCCCGGCGTGGCAACCCCTCCCGGATTGGCGGTCGGCTTCCCCTCGCTGCCGCTCTTACCGGCTCCCGTCCGATCGGCCTCCTGACGGGCCTTCTCGGCGCGTGCGGCCTCCTGGGCCTCTCGTTCACTCTCCCGGGCCGCCTCGGCCCGACGCGCCTCCTCCAGGGCCTTCTTGCGGGCCTGCTCCCGCCGCTCCACCTCGTCGGCCCGCTTGGCACGTCGGGCAGCCGTGATGCGTGCCGCCTCAGCATCCAAATCCGCGGCGACCTTCCTGCCCGACCGAATCACGAGCTGGCGGTAGAAGAGGGTGAACTCCGCCTGGGAAAGTCGGCGGTCACGATTGCTGTCGTACGCTACGAAGTCCTTGCTAGGAATATGGTTACGCCCGGCCTCCAGGGCGCTGATCTCGCCGTTACCGTCCGTATCCATCCTGCGGAACAGGCCGCGAACGGTGCTGAGCCCGATCGCGGCGTCCTCTGACGCGTAGGCAGGGCTGAAGAGGGTGACCAGGGCGAGGGCGGAGATCAGCGCTGTACGTTTCATTCATCGGACTCCTGCCGCGAGAGCGGCGTTGGGGCGCGCAGGAAGCCTGCGATCGGCGTGCCAGCCGGATCGAGAGGGGGGCAGAGCCTTCTAAGTGATTACTCGATAATCTTCTACGTCTGCCTGGCCCTTCGGTCACGCTAGGGCCTACCGTCCACCATCGGGGACACTTGGGCCTTTCCAGCAGTCCACCTGGCAGAAATCGTCCTCTACCGGGATCTGGATCCCCGAACCGGCAGGTACAAAGCCTCCCCGGCCTCCCCCGCCAGCCTCCCTTCGACGACATGACTCCCTCCGCCCTCGCTCCCCTCGCGACCGGCCAGCCGAACCCCGTGGCGACCCGCAACGCCTACGGGGATGCTCTCGTCGAGCTCGGCGGCGAGCGCGACGACATCTTCGTGCTCGACGCCGACCTCTCCGGTTCGACCAAGACCAAGGCCTTCGGCCAGGCATACCCCGACCGCTTTCTCAATCTGGGTGTCGCCGAGGCCAACATGATCGGAACGGCCGCCGGCCTGGCCGCCCAGGGCAAGACGGTCTTCGCCAGCTCCTTTGCCATGTTCGCCGCAGGTAAGGCCTGGGAGCAGATCCGTCAGAGCGTCTGCGTTCCCGAACTCTCGGTGAAGGTCTGCGCCACCCACGCCGGCCTGACGGTGGGTGAGGATGGAAAGTCCCATCAAATGCTCGAGGACATCACTTTGATGCGCGTCCTCCCGAAGATGCGCGTGCTCGTCCCCGCCGATGCGGTCGAAGCGCGCCTGGCGATCCGGGCCGCAGCGGCGACTCCAGGCCCCTTCTATGTGCGCCTCTCCCGGGCAGCGACCCCGGTGGTCCTCTCTGAGGATTACGAGTTCGTCCTGGGTCGAGGAGCGCTCCTGCGTGAGGGGAAGGACCTGGCCATCATCGCCTGCGGCGTCGAGGTCGCCCAGGCACTCGCTGCCGCGACCCGACTCGCCGCGGACGGCATCGAAGCACGGGTGATCAACATGGCCTCGATCGACCCCATCGACGCAGAGATGATCCTTGACGCCGCGGCGGAGTGCGGGGCGATTCTGACCGCCGAGGAACATCAGATTCGCGGGGGACTGGGCGACGCCGTCGCCCAGGTCCTGGCGCGCAACCTTCCCTGCCCCCTCGAGATGGTGGGCCTGGACGACTCGTTCGGGCAAAGCGGCACGGCCGAAGAGCTCTTGGCCTTCTACGGACTGGACGCTACCGGTATCGCCGCCCGCGCACGGGACCTGTTGCAACGAAAGGCCTGAAGCATGGCTCTCTCCAGCGAACGACGCAGCGAACTGCAAGGCATCGCAACCCAGGTCCGACGGGACATCCTGACGATGGTGCACGCGGCCGGCTGTGGCCATCCAGGCGGGCCCTTGGGCATGGCCGACTTCATGACGGTGCTGTTCTGCGAACACCTGCGCCTGGATCCGACCTGCTTGCATGCGCCCGACCGGGATCGCTTCATTCTGAGCAACGGCCACACCTGCGCCGGCTACTACTCGTTGCTTGCGATCAAGGGGATCATTCCTCGCGAGGAACTCGTGCGCTTTCGCAAGTTCGGCTCTCCCCTCCAGGGACACCCCCACCGCAATCCGGACCTGGGGATCGATTTCTCCACGGGTAGCTTGGGGAACGGGGTCTCGGTGGCGACAGGCATGGCTATCGCCGCCCGGGCCAACGGCTGGGACAGTCAGATCTACTGCACCTCATCCGACGGGGAGAGCGAGGAGGGACAGATCTGGGAGGCCGCGACGAGCGCAGCCCACTACGGCGTCGGCAACCTGACGGTTCTGGTCGACTTCAACGACGTTCAGATCGATGGACACATGCACGACGTCATGAACGTTCGCGATCTGGCTCAAAAGTATGAGGCCTTCGGATGGCACGCCGTACGAATCGACGGACACGACCTCGATGCCGTGGATGATGCGCTGCATGAAGCCAAGGCCGAGAGATACCGCCCCAGCGCCATCATCTGCCGCACGGTGATCGGCAAGGGCGTCTCCTTCATGGAGGATCAGCCCGGGTGGCACGGGGTCGCGCCGAATGATGAGCAGTATGCACAGGCGATGGCCGAGCTGGGAGAAACGGCCGCGAGCTGAGAGCCCGTCGGGCTTGGCCTAGAATGGTGCCATGCAGCGCGATTCGCTCGTCGTCACCTTCCTCCTCGGTGTCATCACAACTCTGATCTTGGTGGTCCTCATGGCTGAGATCGGCCTCTTCGATGAGGAAGACGATGTCATGCAGTACATCGAGGTGCGAGACTTCGCGCGCAAGTCCTTCGTGCGAGACGTCAGCCCAGACGAGCTGGTCCACATGGCCTTGGACGGAATGTTACGTGGCCTGGACCGCTACTCACGCTACTACGACGTCTCGCAGTCCGCACGCCTCGGGCGGGAGACCGAAGGAAGCTTCCGTGGCATCGGGGCTGTTTTCCAGCGCCCGATCGGTGAAGGGAGAGTGCTCTATCCCCTGCCCCAGTCCCCTGCGAGCCGCGCCGGCCTGCGCGTCGGCGATCGCTTCCTGACCCTGGCAGGTGAACCCGTCTCCGATCTGGACGAACAGGAGTTCCGCTATCGGCTCTCCCATCCGCCCGAGGACAAGCTCGAAGCCGTTGTCCGTGGTCTGGATGGCAAAGAGCGTACCCTGGTGCTTCAGCCGGGTCCCGTCATCGATCCGACCGTGCGCCACGTCCAGGTCCTCGACCCGGAGCGGGGCATCGGTTACCTCTCGATCTCCTCCTTCAGCGTGCACACCGCAGAGGAGTTCGACGCCGCCTTCCAGTATCTCGCCACCCGTGGAGCCCACGCTCTCGTCCTCGATCTGCGAGGTAACCCTGGAGGAGTACTCGACAGCGCCATCGCCATCGCCCGGCGCTTCATCCCCGCGGGCCGGATCGTCTACACCGAGGGACGGGGCGAGGAGGTCTCCTATCAGGCCCAAGCGGACCAGGCACTCTACCGGGGCACGCCCATGGTCGTCCTGGTCAACGGAGAGACCGCCAGCGCCAGTGAGATGCTGGCCGGAGCCCTGCAAGACCACCGTCTAGCCGTGCTCGTCGGCACTCCGACCTACGGCAAGGGGATGGTGCAGACCGTGCGGCACTTCCCGCGTTGGGGCACACGCGCCAAGGTGACCTCGTCCTATTACTACTCCCCCTCGGGGCGCACCTTTGAGCGCAGCGCGGAACCGGACCGGGACTACGGCATCCTCCCCGATGTGAGCGTCGCCCTGTCGGAGGCAGAGCGCATGACCCTGTGGCGCTACCAGAGCGACTACGGTCCCCCGCCGGAAGCCCTCGATGCCCTGGCCCGCTGGGAAGAGGCAGAGGGACTGGATTTGATCGCCGAGCTACCCCGAGACCCAGAGCTCACGGTCGCCCTGGATCTACTCTCCGGCAAGCATCCCCCTGCGGAGCCCCTCGATTGACCGAACTCATCCTCGGTATCGAATCCTCCTGTGACGAGACCGCGGCGGCGGTGGTCGCAGAGGGCAGGAGCGTGCTCTCCTCCGTGGTGGACAGCCAGGTCGCCGAGCATGCGCTCTACGGTGGGGTCGTGCCGGAGATCGCCAGCCGTTCCCACCTGCGCTCCATCCTGCCCGTCATCGATCGAGCCCTCGACGAAGCCGGGTGCGGACTGGACGATTTGGCAGCAATCGCCGTCACCCACCGTCCGGGGCTGGTCGGTTCACTCCTGGTCGGCCTCTCGGCAGCCAAGGCGCTCGCCTTCACCCGGGGTCTGCCCCTGATCGGGGTGCACCACATCGAAGCCCACGTCTATGCCGCCACGATGGGAGCGCCGAGGGATGCGGTGCGCTATCCCTGCGTCGCCCTGGTCGCATCCGGGGGACACACCGCCCTCTACCTATCCCGCAGTCCCCTGGAGATGAGCCAGCTCGCGACGACCCGGGATGACGCCGCCGGCGAAGCCTTCGACAAGGTGGCCCACCTGCTCGGCCTACCCTACCCGGGGGGACCCGCCGTTTCGGCTCTGGCCGAACAGGGCGACCCCGGGGCCATACCCTTCCCACGCTACCGACCCAAGGACGGCGGCCTGGGATTCAGCTTCTCGGGGCTGAAGACCGCCGTGCTCTACCACCTGCGGGGAGGGGACGCCCTCGCCCCGACGCCGGAGGTCGACCAGATCCCCGACCGTGCGGATGTCGCCGCCTCCTTCCAGGAAGCGGTCGTCGATGCGCTGGTGAAAACAACCCTGCGCGCCGCGGGGCAGGAGGGCTGTGAGCAGGTCCTGGTCGCCGGGGGCGTGGCCTGCAACCGCCGCCTGCGCCAGCGCCTGGCCCAGGAGGCGCTGGAGGAGGGAATCGCAACATTCTTCCCCGAGCCCGAGTGGTGCACCGACAACGCGGTCATGATTGCGGGGCTGGGCTGGCACCACCTTTCCGCAGGCCAGCTCAGCGGATTCGACCTGGATGCCCTGCCCCGCTGACCCCGCCGCGCCCCGGCCGTAGAATGGAGGCCACGAGCGCCGCCCTGCCTC
>JALWOP010000001.1 GCA_027083445.1 Planctomycetota bacterium | reverse complement strand
CCCCCCGAGCCCGCCTGCGATTCCCGCGGCCCCCTCCTGGACCAGGTGCGTGGCCACGCCGCCGCCAAACGCGCCCTGGCCATCGCCGCGGCCGGCGGCCATGGGCTGCTCTTCATCGGGCCTCCGGGGGCGGGCAAGTCGATGCTCGCCCGCGGACTCGTCGACCTCCTCCCCCCCCTCGATCTCGAAGAGCGACTCGAGATCACCAGCGTGCTCTCCGCGGGAGGTCGCTGGCCCAAGACCCTGGCACGCAGGCGTCCTTTCCGAGCCCCCCACCACAGCGCCAGCCACGCCGGACTGGTCGGTGGCGGCAACCAGCTCGTCGCCGGAGAGATCACCCTGGCCCACCGGGGCGTGCTCTTCCTCGATGAGCTCGGGGAGTTCCGGCGCGAGGTGCTGGAGGCCCTGCGCACCCCCCTCGAACGGGGCCGGGTCCTCCTCAGTCGCGCCGGTCGCCAGGTCGAGCTGCCGGCCCGGTTCCAGCTCGTCGCCGCCATGAATCCCTGTCCCTGCGGATACCGTGGACATCCGCGGGTCCCCTGCCCCTGTCCCCCGGGCGCGGTGCGCCGCTATCGTGGGCGCATCTCCGGTCCCCTGCTCGACCGCATCGAGCTACGCGTCGAACTGGCTCCACCGGAGCTTGGCGACCTGACCGCCGAGAGCGCCAGCGGCCCCCGGGCCGGGGAACTCGCCGCCCAGGTCCAGGCGGCTCGCCAAGGGCAAGCGGCCCGGGGCCAGACGGTTGCCAACGCCCGACTCAGCCCCACGGAACTCGATCGCTGGGCACCGCTCACGGGCTCTGGGCGCGATCTGGTCGCCCAGGCCCTGGAGCGCCGGGCTCTCTCGGCCCGTGCGGTGCAAGCCCTGCGCGGCGTGGCACGCACCATCGCCGACCTCGACTCCGCCGACCGGGATCCGGCGGCCCCCCCTCGCCCATCGGATCTGGCCCAGGCCTTGGCTCTACGGGCGGAGCTGACGGTCTGAATCGGCCCAGAGGAAGGCCCCAGAGGAAGGCCCCAGAGAAAGGCGAAGCGCCAAGGCGGAGCCGACTCACTCGTGGCGCAGGGCCTCGACCGGATCCATGCTTGCCGCCCGCCAAGCGGGGTAGAGGCCGAAGATCACCCCGGTTCCGACCGAAATGGCAAAGGCCAGGAGCGGGGCCTGTGGGGTGACGATCGTGCGCATCCCGCTCTTGTATTCGATCCACCACGGCACAGCGAGGCCGAGGGCGACGCCGGCCAAACCACCCGCACCTGAAAGCACGATGGTCTCGATCAGGAACTGGGAGACGATGTGTCGCCGCTTGGCCCCCAGGGCTCGGCGCACGCCGATCTCGCGCGTGCGCTCGGTGACGGTTGCGAGCATCACGTTCATGATGCCGATGCCCCCCACCAGGAGCGAAATACCGGCGATCGACCCCAGCACGATCGAGAAGATGCGCTTGGTTTCCCGCTCGCGGATCAAGAGCTCGAGGGGCACGACCACCTCGTAGTCCTTGCGGGGATGCTCCGAGGCGAGCATCGCCCGACAGGCGGCGGCGATGAACGGAACGTCCACCGTCTCACGCACGCCGACGATGATCTCGTGCAGCTCGACCTCGGTGATGTCCATGGTGCCGGAACGGACGCGCACCTGGCGCTCGCCGAAGATCTTGCGCCCGGTTGCAAGGGGCAAGAAGACATCTCCGGCGACCTCCTGTCCGGGATCGATATGGATCTGGCCGATGGGAACACGCCCAATCGTCACGCCGACCACCTCGAAGTAGTCCGCACCGATCTTGACGCGCTTGCCCAGCGCCGGTTCGAAGGGGAAGAGGTAGCGGGCGATCTCGTAGCTCAGCACACAGACCTGGGCATAGGCTCGCTCGTCCGCCGCGGCGAGAAAACGCCCCGCATGCAGGACCCGGCCGGTCACCTCCAGGTACTCCGGAGGAACACACTGCACGTGCGGGGAGCAGACGTGCTCCAGGTAGCGCACCTCTTGGGGGGTGTCGAGAACCGGCACGACCGCCCGCAGGCCGGGGTAGGTCCCGCGGATGCGCTCGAGATCCTCGCGGGTGAGACCGTAGGCGAGGACACGCGTCTCCTGGTTCGAGACCAGGTCCTCGGGGGGCTTGACGCTGCGCAGAATGACGTTGGTGCTGCCGAGCTGGCGAATCTGCTCCTGGGCCTGCTCGCTGGCCCCTTCGGCCACGGCCAGCATGGCGATCACACTGGCCACACCGAAGAGCACTCCCAGGGTGGTCAGGGTCGAGCGCAGCTTGTGCAGGAGCAGGCTCCCCACGCCCAGGCGCAGGGCTCGCAGGAGCCGTGAGGAGCGCATCAGCGATTCTCCCCCACCTCGGCCACCCTGCCGTCCCGCAGCCGCAGCGTCTTCTCGGCACGCCGACCCACCTCCTCCTCGTGGGTCACCAGGAGGATCGTCTTCCCCTCCTCGTGCAGCTCATCGAAGAGTTCCAGGATCTCCTCTGCGGTCCGGGTATCCAGGTTCCCGGTCGCCTCGTCGGCCAGGATCAGGGCCGGATCATTGATCAAAGCGCGGGCGATGGCGACGCGCTGCTGCTGCCCCCCCGAAAGTTGGGCCGGTCGGTGATCCAATCGATCGATCAGCCCCACCCGCTCGGCCAGCGAACGCGCTCGGTCCTCGGCCTCGGGGGGGACATCATCCAAATAGAGCACCGGCACCATGATGTTCTCCAGGACGTCGAGCTGGGGAATCAGGTTGTAGGACTGAAAGACGAACCCCAGTTCCCGGCCGCGCAGCTCCGAGAGCTCGTCGTCATCCAGGTCGGCCACTCCCCGCCCCCGCACGAAGTAGTCGCCCGCCGTCGGGCGGTCGATGCACCCCAGGATGTTGAGCAGAGTCGACTTGCCACTCCCCGAGCTGCCCATGATCGACCAGTACTCGCCGTGCTGGAAAGCGTGGCTAATGCCATCGAGCGCGCGGACCTCGGTCTCCCCCATGGTGTAGACGCGGGTCACGTCGCGGAGTTCGGCCACCGGCTGCGCCCCCAGCTTCTGCTGCGGAGTCGAGGATCCGAGCAGGGTCACTGGTCGGGGTTCTCCTCGCTCGTCCCGGCGACCTCGTGGGATACCGGAACGTGACCCGAACCGGGCTCCTCTCCATCCGAGCCCGTGGCAGAGCCCGACCCCGGGGTGCTCCCCGGACGGCCCTGGTAGCGCCGGCCCGGTGAACTCGAAGCTTCCGGCGCGGATCCTCCCTCTCCTTCCGCCTTTCCCTTCCAGCCAGCCGGCGGCGCCAGCAGGACGAGTTCGCCCTCGGTGAGCCCCTCCTCGATCACGACCCACTTGGCATTGTCGAGCCCCACCTTGACCGGACGGGTCTCGATTCCGCCATCGCCGACCACGAAACAGACGGGTCTCTTGCCGTCGAGATAGACCGCTTGGCGCGGAACGTAGAGCACATCCTCCAGATCCTCGATCAGAATCTCGACCTCGCAGGACATGCCGGGTCGCATCTCGGGGACCGCCTCGTCCAAGGAGACCTCGGTCTTGTAGAGGCGCTGGTTGGGGTTGGACATCCAGCTCCCCGAGTCGGCGACGGCGGCGACGTAGTCCACGCGCCCCTCGAAAACCTGGCCCGGAATGGCATCGATGCGCACGAAGACCTTCTGACCAACGCGCACGTTGTCGAGCTTGGTCTCGTGCAGGCTCACGTCCACCGCCATGCCGCCGGCGCGGGGAATGGTGGCGATCTCTTGGCGCTCGTGGACCGTCCCCCCCTCCTGGGGAACCTCGCCTCCGCCCCAGCGGTGTCCACCCGACCTCGAATAGACGAGCATCCCGCTGGCCGGTGCGTAGATCTTGCCGTAACCGAGTTGCTCTTCGATCTCGGCCAGGGTCTCGCGCTCCCTCTGGGCGCGATAGCGGTCCGACTCGCGCTCCGCTTCGAGATCCGCCAGGCGGGCGATGGCCTGCTTCTCGACCTTGAGGATGTCCCGCTCCCGTCGCTGCACCTCGGCCTCGAGTTCGGCCAGCTTGCGCTGGTAGCCGAATTGGCGCGCCAATTCGAACTCTCGCTCCGCTTGCTCCACGCGAATGCGGCTGCTCTCGACCGCCAGGCGGTCCCGCTCGAGTTCCGTGCGCTGCACGAACCCGCGCTCGTGCAGCTCGGTGGTCCACTTGAGGGTCTCTTCGTCCTGGGCCAGGGTCATGCGTGCGATCTTGATCGCCTCTTCCGCCTTGGCCAACTCGTGGGCCCATTCGCCCTCGGTCGGCGCGGGATCCTTGCGGGGATCGTAGTCGGGCGGCATCGCATCGAGATCGATGAACTTGCGCAGGTCGAGCTGCGCCAGTTTGAGGGCCAACCGCGCCTCGTCCATGTCGGTCTGGTTCTGGATCTGCTGGATCTCGTACTGCTCGGTCGACTTGGTCAGGGAGGCCTCGGCGCTCTTGACCTCGATCTCTTGGGTGACGCGCCGGTCCTCGAGGTCGGAGACGTCCAACTCGCAGATCAGATCGCCCTCTTCGACATAGCGCCCCTCCTCCTCCAGGAAGATGATCGTCCCTCCGTACTCATACTCGACGATGATGCGTGCAGCGTCCTTGGCCTCGAGGTTGCCCCGGGAGAGCTCGCTGATGCGCAGGGGCCCACGTCGCACGGGAACCCCCTGGAGAGCCACTTGGCCCGAATCGCGAAACCAGCCCTCCCGTGCCCCATAGGCGAGGGTTCCCACTCCCACGATTACGAGAGCCAACAGAACCAGCCCTCTCTTACGTCTGCGTCTCGTCATGGCTTTTTCTCGTCAGTTGGCCGGCCTCGTCTTCGAGCACGTGGATACCGTCCTCGTCCACGCGCAGGAGCTCCAGTTGGAGGTAGAGCCCCAGTCGCGCCAGGGTGAAGGTGATGCGTGCCGCCGTGACCGCGTTGCGGGCATTGACCAGGGCCTCCTGGGCCTCGAGCACATCCCGCGTGGAGGCCCGACCTGCGTCGAGGTTGAGCTTGGCGCTCTCCACCCTGCGCTCGGAGAGTTCGAGGGCTCCCCGCTGGATCACCAGGTCCTCGCTGGCGTTCATCGCCTGGCGCAGGGCATCGCGTACATCGGCTTCAATGCGGTCGGCATCCTCCTCCGCGCTCCGCTGGGCAGCGGCGAGGGAGATCAGCGACGAGCGGTAAGCATTGCGCTCCGCCTTGCGGTCGAGGGGGGCGGTGAAGTCGAGCCCCAGCGACCAGGCCAATCCGTCCGAGGTGAGGTCGAGGGGCCGACCCTCGGCCGAAGCCTCCGTCACGGATGCGTTCAGGGAAAGTCCCGCTCGCAGAGCATCCTCGGCGATCAACACCGTCCGCTCGCGGTCCGCGACCGAATCGAGGAGGGTCAAGTGGTCGAGGCGCCTCCCCAGGGCGAACTCTGCCGCCCGATCGGGATCGAGTTCCAAGAGGAGTGGGTCGTCATCGGCGAGCGAGGAGAACTCCGCTGGGTCCAAGAGCAACTCGACGTCGATCGGTAGCCCGAGCAACAGGTTGAACTGGTCCCGGCGGCGTTCGAGACTCGTGCGCAGGCGCAGCAGGGTCGCCTCGGAGCGCAGCTCGTCCTGGAGCGCCTGGTCGGCTTGGATGTCCGAAAGGCGGCCGGCCTCGGCCATGGCTTCGTTACGCTCACGCAGCTCGACCAGGTTCTCGTAGTTGCGCTCCTCGTTCTTGACCTCGTCTTCGGCTTGCAAGAGGTCATAGACCTGTGCCGCGATGTCGACGGCGAAGGTGCGCCGGAAGCGTTCGTAGGAACGAACCTCGTAGACCAGGTTTCGCTCGGCCTGGGTCAGGCTCTCCTTGACGATACGCGCCCCGGCACCGGCCAGGAGCGGCTGGGTGATGGAGAGACTGAGGTCGCTGGCCAGGTCCCAGCCGTCCCCCGTGGAGACGACCCGCAGAAGGCTCGCCCCGATGTCGCCCACGATGGTGGCCCCGCTCCCCAGGAGGCGCGTCATCGAGAGTCCGCCATCGGCCGAGGCATTCTCGGCCTCCTTGCCCCCGCTGAGACTGGCTCCGCCGTCGCCCCCGGGACGCCACCCGAAGCGCCAACGCTCCAAGGAGAGGTCGAGGGCCGCCCGGTAGAGCTGTTCCTGGCGCGAACGAACCTCACGGTTGTTCTCGGCCGCGATCGCCAGGATCTCGATCAGGCTGTAACGGTGTTCACTGTCCCACTCGCCGCGCAGGATGCGCTGGCGCAGGCTGTCCCGTGGCGGATCGATCGTGAAGCCCGAGGCCTCATCGAAGAGGGCCGCCCGACGTGCATCGATGAGCGCATAGACCTCCTCATCGGCATCGCGGCGGTACTCCTCGGGACTCCTGCAGCCGGCGCCCGCGAGGCAAAGACAGAGAGCGAGGGTGGGAGGAACGGTCGAAGAGAAGCGGGGCATGCCTAGGGCGCAGCGCGGGGAACGCGGCGCCCGACCAATGTAGCGCAGCCCGGGCCCAGGAAGGCCACCCCCTTCGGTCAGGATTACGCCAAGTGCGGACCCTTACGAAGGGTTCACCGCGGGAGTGCGTGGGGGTTGCGCGCGAAGGCGCGCAGGGCCTCCAGCGGGTCATAGACGACACGCCACTGCTCCGCCAGGCGATCGAACTCCGCTGAGCTGGAGGCGCGCGCTACGCGCCCCCCCCCTTGCAGGGCGAGCTCGACCAGAGCGTTGCCCTCGAAGAGGTAGCGCCCAGCGAGGGAGCCGTCCTCGCGCAGGAGGGAGTACTCCCTGCGCCCCGCCCTGGTCTTGGACTGGATCGAGAGCTGAACCCTCCGCCGGGAGAGTGGATCGAGGGTGGTCACGGTCGAGGGAGCCTCTCCCCGCCTCAGGCTCTCGATCAGAGCGAGGGGAAAACGGGGCCGCGGCCCCGCGAGGGAGCCATGCACGGGGGAAGCGCTCCCGTAGCTGGCGGTCGAGACGAGGCCACGCTCCGCATCCCACTCAGCGAGCCAGGTGCGCCCGGTCGCGGGAGAGACCCGCAGCTCACGCCAGATCAAGCGCGGCGAGAGCGCCTCCCCAGGCTGATCGTGAAGCTCCTCGACCAGGACGCGCAGACCGTTCTCGCGGAAGACGAACTCCTCCTCGAACAGGAGGCCGTGCTCGCCCGCGACGCGCCGCAGGGCGATCACCGCGACCGGCTCCATCCCCTCCTCGGTCGGCTCCTCGAGTACGAAGCACTCCGTGCGGGCAGCGGAGTCGGGAGGCGGGGCCGGCGTGGAGGCCGAGAGCGCTAGGAGGATCGGGAGCAGCATGACCTGGTTTCCATCGACCCCGGGCCCGGATCCCTTGAGTGCCCGCCTAGGGACGGCCTGGATGGAGTGCCGAAGCGGAGAGCCCCACCCCCAGCCCGAGCAGGCCGGCCAGAAGGCCGATCAAGAGCCAGGCCGGCACTCGATGGGAAACCACCAGGTCGACCCAGAGGAGGTGTTGCCAGGGAGGGGCCCCGGCCCGCGGCTCGAGGTCGGTCGCGGCCTCGCGGTGGAAGATCTCCCCCGGATCGAAGCGGTCGGGCATGCCGCTGATGCGGTGCCGCAGGATGCGCCAGCGTACCAGGGGAAGTTCGAAGCCCTCGGCGAAGGCGAGTTCCTCGCAGCTCTGGTCCGACGCGGTCTGGAGCCGCGCCTCTTCGAAGAGGTCGCGCGTGGTCAGCGGGTCGACCAGGATGGCGGGGAGTTGCACCAGCACACCGACCGCGGCCAGGGCCAGGGCCATGCTCCGCAGTGCGGGACTCTGCGCAGCCGTTCCCAATGCAAGGGTCGCCCCGACCCAGAGGAAGGGCAGGAGCGGCAGAAGGGGACCGGGGCTCGCGAAGCAGGGCTCCCCTCGAGCGACGAGAACCACGGCGGGCAGGACCACCGCCAGGGAGAGGAGTCCCAGGGTGCGCGGGAAGAGACGCTCGCCCTCCCGGCGACAGACAGCCAGCCCCCAAGGCAGGAGGAGCAGGAGCGGCGCGTGCACCCACAGTCCCCGGGAGGGAGAGACAAGGAGCACCCCCAGGCGTTTGGCGGGTGCCTCGGCCCGTTCGAAGGGCGCTAGGTCGAACCAGACTCCAGCCCGCGACCGATCGAGAGCCAGGCCGATCGCCAGGGCCACGATCAGGGGCAGTATCCCGACGAGCCATCCCCCCGCACCACCTCGG
The DNA here is from genome assembly GCA_027083445.1 of Planctomycetota bacterium. Classification (GTDB taxonomy): domain Bacteria; phylum Planctomycetota; class UBA1135; order UBA1135; genus JALWOP01. The sequence continues at coordinate 1,730 of JALWOP010000001.1, read as the reverse complement.
CCGGCCTCTTTGTGACGGGGCATCCAACGTGAGCTGGCCAACCTGCGATGCCCGCGGATGTAGACCACCTCGAGCACCCCGGCCAGCACGATCACGGCCAGCCGCAGGGACGGAGCGGCGAGCCAGGCCCAGGCGAGGGCCGAACCGATCCCCACCAGGGCTCGCCGACGTGGCGATTCCAAACGGTCGAAGCGTTCGCGCATGCGCAGGAGCAGGTGGAAGGCGGTCAGGCAGAGACAGGCCCCCGCAACCCACTCCAGGCCGCTGTACGCCTCGGGCCAGGCGAAGGTCGAGCAGCCGTAGCCAAGCCCGGCGAGCCAGGCGTGGAGTCGCTCTGCCCCGAGCCGCCGGGTCACCAAGACGATCAGCCAGGCGGTCAAGGCCGAGAGGAGCACGCCGACCCAGGTGACCAGAGCCCTAGAAAAGGGGGCCCTAGCAAAGGGAGCCCTAGCAAAGGGCCGGCCCTCCACCGCCGCCGTAGCGCTCACTGGGGAGGCGAAGAGCCGGTCGAGTGCAACCCCGGCACCGTAGGCCGGCAGGCTGAGCAGAACCTGACCGAGGGGTGCGCGCTCCCCTCCCTCTCCCCCAGCCAGGTGGCCGTGAGCCAGGGCCGCGGCCCCATCGAACACCGCCTCACCGCCCGGCGACGTGGCCCTCCTCGGCAGGCCGGCGGAGAGGAGGACCAGGACGAGAACGAACACGGAACGGGCCGCCACCCGGTCGGCGTGTCGAACGGTGGGGTGGCGCACGAAGGGACTCATCGTGGACTCCAGGTATAGACCGCCGCCGTCCCGACGACGAAGGCGCGCTCCGCTCCAAGGCGCTCCAACTCGAGATCCACTCCCCGGAAGGGTCGGTAGGGACCGCGATAGGTCGCCTCGCGATCGGCCTCCTCGACGAGGAAGAAGGCGGGCCGTGCGAGCTGCGAGAGCTCCCGCAGGGTGTTTGGATCGAACTCACCCTGCGTCTCGTAGAGGGCACGTACGCGTGCCCGTCGCGGCTTCCAGCGCGGGCTCCCGGCGGAGGTCTCCGGTCCGTTCTCGCACCACAGGGGGAGACCGGTGTAGAGCGGTGCCAGAGAGAGCCCCACCGGCCCCTTGCCCCGATCGATGTCGGCCGGGGCGAGGGAACGCCACAGGACCGCTCCCTCGCCGAGATCCCCAGCGTGGAGACGGATCCAACGATAGGCCAGGGCCCGATGTCGGCGCCGAATGAGACGCGCCCGCTCACGCTGGCTGCTCGGAACCAGGATGTTGCCGGGGAGCAGGCCATCCCCGGGAAGTTCCTCCGCGCTGGGAAAGACCGGCTCGAGGAGGCCCTCCACGCGGTGGACCTGGAAGGGCGCCAGCGCCTCGAGCACCCGCGCCCTGCCGCGCAGCGCCAGGTCGAAGACTCCCGCGACGAGAACGAGCCCGATCAGGGGAGCCCACCGGCGGCGCTCCAAGAGCCGAACCATCCCCCCGGCCGCGAGGGGCGAGAGGGCAAGGCTCGCCAGCCTCGCCCCGGCAGCGCCGGCACCCCAGAAACCAAGGGCCAGCGGCGCAAGCCCCATGAGAGTCAAGAGCGCGATCAGGGTGCGTCCCTCGCGCCCGCCAAGTCGCGCCCGATCGCCGAGGCCGAGGGCGGCGAAAAAGAGCAGCGGTGCGAGCGCCAGATAGGGGACGAGGGTGCTGGGGACGCTCCACGGCAGGGGAGCGAAGCCGTAGCGCCGCGCGAGCCAGAGGGCGGGG